>NZ_JBHVZO010000012.1:243011-262045 GCF_042879855.1 Streptomyces sp. NPDC058326 | reverse complement strand
GCCCACGACTCATCCGTCAGTTCATGTCGACGCACCACGAACAGAGCAACGAGCCACCAACTTTACGGACACGCCCTAGGGGGTGTCTTGTCGATCGGGCGGGGTGAGCGAGCCCGGCGCGATCGACAAGACACTCCCTAGCCCTCCCTCAGGTCCACGATCCGCCTGATCTTGCCCACCGAGCGCTCCAGCGTCTCCGGATCGACCACCTCGACCCCGACCGAGACCCCGATCCCGTCCTTGACCGCCGCCGTGATCGCCCGGGCCGCCTCCGTCCGTTCCTCGCCCGTCGCCCCCGCCCGTGCCTCGGCCCGCACGGTCAGGACGTCGAGCCGTCCCTCCCTGGTCAGCCGGAGCTGGAAGTGCGGGGCCACGGCCGGAGTGCGGAGCACGATCTCCTCGATCTGGGTGGGGAAGAGGTTCACCCCGCGCAGGATGATCATGTCGTCGCTGCGCCCGGTGACCTTCTCCATCCGCCGGAACACCCGCGCGGTCCCCGGCAGCAGACGGGTCAGGTCACGGGTCCGGTAGCGGATCACCGGCATGGCCTCCTTGGTGAGCGAGGTGAAGACCAGCTCCCCCTCCTCCCCGTCCGGCAGCACCTCGCCCGTGAACGGGTCCACGACCTCCGGGTAGAAGTGGTCCTCCCAGATGTGCAGCCCGTCCTTGGTCTCCACGCACTCCTGCGCCACTCCGGGCCCGATCACCTCCGACAGGCCGTATATGTCGACCGCGTCGATCGCGAACGCCTCCTCGATCTCCTTCCGCATCGCCTCCGTCCACGGCTCGGCGCCGAAGACGCCCACCTTCAGGGAGGTCGAGCGCGGGTCCACCCCCTGCCGCTCGAACTCGTCGAGCAGCGTGAGCATGTAGGAGGGGGTCACCATGATGATCTCGGGCCGGAAGTCCTGGATGAGCCGCACCTGCCGGGCCGTCATGCCCCCCGAGGCCGGGATCACGGTGCACCCGAGCCGCTCCGCCCCGTAGTGCGCGCCGAGTCCGCCGGTGAACAGGCCGTATCCGTACGCCACGTGCACCTTGTGTCCGGGGCGGGCCCCGGCGGCGCGCAGGGAGCGGGCCACCACGTCCGCCCACATGTCGAGGTCGCCCTCGGTGTAGCCGACGACCGTGGGCCGGCCGGTGGTCCCGCTGGAGGCGTGGACACGGCGGATCCGGTCCTGTCCGACGGCGAACATGCCGAAGGGGTACTCGTCGCGCAGGTCCGCCTTGGTGGTGAAGGGGAAACGGATCAGGTCCGCGAGCGACCGGCAGTCGTCCGGGGTCACCCCCGCCGCGTCGAAGGAGCGCCGGTAGAAGTCCACGTTCTCGTACGCGTGGCGGAGGGTCGCGCGCAGCCGTTCCAGCTGGAGAGCCGCCAGCTCCTCGCGTCCGAGCCGTTCGCCGCTGTCCAGCGGTTCCGTCATCGCGCCCACTCCTCCACGGTCGTAAAGCGGACTACCGATCATTCGGTAGATCCGCTCCGGGTCAGTAAAACCGGAAGCACCCGGGGGTTGGCAAGGGGGCGGAAGGAGATTCCCCGCAGCTCCTGACGGCCGGCCGAGGGCCTCACGTCACACCTTGGGGTGTCTTTCCCGCCGGGGAGCCGGTGAGCGCCTCCCCGGCGGGAAGGAGTGGAACAGCCGAGGTCCGCCCGGCCTCGGTCCCGTCGCCCCGGTTCCGGCCGGCGGCCCGCCCGCGTGCCCGGACGAAAGTGACCGTCATGCCCCACCCGCCCCGCTCCGCCCTCGCCGCCTCCGAGAGGACGGCGCCGTGACCACCACCACCGCCACCGGCGCCGACATCCCCCAGGTCCACTTCTGGGCCGTGCCCGACCTCACCGGACTCGACTTCGACCCGCTGCTCGCGAAGCTGCTCCACGAGGACCCCGTCACCCGGGTCCGGCTGCCGCACGGCGAGGGACACGCCTGGCTCGTCACCCGCTACGAGGACGTCAAGTTCGTCTCCGTGGACCCGCGCTTCAGCCGCCAGGCCGTCTGGGGCCGCTCCATCACCCGCGTCGCACCCCACTTCATCCCGATGGAAGGCGCCGTCGGCTTCGCCGACCCGCCGGACCACACCCGGATGCGCCGCGTCGTCGCCCGCGCCTTCAGCGCCCGCGCCCTGCGCGCCCTGCGCGACCACGCCCAGGACGTCATGGACCGGCTCCTGGACCGGGTCGAGGAGCAGGGCGCGCCCGCCGACCTCATGGAACTCGTCAACCGGCCGTTCCCCCTCGCCATGGTCAGCGAACTCATGGGAGTGCCCGAGGGGGACCAGCCGCTGATGGCCCGCTGGTCCGACACCATCATCTCCGCCGCGGCCGGCCGGGAGGCCAGTGAGCAGGCCAAGGCCGACATGGGCCGCTACTTCACCGAACTCGTCGGCCGCAACCACGGCACCGGCAAGGAGACCCTCGCCGCCGTCCTCGCCGATGCCGTCGACGACGAGACCCTCACCGAGCACGAGGCCGTCGGACTCGCCGTCCTCATCCAGATCGGCGGCGCCCACGCCGTCCGCAACAACAGCGCCAACATGGTGTACGCGCTGCTCACCCACCCCGAGCACCTCGCCCGGCTGCGCGCCGAACCCGCCCTGGTGCCGCAGGCCGTCGACGAGCTCCTCCGCTACATCCCGCACCGCAACGCCGTCGGCCTCTCCCGGATCGCCCTGGAGGATGTGGAGGTCGGTGGGGTCACCATCCCGGCCGGCGACCCGGTCTACGTCTCCTACCTGACCGCCAACCGCGACCCCGCCGTCTTCCCCGACCCGGAGAAGCTCGACTTCGACCGCGGCTACAACCCGCATGTCGCCTTTGGCCACGGACCCCACTACTGCCCCGGCTCCGCCCTGGCCCGCATCGAGTCGGAGATCCTCGTCGCCTCCCTGTGGACCCGCTTCCCGGACCTCCGGCTCGCGGTCCCGGAGGACGAGCTCCGCTGGCAGCGCGGGGCTCTCATCCGCGGCCCCGAGACCCTCCCGGTCACCTGGTGAGAGGAACCCGCACACCATGACAGCCACGGCGATCGGACCGGGCGGCGGCCTCATCGTGCCGCCCGGCCACGGGAAGACCCTCACCACCGCGGCCCAGCACGTCACCTTCAAGGTGACCGGCGAACACTCCCGCACCGCCTCCACGTTCGAGGTCGTCGTACCGCCCGGCTTCGACGTCGGCGCCCACGCCCACGGGCACAGCGAGGAACTCTTCTACGTCCTGGAGGGCGAACTCGACGTCCTCGCCTTCGAACCGCTCGTCCGCACCAGGGACAGCTGGCGGGAGTGGGAGTCCTCCACCGGGCAGCGCGCCGTCCGAGCGACCCCCGGCACCCTGATCCTGGTGCCGCCCGGCTGCCCGCACGCCTTCGCCAACCCCACCGGGGAACCGGTGCGCATGCTCTTCCAGGCCTCGCCGCCGCCCGACCACGAGCGGTACTTCGAGGAACTCATGGAGATCCTCGGCTCCGGCGGCGAGGTCGACCACCAGGCCGTCGAACGGCTCAGGATCCGCTACGACATCGACCAGATCACGCCGCTGCGGCATGATGCCGGAAGACCCGTCACGGCCCGGTAATCCCGTTGCCCGGCCCCGCGCCAGGTGCTGGAGTGACTCCCATGGAACCCCAGCACCTGCGCGACCTGTACGACCGCCAGCTCCGCCGCGAGGCCCGCCCCGACGGGCCCGGCTGCCGGATCGAACGCGTCGGCGACGTCGTCCGGCAGACCGGCCCCGCCCACGCCTGGAACGGCGTTCTCTGGTCCGGTCTCGACGCGTCCGCCTGCGACGAGGCCATCGCCGGACAGATCGACCACTACCGCGCCGAGGGCCTGTCCTTCGAGTGGAAGCTGTACGCCCACGACACCCCCGCCGACCTCGGCGACCGGCTTCTCGCCGCCGGCTTCGCCGCCGAGGACCCCGAGACCCTGATGGCCGCCGAAGCCGCCTCGCTGACCCTCGACGTACCGCTCCCCGAGGGCGTCGAACTCCGCGCCGTCACCGACGAGACCGGCGTACACCAGGTGGTCGAGGTCCACGAACGCGCCTTCGGCACCGACAGCGCCCACATCGGCCGCCAGCTCCTCGACCGCCTCGCGGCCGACCCCGACACGGTCACCGCCGTCGTCGCCCTCGCCGCCGGCGAACCCGTCAGCGCCGCCCGCCTCGAACTCTGCCCCGGCACCGACTTCGCCGGCCTCTGGGGCGGCGGTACCGTCGAGAGCTGGCGGGGCCGCGGCCTCTACCGCGCCCTCGTCGCCCACCGCACCCGCATCGCGGCCGAACGCGGCCACCGATACGTCCAGGTCGACGCGGCCGACACCAGCCGCCCGATCCTCCAGCGCCTCGGCTTCCTCACCCTCTCCACCACCACGCCGTACGCGTACACCACGCGGCCCCCGCGACGGTAGGGTGCCCTCCGGCACCAACAGAGGTCAGCGTGGGGAGACATGCGTACATGAGTGGTCAGCAGCCGGGTCGAAGCGGCGAGATCTTCCAACCGCTGGCGGCGGACGACCCCACCACGGTCGCCGGCTACCGGCTCGCCGCCAAGCTGGGAGCAGGCGGCATGGGCAAGGTGTACCTCTCGTACACGCCCGGCGGCCGGCCCGTGGCGATCAAGCTGATCCGCCCCGAGTTCGGCGAGGACGCGGAGTTCCGCCGCCGCTTCGCCCAGGAGGTGCGCTCCGCGCAGCGCGTGCAGGGACTCTTCACCGCGCCCGTGATCGACGCCGACCCCGAGGGCGCCCAGCCCTGGCTCGCCACCGCCTACGTCCCGGGCCCCTCGCTCGCCGACGCGGTCGTCGCCCACGGAGCGCTGCCCGTGGAGACGGTGCTGCTGCTCATCGCCGGCATGGCCGAGGCCCTGCACGTCATCCACGGCGCCGGGATCGTCCACCGCGACCTCAAGCCGTCCAACGTGCTGCTCGCGTCCGACGGTCCCCGCGTCATCGACTTCGGCATCGCCCACGCCGCCGACGCGACCTCGCTCACCGGCAGCGGCGTCACCATCGGCACCCCGTCGTTCATGGCGCCCGAGCAGGCCGCGGGACGCAAGGTCACCCCGGCGACCGACATCTTCGCGCTCGGGCAGGTCGCGGCCTACGCGGCGACGGGGGCGCCGGCGTTCGGCGAGGGCACCTCGCACGGCGTGCTGTACCGCATCGTGCACGAGGAGCCGGACCTCAGCGCCGTGCCGGAGCGGCTGAGCGAGCTCGTCACCCGCTGCCTCGCGAAGGACCCCGAGGCCAGGCCGACGCTCGCCGAGGTCATCCGGCTCTGCCAGGAGGCGAACGCGGCGACGGTGCTCCGACGGCCCGAGGACTGGCTGCCGGGCCCCGTCTCCGCCGAGATCACGGCGCGGGCGGCGGCTCCCGCCCCCGCTCAGACACCGCCGCCCCCGACGACCGCCCCCGCGGCCGGCTACCCGCCCACCGCCCCGTCGGGTCCGCCCGCTCCGGCGGTCGGTCACGCGCCCACCGCCCCCGGCGTGGCCTACGCGCCCACCGCGCCGGCCACCCCGGCCCCGCCGGCAGCGCCGCCCGGCGCGTACGGACCTCCCGCCGGCCAGCAGCCGCCCCCGCAGCCCGGACCGTACGGCACGCCCCGGCCGCACACGGCGCCGGTCCACGCGGCGCCCGCCCATGCCTACGCGCCGACGCAGGGGCCCGTCCCCACGCCGTACCAGCACCTCGGCGTCCCGGGCGGGCAACCGTCCGCTCCCGCGCGGAACCGGGGTGGCCGAGGGCTCCTCGTCGCGCTCGCCGCCGTGCTCGCCTTCGGCCTCGTGGGCGGTGTGACGGCCTACGCGCTGCTGAAGGAGAAGGGACAGGAGACCCCGACGAACGGCAACAAGCCGAACGGCGGAGGGGCGACGACGACGCCCGGCACCACCGGCGGCACCACCGGCGGCACCGCCGCGGGTACGAAGCCCCCGGCCGGCGCCGACCCGAAGCCCGCCGACTACAAAGGCATCAACCTCACCGCCGGCTATCACCTGACCCTCGGGGACGAGAACGTCCGCCCGCAGAGTGGTGAGGACGGCGGTTACGAACTCTCCTACGACACCGGCGGATACCTCGACGCCGAGAGCAGCGGCGGCAGCCTGGTGCTCCTCGACCCGGGGCAGCAGGGCTCCCTCGCCGTGTGCCGGGCGGAGACCCGCTTCACCCAGGAGGTGTACGTGAACAAGCTGACCACCGGCCGTCAGGTCTGCGTCACGACCGGCAGCGGCCACCTGGGTCTCGTCACCGTCAAGGGCATCTCCCCGGAGGACTCGCCCAGCACGTATCTGACGCTCGACGTGACGGTCTGGCGGAACGCGGCGACCACCTCGTAGCGGAGCCGGTCAGGACGTCCAGTGCGCGGGGCGCTCGAAACCCTCCGGGAGGCGGGTGGCGGCGTCCCCGCGCGCCGCGTTCAGCTGGGGCTGCGTCAGGAACAGGGCGCCCGTCAGGTCCGCCCCCGAGAGATCGGCGTCCCGCAGGTCGGCGCCGATCAGATCCGCGAGCGACAGATCCGCTCCCGTCAGATCGGCGGCGATCAGCAGCGCCCCCCGCAGGTCGGTGCCGCGCAGCTTCGCGCCGCGCAGCCGCTTCCCGACCAGGTCCGCCCCGCGCCTGCTCCTGGGCTTCCCGCCGGCCGTCGCGCGGACCAGCTCGCTCGTCCGCAGCAGCAGCCGGTTCACGTCGGCGCGGACGTCGGGCACCCGCAGCTCCTCCAGTGTGTCCGCCGAACCCCGGGTGAGCTCCTCGACACGGTCGATCGCCCCCCGCAGCTCGGCGTGGACCGGCAGGGCCGCCGGCCGGTCCAGCGCCTCGGTGAGGTAGCGCAGCAGCTCGTGGAGCTGGCGCATCACATAGAACACGTCGTACATGCGGCTCGCGGTCTCCGGCGCCTCGCGCCAGGACACCCCGCCGAAGGTCACCTGGGAGACCTGCTGACCCGCGCCGAAGCAGTCGTACACCGTGCATCCCTGGAAACCGCTCGGCCGCAGCCGGGTGTGGATGCCGCAGCGGAAGTCCTCCTGGAGGTTCCCGCAGGGCTCACCGGGCGCCTTGTTCGCGGCGAAGTCGGCCGACTTCGCGAAGGGCAGTGCCACACAGCACAGGCCGAAGCAGTTCGAACAGTCGCCGCGCAGTGCGGATTCCCCGGTCTCGGGCACGATGAAGTGGTTCCTTCGCAGATCGGGGACGTTCCGTCCACCGTATCGCGCTCTAGGTGAAACCGATTGCGAAGATCGTCCGCCGCCGGTGAGGATCGTCGGCATGCCGAAGTTCACGACGTACGACGGGACCGAGCTCTCCTACCGGATCCACGGGGAGGGAGAGCCGCTGCTGTGCCTCGCGGGCGGACCGATGCGCGACGCCGGCTACCTCGGCGACCTCGGCGGACTCGCCGCCCACCGCGCCCTGGTCCTGCTCGATGCCCGCGGCACCGGAGCGAGTGCCCAGCCCGCCGACCCCGCCACGTACCGCTGCGACCGGCAGGTCGGCGACGTGGAGGCGCTCCGCGCCCACCTCGGCCTCGACCGGATCGACCTCCTCGGCCACTCGGCCGCCGGGAACCTCGCCATCCTGTACGCGGCCGCGTACCCCGAGCGGATCCGCTCCCTCGTCCTCGTCACCTCCGCGAGCCGCGCGCTCGGCGTCGACACCACCGACGAGGAGTGGGACGAGGCCGTCGAGATCTTCGCCGACCGGCCCTGGTACCCGGAGGCCCGCGCCGCGCTCGCCACGATCGGGCCGGCCACCCCGCTCCCGCGTGTCCTGGAGATCGTCGCTCCCTTCGCCTACGGCCGATGGGACGAGGCCGCTCAGGAGCACGCCGCGGCAGCGGCGGGCCAGATGCGCGAGGAGGCCGTCCACGCCTATCACGGAGAGGGCGCCTACGACCCGGAGACGACCCGCCGCGCGCTCGCCGCGCTCACCGCGCCGGTCCTGATCCTGGCGGGGGAGTACGACGCGGGCCCCACCCCCGCCAAGGCGGCCGAGGCGGCCGCCTGCTTCCCCTCCGCCGAACTGGTCGTCCTTCCCGGCGCCGGGCACTTCCCGTGGGTGGACGATGCGGACGCCTTCCTCCGCCCGGTCGCCGCGTTCCTCGACCCCGAGGTCCGCACGGTCACGGTGGACGGCGTCCGACTGGCGTACCGGGTACGAGGCTCCCAGGACGCCCCGCCCGTCGTCCTCGTCCACGGGCGCGGCGAGAACAGCGCCACCTGGACACGGGTCGCGGCGGAGCTCGCCGCGGACCACCGGGTGTACGCCGTCGACCTCCGCGGCCACGGGCTCAGCGACCGCCCCGGGCGTTACGGCTTCGACGTCTTCCGCGACGAACTCGGCGGCCTCCTCAAGGCCCTCGGACTCACCGGCGCCACGGTCGTCGCCCACTCGATGGGCGCCGGGGCCGCCTGCCTCCTCGCCCAGCGGGAGCCGGGACTGATCGGCCGGCTCGTCCTTGAGGAGCCCCCGGGGTTCTCCCCGCTCGACCCGCCTCGCCCGCCGGCCGAACGCCCCGAGGGCCCCCTCGACTTCGACTGGGAGATCGTCCCGGCCACCGACGCCCAGCTGAACGCCCCCGACCCCGCCTGGCGCGCGGAGCTGCCCGCGATCACGGCCCCCACCCTCGTCCTCGCGGGCGGCCCGTCCAGCCATCTGCCCCAGGACCACCTGGCCCGGCTGGCCGCGCGCATCCCCGGCGCCCGCCTCGCGACGATCGACGCGGGGCATCTCGTCCACACGGACCGGCCCGAGGAATTCCTGGCGGCACTCAGGGACTTCGGGCTGTAGGTCCGGTCGTCACTCTCCCGCCTGCGGGCGACGACGGGAGGGTGACGACAGGTCCTGGGAACGGTCCGGTCGTGATCCGCCGGGCGGGCCCTGGACGGAGGACTTCCCGGAGTCCGCCGTGTCCGCGTCCACCGCCACCGAGCGGGCCCAGCGGTAGTCCGCCTTGCCGCTGGGGGAGCGCTGGATCCGGTCCGTCAGCACCAGCTGGCGGGGCACCTTGTACCCGGCGAGGCGGGGGCGGCAGTGGCTCTGCAGGGCCTCCAGGTCCAGCGGCGGGGCGTCGGGGCGGAGCTGGACGACCGCGGCGACGTGACTGCCCCAGCGGGCGTCGGGCACTCCGGCGACGAGCGCGTCGTACACGTCGGGGTGGGACTTCAGGGCCTGCTCCACCTCCTCCGGGTAGACCTTCTCGCCGCCCGTGTTGATGCACTGGGAACCACGCCCCAGGACGGTGACCACCCCGGTCCCGTCGACGGTCGCCATGTCCCCGAGGAGCACCCACCGCACCCCGTCCCGCTCGAAGAAGGTCTCGGCGGTCTTGGCCGGGTCGTTGTAGTAGCCGAGCGGCACGTGGCCACGCTGGGCGAGCCGGCCGGTCTCACCGGGCGCGACCGGGGCACGGGTCGCCGGGTCGACCACCTGGGTGCGTTCGTTGACGTGGAGCCGGAAGCCCCTGGCGGGACCGGAGTCGTCGGTGGCGCGGCCGTTGGACCCCGATTCGGTGGAGCCGAAGTTGTTGAGGAGCAGGACGTTCGGCATCAGCTCCTGGAGCTGGGCCCGCACGGTGTCGGACATGATCGCCCCGGACGAGGACAGGCTGAACAGGGCCGAGAGGTCCGTGCCCTTCAGCGGCCCGCGCAGCGCGTCCACAAGGGGTCGCAGCATCGCGTCCCCGACCAGGGAGATGCTGGAGACCTTCTCCTTCTCCAGGGTGCGCAGGACTTCCTCCGGGACGTACTTGCGGTGCAGGACGACCCGCTGCCCGTAGTGGAAGGCGATGAACGCGGTCAGCGTCGACGTGCCGTGCATGAGGGGCGGCGCGGGGAAGAAGGTGAGGCCGGCGCCGCCGGCCGCGACCCGCTCGGCCAGCTCCTCGGGGCGCTTCACGGGCTCGCCCGAGGGGTCGCCGCCGAAGAGCCCCGCGAAGAACAGGTCCTCCTGGCGCCACAGGACGCCCTTGGGCATCCCGGTCGTGCCGCCGGTGTAGATGATGAAGAGGTCGTCGGCCGAGCGGGCCCCGAAGCCCCGCTCCGGGGAGCCGCCGGCCTCCGCCTCGGTGTACGGCACGCAGGCGAGTGCGGCCGCGCCCTCGGGAGGGGTCCCCACCCGCACGAGGTGGCGCAGCTTCTCCGTCTGCGGCAGCGCCGCCGCGACCCGGTCGGTGAACTCGGCGTCGAAGACGAGCGCGGCGAGGTCGGCGTCCCGGTACAGGTAGACGAGCTCCTCCTCCACGTACCGGTAGTTCACGTTGACCGGCACGATCCGTGCCTTGAGGCAGGCGAGGACGGTCTGCAGGTACTCGACGCCGTTGTAGAGGTGGAGGCCGAGGTGTTCACCGGGCCGGATGCCCGCGTCGGTGAGGTGGTGGGCGATCCGGTTGGCCGCCGCGTCCAGACCGGCGTAGGTCAGCCGCCGTTCCGCGCCCGTGCCCGGATGGTCGACGTACACCAGCGCCTCGCGGTCGGGAACCACGTCGACGACCGATTCGAACAGGTCGGCAAGGTTGTACTCCACCGTTCCTCCTGACCCCGGTACGTACGGACTCGGGCGGTCATTAGAGCGCCGTACGCCGACAGGGGGAAGAGGTCGCACGGAAGAATCTGACTATGTGTCAGAAAACTATTGAACTGAGCCCCGGGCTACTGCAACCTGTTCCAGAACTGGAGACGGGAGACCCCATGGGTGGCACCGAACACCTCGGCGTGCGGCGCGAAGGCGCCACGCTCGTACTCACCTTGAACCGGCCCGAGGCCAAGAACGCCCTCTCGCTGCCGATGCTCGTCGGCCTCTACGACGGCTGGCTGGAGGCCGACGCCGACGACGCGGTCCGCTCCGTCGTCCTCACCGGCGCGGGCGGCGCCTTCTGTGCCGGCATGGACCTCAAGGCCCTGGCCGGCAAGGGAATGGAGGGCGAGCGGTACCGGGACCGCCTGAAGGCCGACCCCGACCTGCACTGGAAGGCGATGCTGCGCCACCACCGGCCCCGCAAACCCGTCATCGCCGCCGTCGAGGGGTACTGCGTCGCCGGAGGCACCGAGATCCTCCAGGGAACCGACATCCGGGTCGCGGCCGCCTCCGCCACCTTCGGCCTCTTCGAGGTCCGGCGCGGCCTCTTCCCCATCGGCGGCTCCACCGTCCGGCTGCCCCGCCAGATCCCCCGCACCCACGCCCTCGAGATGCTCCTCACCGGCCGCCCGTACACCGCCGAGGAAGCCGCCCGCATCGGCCTCGTCGGCCGGGTCGTCCCCGACGGCACCGCGCTCGACACCGCCCTCGACATCGCCGAACGGATCAACGCCTGCGGCCCGCTGGCCGTCGAGGCGGTGAAGGCCTCCGTCTACGAGACGGCCGAGATGACCGAGACGGAAGGGCTGGCCGCCGAGCTGAAACGGGGGTGGCCGATCTTCGACACGGCGGACGCCAAGGAAGGGGCGAGGGCGTTCGCGGAGAAACGGGCGGCGGTGTTCCGGCGGGAGTGAACCTTTCCCCACCCCGCCCCTTCCCGAACCGGGGCTCCGCCCCAGACCCCGCGCCTCAAACGCCGACGGGGCTGGATTTTCCGCCCGCCGGCGGAAAATCCAGCCCGCCCGGCGTTTGAGGGCACGGCCGAAGGCCGTACGGGGCCTGGGGGCTTGCCCCCAGTTCGGGGAGGGGCGGGGTGGGGAAGTGGCCCCGCCCAGCGCCCCCCGGATTCCCCCCCGAATCCCCCCGGACCCCCGGCCAAGAGGAGCCCCGCCCATGACCGTCACCCCACCTCCCGAGACCCTCCGCGCCCCCCTCACCCTCGAATTCCCTTTCACCCGCTCCCTCAGCCCCGTCCAGTCCGCCTTCCTCACCGGACTCCGCGAGCGCACCGTCCTCGGCGTCCGCACGGAAGCCGGCGACGTCCTCGTCCCGCCCGTCGAGTACGACCCCGCCACCGCCGCCGAGCTCCGCGACCTCGTCGAGGTCGGCGTCACCGGCACCGTCACCACCTGGGCCTGGAACCCCGAGCCCCGCCCCGGCCAGCCCCTCGCGACCCCCTTCGCCTGGGTCCTCGTCCGCCTCGACGGCGCCGACACCGCCCTCCTGCACGCCCTCGACGCGCCGGGACCCGAAGCCGTCCGTACGGGACTCAGAGTCCGCGTCCGCTGGGCCGCCGAACGCTCCGGCACCATCACGGACATCGCCTGCTTCGAGCCGTACGACAGCGCCCCTGGTGCCGAACCCTCCTCGCACACGGGCGAGTTCGAAGACCCCGTCACCGGCATCGTCGCCCCCGCCCGCCTCGACTACACCTACAGCCCCGGCCGTGCCCAGACCCGCTATCTGCACGCGCTCGCCGAGCGCCGCACCGTCGGTGAACGCTGCCCGTCCTGCGCCAAGGTCTACGTGCCGCCCCGCGGCGCCTGCCCCACCTGCGGCGTCGCGACCACCGACCAGGTCGAGGTCGGCCCCGGCGGCACCGTCACCACCTTCTGCATCGTCAACATCAAGGCGAAGTACGCCGACATCGACGTCCCCTACGTCTACGCCCACATCGCCCTCGACGGCGCCGGCCTCGCCCTCCACGGCCGCATCGCCGGCATCCCCTACGACCAGGTCCGCATGGGTCTGCGCGTCGAACCCGTCTGGAGCGACGACGGCCGCTACCCCGACCACTACCGGCCCACCGGCGAGCCCGACGCCGACTACGACACCTACAAGGAGCTGCTGTGACGCCGCACCGGCCCGGCCGTGAGGTGGCGATCGTCGCCTTCGCCCAGAGCGACCACCGCCGCCGCACCGACGACCTCTCCGAGGTCGAGATGGTCATGCCCGTCCTCCACGAGGTGCTCAGCCGCACCGGGCTCACGACCTCCGACATCGGCTTCACCTGCTCCGGCTCCTCCGACTACCTCGCCGGCCGCGCCTTCTCCTTCACGATGGCCCTCGACGGCGTCGGCGCCTGGCCGCCGATCTCCGAGTCGCACGTCGAGACCGACGGCGCCTGGGCGCTGTACGAGGCCTGGGTGAAGCTCCTCACCGGCGAGGCCGACACCGCCCTCGTCTACTCCTACGGAAAGTCCTCGCCCGGCTCCGTCCGCGACGTCCTCACCCGCCAGCTCGACCCCTACTACCTCGCCCCGCTCTGGCCCGACTCCGTCGCCCTCGCCGCCCTCCAGGCCCAGGCGCTCGTCGACGCCGGCGACACCGACGAACCCGCCCTCGCCGCCATCGCCGGCCGGAGCCGCGCCGACGCGGCGGCGAACCCGCACGCCCAGCTGCCCGGCGCCCGTCCGCAGGGCGAGTACGTCGTGCGGCCGCTCCGCACCGGCGACTGCCCGCCCATCGGCGACGGCGCCGCCGCCGTGATACTCGCCGCCGGGTACACGGCCCGCACCCTCTGCGACCGGCCCGCCTGGATCCGCGGCATGGACCACCGCATCGAGGCCCACGCGCTGGGCGTCCGCGACCTCACCGACTCGCCCTCCACCCGCCTCGCCGCCGAACGCGCCGGAGCCTTCGAGCGGCCCGTCGACACCGCCGAACTCCACGCGCCCTTCACCTCCCAGGAAGTCGTGCTCACCAAGGCCCTCGGCCTCGACGACACCGTCCGGATCAACCCCTCCGGCGGCGCCCTCGCCGCCAACCCCGTCATGGCCGCCGGCCTCATCCGGCTCGGCGAGGCCGCCGCCCGCATCCACCGCGGCGCGTCCGACCGCGCCCTCGCCCACGCGACCTCGGGCCCCTGCCTCCAGCAGAACCTGGTCGCCGTCCTGGAAGGGGACCGACAGTGAAGGAACCCGTCGCCGTCGTCGGCATCGGCCAGACCAAGCACGTCGCCGCCCGCGGGGACGTGTCGATCGCCGGACTCGTCCGCGAGGCCGCCGCCCGCGCCCTCGCGGACGCGGAGCTGACCTGGGCGGACATCGACGCCGTCGTCATCGGCAAGGCCCCCGACTTCTTCGAGGGCGTGATGATGCCGGAGCTGTACCTCGCCGACGCGCTCGGAGCGGTCGGCAAACCCATGCTCCGGGTGCACACCGCCGGTTCCGTCGGCGGCTCCACCGCACTCGTCGCCGCCAACCTGGTCGCCGCGCGCGTCCACCGGACCGTCCTCACCCTCGCCTTCGAGAAGCAGTCCGAGTCCAACGCCATGTGGGGCCTGTCGCTGCCCGTCCCCTTCCAGCAGCCGCTGCTCGCCGGCGCGGGAGGCTTCTTCGCCCCGCACGTCAGGGCCTATATGCGCCGCACCGGCGCCCCCGACACGATCGGCTCCCTCGTCGCGTACAAGGACCGGCGCAACGCGCTCCTGAACCCGTACGCCCACCTCCACGAGCACGGACTCACCCTGGAGAAGGTGCAGGCCTCCCCGATGCTCTGGGACCCCATCCGCTACTCCGAGACCTGCCCCTCGTCGGACGGCGCCTGCGCCATGGTCCTCACCGACCGTACGGGCGCGGCCCGTTCACCCCGGCCGCCCGCCTGGGTCCACGGCGGAGCGATGCGCAGCGAACCGACGCTCTTCGCGGGCAAGGACTTCGTCTCGCCCCGGGCCGGACGGGACTGCGCCGCCGACGTCTACCGGCAGGCCGGCATCACCGACCCCCGGCGGGAGATCGACGCCGTCGAGATGTACGTGCCCTTCTCCTGGTACGAGCCGATGTGGCTGGAGAACCTGGGCTTCGCCGAGGAGGGCGAGGGCTGGAAGCTCACCGAGGCCGGCGTCACCGAACTCGACGGCGACCTGCCCGTGAACCCCTCCGGCGGAGTGCTCTCCACCAATCCCATCGGAGCCTCCGGGATGATCCGCTTCGCCGAGGCCGCCCTCCAGGTACGCGGGGAGGCGGGCGAGCACCAGGTCGACGGCGCGCGCCGGGCCCTCGGGCACGCCTACGGCGGCGGCGCGCAGTTCTTCTCCATGTGGCTCGTGGCGGACACCCCGCCCGCCGGCTGAGCCTGGGCTTGACCCGAAAGACAGGCCCTACGCTGGGCCCATGAACGCGGAACGTGATCTGACCCGGCTCCTCGCCGGGATGCGGCCGGAACTCGCCGACGGCCGCTATGTCTTCACCACGGTGACCGGCCCCGCCCCGGCCGGCGTCGCCCCGGTCGTCACCGTCACGGAGCCCGAGGGACTGACCCTCGTCGTACGCCAGGAGGAGGCGGACGCGGCCGCCCTCGGCTACGACTACGTGGCGGGCTGGATCACGCTCCGGGTCCACTCGGCGCTGGACGCCGTGGGGCTCACGGCCGCCGTCGCGAGCGAGCTCGCCGCGGCGGGCATGAGCTGCAACGTGGTGGCCGGATACCACCATGACCACCTCTTCGTCGAACACGCCCGCGCCGAGGAGGCGTTGGCCGTGCTGGTCCGGCTCGCCGAGCGCGCGGAACGGTCCCCGGCGCCGCCGCCCGGCGCGGGCAGCCCCATGTGAGCGATCGGGCGCGCCGGGTGACCGCTGCCGAGAGGGCGACGGAAAGGGCAGCATGCTCACCGTCCGTGAGGGATGTCGCCCATCCCTCACGGACGGTGAGCGGCCGAAGGTCCCCGGCCCCGTCCCCGCCCCGCCCGTCGTCGAGCGGTCCCGGCGGGTCCGGGAGAGCCTGACGAGGCCTCCCCGAAGCCGCCGGAGGGGCCTCGACGCCCGGAGCCGCCCGGCGCGTCGCATCGCGCGCCCGGGCACGTACCATGGCCGTATGTCCTTCCTCCGCCGCCGCAGCGCCGCCACACCCGCGGGCCCGGACTTCGATGTCCTGGCCATGGACCCGGGGGACTGGCCCGGCAACCTCGGCGCCGGTCTGCTGCCCGCCCCCGACGGCTCCTGCCAGGGCGTCTTCCTCCGGTACGACCTGTTCGGCGGCCGGGGACCCGCGATGATCATCGGCAACCTCCCGGAGGGCTCTCCGGCGCGCGAGCTCGCGGAGGGCCAGATCCCCTTCGAGGTGGCCCAGCTCCTCGCCGCCCTGGAGAACGACGAGCCGGTCGAGGTCCTCGACGCGGAGGACGTCCCGGTGATGCAGGGCGACAACCTCCTGATCGTTCGCCGCCTCAAGCTCTCCGAGAGCCGTATCTCCTGCGTGCAGTTCGACCGCAGCGACAACGTCCTCGTGACGATCGCCAGTTGGGACCGGCCGATCACCGACGACCTGTACGCGCTGCTCAAGCCGCTGCCCGCCGAGCTGTTCCAGCAGGGCTGACAGGGGAAGCGGGGGCCGATGAGCGCACGCGTCGACAGCTGGGTCTGGGCGGTCCGCCTCACCAAGACCCGTTCACAGGCCGCGGCGGCCTGCCGGGCCGGGCACGTCAAGGTCAACGGCGAGCGGGCCAAGCCCGCCCAGCCGGTCAAGCCGGGCGACGAGATCCGGATCTTCCACGGCGGCCGTGAGCGGATCGTCGAGGTCAAGGAGCTCCACACCAAGCGGGTGGGGCCGCCGGTCGCGGTCGAGGCGTACGTCGACAACAGCCCGCCCCCGCCGCCGCGCGAGCAGGTGGCCGTCGCCGCCGTCCGCGACCGTGGCGCGGGCCGCCCGACCAAGCGCGACCGCAGGGAACTGGACGAGCTGCGCGGCCGCCGGCCCTGACGCGAGCCGGTAGGAGGAGGCCGCCCCCGGGACACTCCCGGCGGCGGCCTCCCGCGTGTCAGCGCGCGGCGGAGCCGAGCAGCGCGGCCACCCGTGCGGCCGAGGTGCCGAGGCCGGTCGGGCCGCGGCCGATCAGCGCGGTGCCGCTGCCCGCGTGGACGTCCTCGGCTCGGTAACGCCGCACGTTCCGGTGCCAGTGGAGGATGCCCGCCAGCCAGTCCTCCAACTGCCGCAGATACGCCCCGAAGGCCTCACGCCCGGCCGCGTCAAGGCCGAACTCCTCGTACATCAGGGGTACTTCGCGCTGCTTCAGGTGCTCGTACTGGCGCAGCCGGCCCCGCATCAGGTCATGGACCATGGCCACGGCCGTCGGGTAGTCGCAGTCGAAGAACTTCTGGAGCACGAGAACGCCGTTGTGCACCTCGCCCTCGACCTCGATCTCCTTCTGGTACGAGAAGAGGTCGTTGATCAGCGCCCCGTAGTCCATGACCGCGTTCTCCAGGGCGCGCACGGTCCCCGAGCGGTACAGCTCCGGCGGCAGCACCTCGGTCTGCCGCAGCCTGCACATCAGCGTGGTGAGTTCCGAGCCGAAGGTGCTGCGGCGCATCTCGATGTAGTCCACGGGGTCGGGAACCCGGTGCTGCGCCTGGTTGTGCAGCTCCCACATCCAGCTGTCCAGCATCATGTCGAGCGCGAACCGCAGCTGGGCGCGCGCCTCCGGGGCCATGGGGCCCGCGGTCCGCGCCCAGAGGTCGGCGAGCGAGCGTTCCATCGCGTTCCCGGCGAGCGCGGCCCCGGCGGCCGGATCCTCCAGCGGAAGGCAGGTCTTGAACCGGTCGGTCTGTTCCTTCGCGCCGGTGAGGTTGCGGGACCTCCCGAAGACGAACGGGTAGTAGTCGTCCCCGTACGTCCCCCAGGTCAGCCACTCGGCGCTGAGCTCCAGCTCCTCCGGCGTGGCGTCCGGGTCGAGCCCCGCCGAGCAGAGCGCGAGGTCGAAGCCCTCCATCATCGGGCGGTCCCAGATGTCGTCGAGGAGCCCCATCCGCTCGGCCCAGTCCTCGGAGCGCCGCTTCGCCTCCTGATGGTGGGGGCTGAGCGCCAGCGCGTACGGCAGGTCGAACTCCGGCAGCAGCGACGGCCCGACGTGCTGGTGCGGCACGTGGGTGAGAGTCCGCAGCCGGGAGGCGGCCGGGCGCCCGAAGACGGTCCTGATGTCGAACGCCGAAGTGCCGAGCACCCCGTCGAACCGTGAGGGACCCGCGACCATGCCCTCGTTCATGTACCGGCTGGAGCGCATGTGCCACTCGTGACCGCCGGACTGCCAGTCCTGCAGCCCCTTGGCGTACGCCGCCACGGCCGCGCACTCGGCCGGGTCGAGCCTCTGCTCGGCGGCGAGCAGCGGCACCTCGGTCAGGGCCGTGTTCTCGAACTGCTGGAGCCGCGAGGTCAGCAGGTCGTTGACCGCGTCCGCCGCCTGCTGCGTCGTACAGCCGAGGAACCGCTCGAGAACGAGCACGCCGTTGCTGTTCTCGCCCTCGTCCTCCACCTCGCGCTGGTACGAGAAGAGGTCGTTGCGCAGATGGACGGCGTCGGAGAAGGCGTCCCTGAGCACCCGCAGCGGCCGTGAGTACGCCACCCGGGCCGGTACCTCCGCCCCCGCCGCGTACTCGACGAGCCCGGCCGACCAGGGCGCGCCGCCCACCTTGCGGCGCATCTCGATGTACTCGACGGGGTTGGCGACGCGCCCGTCGTTGATGTTGTCGAGCTCCCAGAGGGACTCGTAGAGCAGGTGCTCGGTCGCCTCCGCGAACCGCGTCCGCCAGCCCTCGGACATCGAGGGAACGGTCCGCCGCCACAGGTCGGCGAGTCCCGCCTCGACGGGGTTGGTGGCTTCGGGCATGCCCGTCGCCGGATCCGCCGGCATGAACAGCGGCAGCCGGTCGAGATACGCCTTGCTGCCCGCCCGGTCCTGGGTCCGCTTGAAGACCTCCAGGAAGTGGTCGTCGAAGAAGAACACCCACGTGTACCAGTCCGTGACGAGGTTCAGGGCCTCCTCGTCGCAGTCGGGATGCGTGTACGCGCAGAGCAGCGCGTAGTCATGGGAGTCGAGGTCGTGCTGCTCCCAGACCCCGGAGCCCTCCAGCATCCCCATCTCCCGCGCCCAGTCCCGGGTGTGCGTGCGGGCGGCCTCCACATGAGGATTGAGCCGTGCCGGATACGGAACATAGAAATCCGGCATAACGAAGGGCTGAGGCATGTGCGGAGGGGCCTTCCGGTGAGCATGAGCTGTTTCGGGCCCACCTTTACCCGTCGCCCGTACAGCGCACGCGATCTTCCGAATAGTCCTATGAACGCCGAAGGGGTGGTGGCGGGCCGAGTGTGCGGCACCACCCCCCCGTGTTTAGGCCACACCCCCTCAGACAACGGAAACCCCCAACTCAAAGACCTTAAAAAAGACCACCCCAATGGCCAAATGAAAAGGGTAGTAATCA
>NZ_JBHVZO010000012.1:210235-243001 GCF_042879855.1 Streptomyces sp. NPDC058326 | reverse complement strand
GTGTTTTTTTTTTTTTTTTTCTCCTCCACCCCCCCCACCGCCCCCTCTCTTTCCTCTACAGCCGACCCCGCCGTGTGGGGGGGCCGGCGCCGCCCGCCCCCCCCCCCACCCCCGCGTGTTTCGGCCACACCCCGTCAGACTCGGGAAACCCGCACGTCAGAGACCTTCACAAAGGCCACCCGATGGCCGAACTGAATCTGGTAGTACTCCTCCTGTCCCCGGACGACCGTATGACCGCTGCTGTCGAACACCGGCGCGAAGTAGTACTCGCCCGGGGTGCGGTCACCCACCACGTACCGCTGACCGGCGAGCAGCCTGTACGGCAGCGGCGACACCGCCTGCACCGGAACACCCGCCGGATACGCCGAGGCCTCCGGATACGCCCGCCCGTACACCGGCACCGAGTCGAGCCCCTCCCGGGGAGTCAGGACAAGGCCCCGCGCGTTCACCGCGGTCGGCTCCTGCCCCGGATTGTGGAACCACGCCTTCTGGCCGAGGTACCAGACCGCCGTCCAGTCACCCCTGCGCTCCGCCACCGCGTAACTCTGCCCCGTCGAGGCACGCGCCCCGGTGTCGTTCACCCCGGTCGTCGAGTCCTGCCCGCCCGGCCGCAGACCGATGTCCTTCACCAGCGGCGCGTCGGCGCTCGGACCGGTGTGCAGCCGCACCGCCCCGCTGCCGTGCGGCGCGCACGCCTGACCCGCCGCCGCGCAGCCCGTGTACACCGGCTGATGGGCGCTGTACGAGGGCCGGATCGTCACCACGGCGGCGTCGGGACCGGCACTCGGGGTGAGGGGACGGCCGAGGAGCCGGAAGTAGTGCGCCCAGTCCCAGTACGGCCCGGGGTCCGTGTGCATGCCCTTGATGGTGGACGTCACCGTGCCGGGGACGTTGTCGTGGCCCAGGACATGCTGCCGGTCCAGGGGGATGTCGTACCGCGCGGCGAGGTACCGCACGAGCCGTGCCGACGACCGGTACATCGCCTCCGTGTACCAGGAGTCGGGAGAGGTGAGGAAGCCCTCGTGCTCGAGCCCCACCGACTTGGCGTTCACGAACCAGTTGCCCGCGTGCCAGCCCACGTCCTTGAGCGGCAGGTGCTGGGCGATGTGCCCGTCGGAGGAGCGCAGCGAGTACTGCCACGACACGTACGCCGGATCCTGCACCAGCTTCAGAGTGACGTCCCAGACGGCCTCGGTGTCATGGATGACGATGTAGTCGACCGACTGGGAGACGGGCCGGTTCGCCTTGTCGTGGTTGCCGTAGTCGCCGTCCCCGAACTCCTCGTACGGCGCCGGGATCCACTCGCACGCCACCGTGCGCGGGCACTCCACGGGGCCGTCGGCCGGCCGGCGAAGACCGAGGGCGGCCACCTGCTCCGTCGCCGGCGCGACCGCCGGCTCGGCCGGCAGGGTCACCACCTGTCCGCTGTCCGTCGTCCGCGTCTCCCCGCTGCGGATCACGTCGAACACGTCGTTCGCGTACGTCGTCGCCGTCGCCGAGTCGTCCGCCCCCGAGTAGCGCGCCACCGCCCCGTACCAGTCGGCCGGGTCCGCGCTCGCCGGACGTCCCGACTCCCGCTGCGCCGCCGCGAGCAGCGCCGCACCGCCCTCGATGTTCGCCGCCGTTCCGGTGCGCAGCTCCTCCGCCGGGATCCCGGACAGCGCGGACGCCCGCTCCAGGGTCCGCAGCCGCGCGGGCAGCGACTCCGCGGCAGGGACCGGCGCCTCGGCACCCGAGCGCACGGCGCGCGAGGAGTCGCCGCGCGCCTCCTCCTCGCCCTCCGAGTGGTGCGGCGCGGCACCGGCGACGGCCGTCACGGCGTCCGTCAGATGCATCGGCCCGTAGCCGCCGGTCACGCTCGGCGCGCCGCCGTGCCCGTCCCACCGCGACTGGAGGTACGAGACGGCCAGGAGCACGCTCTCGGGTACGCCGTGGCGCGCGGCCGCCCGGGCGAACTGCCCCTGGAGGGAACCGGCGTCAGGAACATCGGCACCGGCCGGAGGGGCGGCAGAGAGCAGGGGGAGCAGCAGGGCGGCGGACGCGAGCGCGCCCATGACTCTGGGGAGACGGGCGGACGTCGTACGTCCGGGGGACGCGGAACGGAGCAAGGCAGCCTCCAGAGGCGGGGGGTGACACGGGGGCGTGCGGGACCGAACCCGTACAGGGGTATCGGCTCCCGGACGATCCGTCAATCACGCGTGCGCACACGGAAGTTCCCACGTCAGAGCGGGGATGGAGGCCATCTGGCGGAGTTTCGCGGGGACGGGCCCCCGGCCTGGGACGCGTCAGTGGAGTGGACCATTGGCTCCGTTCCCGGAGACGATCCGTCGGTGATCCCGTCGGTGATCCGTCGGTGATCGGGAGGCGGTCGAACCGATGCGCCGCGTCCCGGTGTGTCGGCACCGGGCGCACGGCGCACCCTCCCCCGTGACCGTCGGTCGGGCCCGCCGTTCAGCGCGTCCCGACCGCCGCACGCACGGCCCGCCGTGCCATGGCGCAGTCGTCGTGCAGCCGCCTCAGGAGCAGCCGCTGTTCCTCACCGGGGGCGAGCGCCCCCGTCGGCACCGGTACGGAGCCGGCCGGCGGAGCCTCCTTCATGGTGCGCTGCACCGCTGTCTCGTAGGTACGGATCTCCCGCGTCAGGACGATCATCAGGTTCACCAGGAAGGAGTCCCGGGAGGCCGGCCCCGCCTGCTGGGCGAGCTGACTGATCTGCCGCCGGGCCAGCGGCGCGTCGGCGAGTACCGCCCACAGGGTCGCCAGGTCGTAGCCGGGCAGGTACCAGCCCGCGTGCTCCCAGTCGACGAGGACGGGTCCCGCGGGGGAGAGGAGGATGTTGGAGAGCAGGGCGTCACCGTGACAGAACTGGCCCATGCCCTGACGGCCGCCCGCGTGCGCCAGACCGTGCAGCAGCTTCTGCAGGTCGTCCCGGTCCCGGTCGGTGAAGAGCCCGAGCTCGTGGTAGCGCGCGATCCGGGTGCCGTAGTCCAGCGGGGCGTCGAAGGTACCGGCCGGCGGCCGCCAGGCGTTGAGCCGGGCGATCGCGCCGAGCGCGGCCCGCACGTCGGCCCGGGGCGGCGCCTCGACGGGGTGGCGCGACAGCGCCGCCGCCCGTCCGGGCATCCGCTCGATCACCAGCGTGCAGTTCTCCGGGTCCGCGGCGATCAGCCGCGGCGCGCGCACCGGCGGACGGTGGCGGACGAAGGAGCGGTAGGACGCTATCTCGTGCTGGAACCGCTCGACCCACGCGGGGGAGTGGTCCAGTAAACACTTCGCGACCGCCGTGGTCCGCCCGGTCGTCCCGACGATCAGTACGGAACGACCGCTGCGCCGCAGCACCTGCACGGGGTTGAACTCCGGGCAGATGCGGTGGACGGAGGAGATCGCCCGCTTCAGCTGCGCCCCCTGAGGGCCGGACAGGTCGATTCTTCCGCTGATCGGCTGGGTGCCGGTGCCTCCCGTCCAGCGCCGCGGCCGGAGGGCCTGCGGGGCGGGAGCGAGGTACGGTCCGGCGCCGGCCGGGACGATGCGGTGCTGCGGCCGGGGCGGGGCGGACACGGAGGACGATGCTGTGTACATGGAGGTGACAGATCCCTTCGTGTGCCGACGAGTTGCGTGCGTCGCCCCGCCCGCCCCCGGGTCCGCACCCTGGGGAATGAGGGCCGGTCGGCGGGGCGGGGTGGCGCGTTCCTACCTGACACCGGGTAGCGGGTGGCGGAACATCGGGCGCACCCTGGCGAACCCTGGCGAATAGTCGCCAGCCCTATGACAGGGGGTTACTGTCAACTCAGCCGAGAACCTGGGGGCTTAGACGTGACCGGACAAACCAACACCCGCCTGGCAGACCTGTTCGGCCTGGCCGGCTGGTCCAAGGGCGAACTCGCGAGACTCGTCAACCGGCAGGCGGCGGCCATGGGCCACCCCCAGCTGGCGACCGACACCTCGCGGGTCCGGCGCTGGATCGACCGCGGTGAGACCCCGCGCGATCCCGTCCCCCGGGTGCTGGCAGCACTGTTCACCGAGCGACTCGGCCGTGTCGTGACCATCGAGGACCTCGGGTTCGTGCGACACGGGCGTGCCGGAAAGCGGCAGGACGTCAGGAAGACGGAGAACCCTGACGGGCTGCCCTGGGCGCCCGATCGTACGGCGGCGGTCCTCACCGAATTCACGGGAATGGACCTCATGCTCAACCGACGCGGCCTGGTGGGCGCGGGTGCCGCGCTTGCCGCCGGCTCCGTACTCAGCAACGCCATGCACGACTGGCTGCAGACCGACCCCGCACGCCAGTCCGCCCCCCAGCGGGCCACCGATCCCCTCCACGCGGATCCCGCCGGATTCGACCGCTACGAGGCCGCCCCCATCGGCTCGCAGGAGATCGAGGCCCTGGAGGCCTCGGTGGAGGTGTTCCGCCGCTGGGACGCCTCCCGGGGCGGCGGTCTCCAGCGCAAGGCGGTGGTCGGCCAGCTCAACGAGGTGGGCGGCATGCTCGCCTACCGCCACGCCGACCACCTGCAGCGGCGCCTCTGGGGCGTCGCCGCCAACCTGGCCGTCCTCGCCGGCTGGATGTCCCACGACGTGGGCCTCGAACCCACGGCCCAGAAGTACTTCGTGATCGCCGCCCACGCGGCCCGCGAGGGCGGCGACCGGCCCCGGGCCGGCGAGGCGCTCTCCCGCGCCGCCCGGCAGATGGTGCACCTGGGCAGGCCCGACGACGCCCTCGACCTCATGAAGCTGGCCAAGGACGGCTCCGGCGAGCGGCTGCTGCCCAGGACCCGGGCCATGTTCCACACGATCGAGGCCTGGGCGCAGGCCTCGATGGGGCGCGGCCAGGCCATGCGCCGCACCCTCGGCGAGGCCGAGGAGCTGTTCGTGTCCGACCGGCGTGACGAGAAGACGCCGAGCTGGATGCAGAACTTCGACGAGGCCGACATGCACGGCATGCAGGCCCTCGCCTACCGCACCCTCGCCGATCACGACCCGACCGCCGCCGTCCCGGCCCAGCGCCACGCCAGGCTGGCGATCGAACTGCGGCACGAGGGCCACGACCGCTCGAAGCTCTTCGACCACATCTCGCTCGCCTCGGCCTGTTTCATCGCCGACGACCCGGAACAGGCCGACCGGTACGCCCGGCTCGCCCTGATGTCCATGGGCGAGACCTCGTCCCACCGCACCTGGGACCGGCTGCGGGAGATGTACCGGCTCACCGGGCAGTACGCCGGCTACACGAGGATCGAGCACCTGCGCGAGGAACTCGCGGAGGCCCTGCCGCAGTCCCCGGTCAACCGGCCGAGGGCGGGACAGGCCTGACCCCCTGGGCAGGGGCGAAGGGCCCCGTGAGACAAGGGGCGGGCCCCGCACAGCAGGCGGGCAGGGCCCCGGCGGCTCAGCGGCCGACCCGGACCACCATCACACAGGCGTCGTCCTCACGCCGCTCCTCGCCGAACTCCTCGACCACCGCACGCACACCGTCCTGGGCGTCCCGCGCCCCGGAGAGCCGGGGGCCGAGACCGAGCAGCCGTCGCGCGCCCGTGTCGTCGCCCGCACCGCTGCCCCGGGTCAGTCCGTCGGTGTGCAGGACGAGCAGGTCGCCGGGGAGCAGACGGGTCTCGGCCTCGCCGTACACGGCCCGGGTCGTCGCCCCGAGGAGCACACCCTCGGGGCGACGGAGGACGTGCCCGGTCCCGTCGCGGAACAGCAGCGGGGCGGGGTGGCCGGCCTGCGCCCAGGTCAGTGTCTGGGCGACCGGGTCGTATCGGCAGCACATCGCACTGCCGAGCGCGGGCTGGACGGAGGTCTCGAGAAGCTCGTTGAGGTGACCCATCAGGGCGGCGGGCCGGATCCCCGCGACCGCCATGCCGCGCAGCGCGCCGAGGAGCATGGCCATCGAGGAGGTCGCGGCGACCCCGTGGCCCGTCAGGTCACCGACGGTGAGCAGCGCGTCCCCGTCGGGCAGGGCCAGCGCGTCGTACCAGTCGCCGCCGATGAGACCGGTGCTCGCGGCCGGCAGGTAGTGGGCGGCCACGTCGAGAGGGGCGGGGCCGTCATGGGCGAAGCGGAGCGAACCGCGCCACGGCGGGAGCACCGCCTCCTGGAGCTCGACGGCGACACGGCGCTCGGTCTGCTCGATGTGGCGGCTGCGCTCCAGACTGTCCCGGCTCTCCCTGACCGCCCGTTCGCTGCGCCGCAGTTCGCTGACATCGCGGATGACGGCCCACATCGAGGCGGTGCAGCCGTCGGCGTCGAGGACGGGTTCGCCCGTCATGTGCACCGTGCGCACGCGTCCGTCGGTCCGCACGATCCGGAACTCGCCGTCGATCGGCTTCCCGTCGATCAGGCAGTCCGTCACCATGCTCTGGAGGACGGGCTGGTCATCGGCGAGGACCATCGTGGGCATCTCGTCGAGCGACATCGGACCGCTCTCGCGCGTACGCCCGAAGATGTGGAACAGCTCTTCGGACCAGCTGGCCTCGTCGGTGAGCAGGTTCCACTCGGCGCTGCCGACGCGGGAGAGCAGTGAGCCGGTGCGCGCCGGGGTGCTCTCGCCGTACGCGGTGCCGGGGGCGACGGGCAGGGCCGTGTCGATGACGGGCTCGGCGTCGAGGCTCGGCTCGGAGACGCTCTGCTCCGGGACGCCCGCGCGAAGCTGCCCCAACTGGGCGCCGAGGTCGTCGAGTTGATGGACCGCGAGATCGCAGAGGGCGCGCTGCCAGCGCTGCCGGGGGTCGTCGTCGTTCACCACGGCGTCCTGGCGCACGGCGACCAGCTCGCCGCGAAGGCGGGCGGTCTGCGAGATCAGCGCGTCCACCGCGCCCGGCTCCGGCTGCTGGGCGGGGCGGTCTGCGAACAGAGGGGACGGCATGTCGTACTCCGATACAGGCGCGGCACGGCCAGGCCCGTGTGAAAGGCAGGCCCGGATACGACTGTTGCACAGCGCGGGGGAGCTCGTAAGAGGTTTGGCAACACTCGATCCGGTGGTGCTTCTGGCATATGCCAAAGGCCCGGCGAGGAGGAGCCGGGGCGCGACGCGTTACGGTGCTGGGGTGGTGAACGACGACGGAATCGGCACGGTGGGCACGCGTACGGCGGCCACGGGCGGGGCGGGTACGAGAACGGGAACGGGCACGACGGGAACAGCTGTTACAGCAGGTACGGGTGTGGTGCCTGAGGCACGGGCGGGCGGGGACGTCCGGCCGGTGGAGCACGCGGCGGCCACCCCGGCCTGGGACGCGAGGCCGGGTGGGGACGTCCGGCCGGTGGAGAGCGCGGCGGTCACCGCGGCCTGGGACGCGCGGGCGGGCGCGGGCCGTGAGACGCGCGTGGGGGCGGCCCCGCCGGCCGTCACCGGTACCGCCGTCCTGCTCGCGGCCGCGCCCGCCGGACGGGGGCGCGTCATGGACGCCACGTCCGTGCTGCCGGCCCTCGCGGCCGTACCGCCCGGGGTCTTCACCGGCACCGCCACCGCCACCGTCGTCGAACTCGCCGATCCGCTCGACCCGCAGACCCTCCTCACCCGACTGCGCGCCGCCGCGGCGAGCCCCGGCCCGCTGGTCGTCTGCCTCGCGGGGCAGCTCCATCTCGACCGGAGGCAGCGACTGCCCCATCTGGCGCTCGCCCGCACCACCCCCGCGACCCTCCGCTACACGGCGCTGCCCTGGCACTGGCTCGCCGCCGAACTCGCCGTGCGCGCCCCCGGCACCACGACCGTCGTCGCGGACCTCGCGGCGGACCCCGCCGTGTGGGAGCGCCTCGCCGCCGCACCCGACCTGTTGCACCTCGGGCCAGGACCCCTTCTCTACGGGCGGGTGGCCCCCGCCCCGCCCAGGGGTGAGCCCCTGGCTCCCGCGTACCTGCGGTCCTGGGCGGAGCTCTGGCGTTCCGGTGCCCGGCTCCCGCACGCCACCCTCCACGCGGAGTCCGCCGCCCACGCCGCCTCCGCCGTTCCCGAGTCGCGCCTCCTGGCACCCGCGCCCGCCCCCGTCCCCGCCGCCGTGCAGGACCCGCACCCCGCGATCCTGGCCGCAGCCATGGCCGGACGTCACGGGGAGGCGGCGGCGGTGGCCGCGGCCTGGGAGCGCGAGGCCCTGCGCCACCACGGGCCACGGTCGGGGGAGGCCGTCCACTGGATGGAGGTACGGGCCGACCTGGCCCGCCTCGCCGGGGAGCCCGCCCGCAGCTGTGAACTGTGGCTCGCCGCCGCCGAGGCCCGGCTCGGTCTGCGGCAGCGGACGGACGACCCCGATGTCGAGGGGGCCGTGGACCGGGCCCACCACCAGTGGGAGCAGATCGGGGACCAGGCCCGCGCCCGCGCCCTCGGCCCCGCCCTCGTCGCCCTGCGGCAACGGGTCCCCGGCCGTCAGCCCGGCGCCCTGGCGGCGCTGAAGCGACGCATGGCCGTCTGACCCCTTCCCGCACCACGAGCCCGAAAGGCCGACGTGACCTCGCTCGCCACCGCCCAGCGTTCGCTCGCCGACCCCTCCGTGCGCCACCCGCTCTGGCCGCCGCTCACCCGGGGCTGCCCCGTGACCTCCACCGACGAGGTCGCGTACCCGCTCGACATCGACTACGCCTACGACGAGGTCCCCGCCGACCTGTTCAGCCGGCCCGCCGCCCACGGTCTCGAACGGTGGGCCCCGCTGCTTCCGCCGCTCGCCGCCCGCGGCCTCGGTGAGGGCAACACGCCCCTGGTCGAACTCCCCGACGGGGTCTGGATCAAGGACGAGTCACGAAACCCGACCTGGAGCCACAAGGACCGGCTCAACCGGGTCGCCGTCAGCGCCGCCTTCGCCTCCGGCGCCCGGGGCATCGTCGTCTCCTCGTCCGGCAACCACGGCGCCGCGGCCGCCGCGTACGCGGCCCGCGCCGGACTGCCCTGCGCCGTGTTCACCTCCCCCGACGCGCCGCCCGCGGTCGCCTCCCATCTCCGCGCCTACGGGGCGACGGTGCTGACCGTCCCGTACGAGTCGGTGCGTCCGCTCATGCGGCGCATCGTCGACGAGCTGGGCTTCCAGAGCGTCAGCAGCGTGACGGACACCGGCCACACCGGTCACCCCTTCGGTCCCGAGGGGTACAAGACCCTCGCGTACGAGATCGCCCTCGGCCTCGGCCGTGCTCCGGCGGCCGTCCATCTCCCCACCGGGTACGGAGAGTTGCTTTTCGGTGTGGCCAAGGGCTTCCAGGAGCTCGTACGGCTCGGGATCACCGATTCCGTCCCCCGCGTGTACGCCGCCGAGCCCGCCGCCGCGGGCGCCCTCACCGAGGCGCTCCGCACCGGCCGCCCCGTCGCCCGGGTGCCGGTGGGGCCGACCACCGCGTACGCCATCGACTGCGAGGTGAACAGTTACCGGGGGGTGCGGGCCGTCCGCGACTCGGGCGGCGCCGCCCGTACGGTGACGGACACGCATATGGAGGCGGCACGCGGGGAGTTGGCCGCACAGGGCCTCTGGTGCGAGACCTCATCGGCCGCCGGACTCGCCGGCCTGCGCGCGCACGGGCCACGCGAGGACGACGGACCGGTGGTGTGCGTGGTCACCTCCAGCGGCTACAAGGACATCGCCACGGCGAGGCAGGTGTACGCGCCGACGGCACCGGACTGGCCGTCGATCGTGTCCGCACTGACGCGCGCCGACGCGGGCTAGGCGGGGGCTGGACGCGCCCTAGTGATCGAGGCCGCTCCCGCCCCCGGTGGGAAGGACCACCCGGACGCCGAACTCATAGGTGCCGGTCGCCTCCGCGATCCCGATGAAGAGCAGGGCGAAGTGCTCCTGGCCCCGCGCCGTGGCGATGCCTCCCAGGTCGATCAGCGCGTCGTCGGACCAGCCGAGGTCGGTGACCAGGCCGCGCACCGTCTTCTTGGCCGCGGCGTCCTCGCCCGAGAGGAAGACGGTGGCGGGGCCCTCCAGGGAGTCCGGCGCGACCATCACCTTCCGGTCGATCGTGCAGAGCGTCTTCACCACGTGCGCCTCGGGGAAGGCCCGCTGGATCTCCTCGCCGAGGCTGACGAGCGGATGGGAGAGTGTCCCGTCCTCCAGGAAGCCGACCCCGACGTCGAGGATGACCTTCCCGGCGAGCGCGGGTGCCCCGATCGTGGTGAGCAGGGCCACGGAGGCCGTGCCGGGGGTGGCGTTCACCAGTACGTCGGCGTGTGCGGCGGCGCCTGCGGAGCCGTCGATCCGTACACCCGCCGCGGTGAGTTCCCGGAGCTCGGTCAGCAGCTCCCGGTCGTCGGGCCGCCGTGACCCGATGACCACGTCATGGCCCGCCCGCGCCCAAGCCGCCGCGAGTGCCTTGCCCACATGTCCAGTTCCGAGGATTCCGATTCGCATGACGCCATCGTGGCCGTAGGGGGCACACCCGCGCCTCGGCCCCGGAACCGAACCTCCGTCGGCCGATGGGTCTAGGACCTGGGCCGCCGTGTGCCCGCCCGGACGGCGGGTCAGACCATGGCGAGCCGGTCCACCAGCAGTTCCACCCTCCGCTCGGCGTCCTCCGGCGGCAGCCGTCGCGCCCGGGTCAGGGTGGCCAGTCCGTGCAGGGCCGCCCAGAACACCTCGGTGAACAGTGCGGGGTGTACGCCGTCCCCGGCGACCTCGTCGAGGTTCTCGAGGAGGGCGGCGAAGGCGTCCTTCAGCGGCTCGGGCGTGTCCTCGTGCGCGAACGCCAGGCCGCCGTCGAGCTGGAACATGGCGTCGTAGACCGCCGGGTTGCGTTCGGCGAAGTCGAGATAGGCGCGGGCGAGGGCGGTGACCCTGCCGTGGGGGCCGTCCGCGGCGGAGGTCGCGGCCCGCAGCGCCACGGCCATCTCGGCGGCACCCTCCAGGGCGACGGCGCCGATGATCTCGCGCTTGCCGCGGAAATGGCTGTAGAGGACGGGCTGGCTGTATTCGATGCGCTCGGCGAGCCGGCGGGTGGTCACCGCGTCCCAGCCCTGCTGCTCGGCGAGTTCACGGGCCGTGGCCACGATGAGACGTTCGCGGCCCGCCCGTTCGCGCTCCTTGCGTTCCTGTACCGACATGACTCGATTCTAGCACCGCTAGACAATCGAGCGACAGCAGTACTAGCGTTGCCTCATCAGCTAGCAGCGCTAGATCCCTGGAGGGGTCACCATGCTCGACGCACTCGAGATCGTCACCACCGTGGTCGTCGGAGTGATGGTGGGGGTGGAGTTCTCTGTCGCCTTCGTCATCAACCCGATCCTCAACGCACTCCCCGAGGACAGCGGTCAACTCGGCCGCGCCCATGGGGGCCGGATGCTCGGCGCCGTGATGCCGGTCTGGTACATCGGCTCGCTCGTCCTCGTCGCGGCCTGGGCCATCGCCGGAGGGGTCCGCTCCGGCACCGGCCTCGTCGTCACCGCCGGCGGACTGCTGATCCTCAGCGTGGTCATGTCGCTCCTGCTGCTCGTCCCGATCAACAACCGGGGCAAGACCTGGACCCCCGAGAACCGGCCCGAGGACTGGAAGGAACAGATGAACCGCTGGGACCGCTGGCACTACGTCCGCGTCGCCGTCATCATCGCCGCCTTCACCCTGCTGGTCGCCGCCCTCGCCTGAGCCCGCGGGCCGGCACCGCGCCGACGGCGCACGACCCCGCTCCCGTTCCGGCGACGGGCCACCCGACTCCTGGAGCCAGGGACCCTGAGATGATCGGAGGCGTGGCCATTCCCCCGCGCTCCGCCCGCCTTCCGGTGCCGACCGACCTCGCCGGGCCGCTCACCACCGGGCGCCTGCTCCTGCGGCCCGTCCGGGACTCGGACCTGGACGCCGTGACCCGTCTGTGGACCGACCCCGAGGTGCGCCGCCACCTCGGCGGGCCCGTCATCGCCTCCGTCGTCCGCCTCCGGCGGCGCCGGATCGTCGGGGCTCCCGGCTTCCACGCCGTGGTGCGGGCCGGGGACGGTGCCGTGCTCGGCCTGGTCTCCGTGGAGCCCGGCGCGCGGGACGGCGAGACGGAGCTCTCGTACCAGTTCCTGCCCGAGCACTGGGGGAGGGGCTACGCGCGGGAGGCGGTCCATGCCGTCCTCGCGAGGACCCTGGAGGACACGCCGAGCGTCGTCGCCGTCACCCAGGAGGAGAACCACCGCTCCCGCCGGCTCCTGGAGGCCGTCGGCCTGGAGTACGTCGAGTCCTTCGTGGAGTGGGACGCCCACCAGGTCCTCTACCGACGTCACCGGCCCTGAGGTCCCCACCGCCGCCACCCCACCGCCGGTCGGGAACGGCCCCCGTCAGCGCGGCGGCCTGCCCGCCGCAAGGGCCGCCACCGCCCGTTCGAGCCGTGCCGCTCTGGTCTTCGCCGTGCGGGCCTGGAGCAGGCCGAGGATCACCAGGTAGCGGTCGGTCTTCCCCAGCGCCTCGAAGGCCTCGGCCGCCCGCGGCTCCCCGGTCAGGGCCGCCGCGAGGTCGTCCGGCACCGTCGCGTCCTTCTGCGAGGGGTAGGCGGCCTCCCACCGCCCGTCCGCCCGCGCGGCCCGCACCTCGGCCAGGCCCGGCTCGCGCATCCGGCCGGCGGCCGTGAGCGCCTCCACCTGACGCACGTTGACCTGGGACCAGAGGCTGCGGGGCCGCCGCGGGGTGATCTTCTGGAGGTAGGACCGTTCGTCACGTGCCTTGCGCTTGCCGGTGATCCAGCCGTACATCAGCGTGCCGTCGAGGATCTCCTCCGCGTTCGGCGAGGCGAGGTCCGAGCCCTTGCGGGCGAGCAGCAGCCAGATCCCGGGGGTGTCCCCGTGGTGCTGTTCCAGCCAGGCCTCCAGCTCCTTCCCGTCGGCGAACGCCATGACCGCGAGCCCCTCGACCGTCTCCACCGGAAACCCCCTCATCCCTGGCGACGGCACCACCCGCGACTCCGGTGGCACCCCGACCCGACCACGATATGGCACCGCGCCGACACCCCTCCGAGTCCGCCGTCCGGCCCGGTAAGGAACGGCGCCACGTACCATCTGCGGATCGTGCACCGGGGCACCCGCGTCGAGGTCGCCCCCACCAACGCCAAGGAGCTTCTGACCCATGTCCTTCCTGGTGATCGGCGAGTGCGTCGCCGACATCGTCCGCGCCCCGGCCGGCTCCGGCGCCGCCGACCGGGTCCACCCCGGTGGCAGCCCGGCCAACGTCGCCTACGGCCTCGGCCGCCTCGGCCGGGACGTCACCCTGCTCACGCAGCTCGCCGACGATCCCACCGGGCGGCTCATCGCGGATCACCTCGCGGGCGCGGGCGTACGGGTGGAGATCGGCGGCGTTCCCGAACGCACCCCCTCGGCGGTCGTGGGCCTCGACGAGCACGGCCGGGCCACGTACAGCTTCGACATCGCCTGGACGCTGGAGGCGGATCCCGCCCGCCGCGCCCCCGCCCACGTCCACATCGGTTCGATCGCGGCCGTCACCGAGCCAGGTTCGGCGGCCGTCCTCGCCGTGACCGAAGGGCTCCGCGGCCGGGCCACCGTCAGCTACGACCCCAACGTGCGGCCGGAACTGATGGGCGACCACACGGAGGCGGTCGCCCGCGTCGAGCGCTGCGTCGCCCTCAGCGACCTCGTCAAGGCCAGCGACGAGGACCTGAACTGGCTGTACCCCGGTGAGGACCCGCACACGGTCGCCACCCGCTGGCTCGCCCTCGGCCCCGCCGTCGTCCTGGTCACCCGGGGCGCCGACGGCTCGCTCGCCGTCACCCGGCGGGAGACGGTCACCGCCGACGCGCCCCGGGTCGCCGTCGTGGACACGGTCGGTGCGGGTGACTCCTTCATGTCCGCCGTCCTCGACACCCTCGCCGGACGGGGGCGGGAGGCCCTCGGCGGGCTCGGCGCCGAGTACCTCGCGCGGCTGCTGCGGAGGGCGGGCGCGGCGGCGGCCGTGACCGTCTCCCGGGCCGGTGCCCATCCGCCCGACCGGGCCGAACTGGAGGCGGCGCGAGAGGAGTTCACCTTCAGGTCCGGGCGTGTGTCGTGATGTCCGACGCGAACTGGTCGACCATCGCCGGGGTGACCGTCGGACGGCACTCCCCGATGGCCTCCAGGTAGTCCGCGGTGCTCGCCCCCGGCGCCGACCCTTCGCCGCCCCGGCCACCGACCGCGAGCAGGTCACGCTCGAAGGAGGCCTGGGCGGCGATCCGGGCCGCGTGCTCGATGTCGGCGGGCGTGAACAGCTCGCTCGCCAGCACCAGTTCGTCGATGTCGACGTCCGCGCGGCCGTCGGTGTACCGGGCCCAGATCGCGGCCCGCGCCGCCTTGTCCGGCGTACCGATCGGGATGAGGTAGTCGAAGCGGCCCGGGCGCAGGAAGGCCGGGTCGAGGGAGCGGATCGAATTGGTCGCGCAGACGAGCAGCCGCTCGTCGCGTTCCCGGAAGCCCGGTATGAGCTTGAGGAGTTCGTTGGTCACCCCGTGCATGCCACCGGGCTGCGCGGGCTCGGAGCGCACCGGGGCGATCTCCTCGACCTCGTCGATGAAGACGAGGACCCGTTCCAGCTCGGCGATCCGCGCGAACGCGGACCGCAGGGCGGCGGCGAGGTTGCCCTCGTCGGCGAGGCGGGACGGCAGGATCTCGACGAACGGCCAGCCGAGACGTGAGGCGATGCCCCGTGCGAACGTGGTCTTGCCGGTGCCCGGCGGGCCGAACAGACAGACCGCGCGCGGCGGTCGCACCCCGTGCCGGCCGGCCCGCTCCGGCTCGGCCAGCGGCAGCACCACCCGGCGCTCGATCAGATCCTTCTCCCGCTCCATTCCGGCGACCTTGGCCCACAGGTCCCCGGGGAGCAGCCGGCCGCCCAGGTCGTCGAGGAGTCCGGCGGCCGGCCCGTGCAGCGGCTCCACCTTCTCGAAGTACGCGACGGCCGGCTGCCGGGTGTACCCGGCGTTCAGGAGACCCTCGCCGAAGAGGTCCTCCTCCGGCAGGACGTACGCGATCCGCCCGACCCGGGCGGCGACGAGCCGCCGTTCCAGTTCCACGAGGAGGGCGCTGGCGAGCCCGCGGCCGCGCCACGCGGAGGAGATCGCGATCCGCATGACCCATGCCCGCTCGCCGGACACGCAGGCGAGCGCCGCCCCGATCGGCGCGCCCTGATGGACGGCGACGACGGCCGGCTGGCGTGTGGTCAGGGCGCCGATGCACTCGGCCAGGGAGAAGACGGACTCCTGGCCGAGCTCCGCGGTCGTGTCGATCAGATGGACGACGGCGGCGAGATCGCTCTCGCGGTAGTCGTGGATGTGCCAGTTCACCGGTGGTGCCGCCCCTCGTTGGTGCCGTTGCGGCGAGGCTAGGCGCGGCCCCGGACCCCGGTCGTGCGCCATCCTGCACAAGGCGGCAGGGGCGAACGCGCCGTACCGGCTCTATGCGCGCCCTGTGAAGGGTCCTGTGCGGACGGGCCTCGCGCGGCGGACGGGGCTTCGTGGTCGGTTCCTTCGCGGACGGGCCTTTCGCGTACGGGTTTTCCGCGCGGGTACGCGAAAGGGCCCCGGAGGAAATTCCCTCCGGGGCCCTTTCGGTCGGCTCAGTAGGCCAGCGCGGCCTTCGGGTTCGAGCCGTAGGCGTTGTCGTGGCCCTCGCCGTCGAGGCAGGTGAAGACCAGCAGGACGATGCCGCCGACGAGGGGCACGAAGGCGATGAAGTACCACCAGCCCGAGCGGCCGGTGTCGTGCAGTCGGCGCACGACGACGGCCAGGGAGGGGATCAGGACGCCCAGGCCGTAGACGGCGGTGAGCAGCGGGGCCGTGCCGATGGCGTAATCGACGATCGAAAGGACGACGACCGCGAGGAAGTTGAACAGGGTGTACATCCAGTACTCCTTGCGGCGCGCGCGACCGCTGAAGACTGCGTACTTCTTGAGAACGTCGAGGTACCAGTTCACTTTGTCCCCCCAAGGACTGGGTATGCGAGCGGGAGCCTGTCCCTGTGGAGCAAGCTTTACGCAGAACTTATGTGGCTGAAACCATGTGGGTCAATTCGTTACCGGGCGGTGGCCGTTCCGCAGCGGGACGCAGTGAACGGCGGCACCTCCGGGGGTGGAGGGGCCGCCGTTCCGGGAGAGGATCAGAACGTCACGTCCTTCGCTTGCTCATGAGCAGTCCGCCGGCCGTGAGGGAGAACAGGCAGACGCACGCGCCGGTGATCACGTTGCTGAGGATGGTGCCGGTGTCGGGACTCTGTCCGACCACCCAGGGGGCGATGATCAGCCACGCGCCCATCAGCAGAACGACGAGGTTCAGGTCCTGCGACCGCTCGGGAACCATCGACATACACAGGCCGAGGACCGCGAGAGCGATGCCGACGACCAGGTTCGTGATGGCGAGTGCGGGCTGGGTTGCGGAGAAGTGGACCGTCCACGCGGAGATCGCGGCGTAGATACCGGCGAGGATCACAAGCTCCTCGACAGCCGCGACACCTCGGGTTTGGAGCATACGGGCATATCGGTCCCGCATTTCCGGCGCATCGGGGTGCCCCGCGATATCACCAGGACGGTGGGAAACGTCGGCCATACGACTCGCCTCCTTCTGGCGTCATGCACGTGTGACCGTACTTGCGGCGAATGGGGCCGCTGCTTCATTGTGCGCTTATCTGGCCTTTATGTGTAGATCCGTCCCCTAAGGAATGTGTACAAATTTGTGGTCGGGGATATGCGCGGAACCACCAATGACGATCATGGTCGTGGAGAATTCGCCGCAGGGGCGAACCGCACCTCGCGCTGACACCGCGCGCGGTGGACGACGGCATCCCGGCGTAGCCTGGAAGTGGACTCGGGGCGCCACTTCTCAACCGCCGGGAGCGGATGATGGCCGGCATCGTACGAAAGAGCTTCGACTCAGCGGACGAGACCCGTCCCTTCGAGGACGGCAAGGGCAGGCTCGACCTGCTCACCAGCGGAGGCGGCCCCGTCGGCCGTGCCGTGTTCGAGCCGGGCTGGCAGTGGTCGCAGCACGTCAAGCCGATAGCCGGCACCGACAGCTGCCAGGCCTCGCACGTCGGTTACGTGGTCAGCGGCCGGATGAAGGTCACCATGGACGACGGCGAGTCGGTCGACTTCGGGCCCGGTGACTTCATGGAGGTCACCCCCGGCCATGACGCCTGGGTCCTGGGCGAGGACGCCTGTGTCGTCCTCGACTGGTCGGGCTTCGGCGACTACGCCAAGAGGGCCGGGGGCTGACGCCCCGCCGGATCCCGTCCGCCGCCGGTTGGCGCCGGAGCGACGTCGGGCAGGTCCGCGCGGACCTGAGGGGGCGTTCAGCCGTAGGCGTCCGTGACGCAGTCGACCGCGCACCGCCCGTGCTCGAACCGGCGGCGCAGCGCCGCCGCCGCGTGCCGCCGGTCCACGTCGGCGTACCCGTAGCGCTCCCGCGTCAGGCGGACCACGGCCTCGACCGTGACGATCGCCGGTTCGCCCTCGCCGGCGGACCGGCGGGCCGTCGCGATCGCCAGGTCCGCCGCCCGCTGCAGGTGGCGGGCGTACTCCCGCTGGGCCATGGATCGCGCCCGCGAGGGGGCGAACGGCCGTACCGCCCGCCCCTTCCAGACCACACCGGCGGTCATGAACCCCGCCACGAGCAGCACGAAGAGCACCCCCACCACGGTATTCATCACCGGCTGCCTTCTCCTGTCCCGAGGCTCCGAGAGAGCCCTCCGAGTCTAGAGTTCCGGGCGGCGCTCCTGGTTCCCCACGCGCCCTCCGCGTGGTCTCGCAGGTCATTGACACGTGTAAGTCACGGTGACAGGCTCCTTCCCGGGCCCGTGCGGCCCCCTGCAGAAGGAGCAGCAACCCATGAGCACCTCCGGCATCACCGTCACCACCGAGCGAGGGCCCGTGCGGGGGGAGCGGCGCGGCGACGGCAGCCTCCGCTTCCTCGGCATCCCTTACGCGCGGGCCCCCGTCGGCGGCCTGCGGTTCGCCGCGCCCGTGCCGCCGGAGCCCTGGTCGGAGCCGCTGGACGCCCTCGCGTACGGGCCGACGGCCCAGCGGCGCCCCTTCGCCGAGGTCACCACCATCCCCGAGCCCTCCGTCCCGGGAGCCGGGGTCCTCAACCTCAACGTCTTCACCCCCGACACCGCCCCGGCCGCCGCCCTCCCCGTCCTCGTGTGGATCCACGGCGGCGGCTACGTGGCGGGCTCGGCGGCCAGCCCCTGGTACGACGGGGCCGCGTTCAACCGGGACGGCGTGGTGCTGGTCTCGATCGGCTACCGGCTCGGCATCGAGGGCTTCCTCCCCCTGGAGGATGCCCCCGACAACCGGGGCGTACGGGACTGGATCGCCGCCCTGGAGTGGGTGCGGGACAACATCGCGGCCTTCGGCGGCGACCCCGCCAAGGTCACGATCGCCGGACAGTCGGCCGGCGGCGGCGCCGTGCAGACGCTGCTCGCCGTTCCCGCCGCCCGGGGTCTGTTCCGCGGCGCGCTGTCCGTCTCGGGCGCGCTCCCGCGCCCCGACGGTCCCGGGACCGCCCGCGCCGTCTCCCGGCTCCTCACCTCGCGCACCGGCGTGCCGGCCACCGCCGCGGCCCTCCAGGACCTCGGCGACGACGAACTCCTCGCTCTCCAGGACCGCCTGGCCGAACCGGGCCCCGACCGGGAGGGCCTGCCGTCGATGCCGGTCCTCGCCCCCTTCGCCGACGGCGAGCTGATCCCCGTACCCGCCCTCGACGCGCTGACGACGGGCACGGCGGGCGCCGACGTGCCACTGATGCTCGGCTTCACCGCGCACGAGTTCACGATGGTCCCGCCGCCCGGCCCGGAGGGCCCGCCGCTGCCCGCGCTGCTCGGCGGCCTCGGCCTCGATCCCGCCAGGACCGGGGCCTTCACCGAGGCGTACGCGGAAGTCGGCGCGGAGCGGTTCTTCGGCCAGGCGCTCACCGACGCGACCTTCCGCGCACCGAACCTCGCCGTCGCGGACGCCCGCGCCGCACGGGGCCGTCCCACCTGGCTGTACGAGTTCGCCTGGCGTTCCCCGGTCCTGGGGCTCGCCCTCCACTGCCTGGACCTGCCGTTCGCCTTCGACCTCCTCGACGCCGAAGGCGTCGCGGCCGTCGCCGGGGAGGCACCGCCGCGCGCGCTCGCCGACGCCCTGCACCGGGCCTGGGTCGCCTTCGTGACCCACCAGGACCCGGGCACCGCCTGGCCGGCCTACACCTCCGGCACCCGCGCCACGATGATCTGGGACACCGAGCCCCGGATCGAGGCCGACCCCCTGGACGGCGTCCGCACGCTGTGGCTCGACTGAGGGACGCGATGCGCGGCGCGCGGGTGGCGCCGGGGGAGTCGTCGTGACCGAGAACGACCGGCATCTCAGCGCTCCTCGCCACGGACGAGCCCGGGGTCGGCCACGGTCGGGCGTTCCTCCCAGAACTCCGGCGACCGCAGCCTCCACACGACCATCAGGAACACCCCGGTGAGAGCGATGCCGATCCCGATGACCAGTGGCGGCCCCAGGCCGAACCAGGCGGTGCCGCTGTACGAGTTCGCCGGATCCGCCATGTCGGTGACCGACCTCACCAGGAGCCAGGTCAGCAGCCCGGCGCCGACGAGCGGGCCGAGACCGATCAGCAGGAGGTTGTGGACGCTGTCGAGGAGATGAAGCCGGTAGTAGACCGCGCAGGCGACACCCGTGAGCGCGTAGTAGAAGGCGATGAGCAGCGAGAGCGCGGTCAGGGAGTCCAGGAGGGCGCTGGCGCTGATCCGGTTCACCACGAGGTACCAGGCGATGGCGATGCCGGCGACCCACCACGTGCTCACGTCGGGGGTCCGGAAGCGCGGACTGATGTGACCGTAGTACGCGGGCAGCGCGCGGCGGCGGGCCATGGAGAGAGCGGTGCGCGAGGCCGGGATGATCGTCGTCTGGGTGGAGGCGATCGCGGACGTCGCCACGGCGAGCAGCAGCACCCAGTCCCAGCCGCCCAGCACGTCGGTGGCGAGCCGGGCGAAGAGGAACTCCTCGTCGTCGGCGTGCTCCGCGAGGAACGCGGGACCGGCGTACGCGACGACCGCGAAGCCCACGGACACATAGGTGACGAGCAGGATGACGGTCGACCAGAGGGCCGCCCTGCCCGGGGCGCTCGCCGAGTCCTCGACCTCCTCGGTGAGGTTGACGGCCGACTCCCAGCCCCAGTAGATGAACACACCGAGGAGCAGACCTCCGGTCAGCGCCGCCCCTCCCGCGCCGAAGGGGTCGAGCCAGCCGAGGGCGGGTTCCTCGGAGGCGTACGTGCTCGTACCGGCGTAGACCCGGTACAGCGCCACCCCCACGAAGACCAGCAGGAAGGAGACCTGCGCGAGGATGAGGACGTTCTGCACCTTCGCCGACAGCTCCGTGCCGATGACGCAGACGGCCGTCATCGCCAGGATGAGGAGCACGGTGAGCGACTGGCGCACGACGGCGTCGTCCACCAGGCCGTCGAGGCCGAACGAGAGCAGCGCGAAGCTCACGGCCACGTCGGCGAGCGAGCCGACGACCAGGACGCCGGTCATCGTGATGGCCCAGCCGCCGAGCCAGCCGGCCCAGGGCCCCATGGCCCGTGTCACCCAGGAGAACGTCGTCCCGCAGTCCTGGTCCACCTTGTTGAGGTAGTAGAACGCCGAGGCGATGAGCAGCATGGGTACGAAGGACGCGAACATCACGCCGGGTGCGTGGAGCCCGGCGAGGGCGACGATCGGGCCGATGACGGCCGCGAGGGAGTAGGCGGGGGAGGTGGAGTTGAGCCCGATGACCAGGGCGTCGACGAACCCGATCGCGTCCGCCCTCAGACCCGGGCGCCGCTCCGGCGGCGCGGCGTCCTCTGCGGCCATGGTCTCTCGCTCCGGTTCCGTTCGGGCGGCGCTCCGAGGGGTGCCCCGGACGGACTGGGAGATGTCCGCCCTCATGGTAGGAACGCCCGGCCACGCCCGCACTCCGGACGACGGCCGACCGGGCGGGGGCGGAACGCGCGCCGGCCACCGCCTGGTGACACCGCGCGGCCCCCCGCCCGCCTCCCACCCACCCGTCCCGCCCGTCTCCTCGTCACAGAACGGAACGTCCGATGCTGAAGGATTTCGCCGAGCTCTCCACCCCCCTCGTCGCCGACGCCTGTGTACGCCTCGGGGAACCGTTGCGTGCCGCTCCCGCCGGGGTCCTGCCCGTCGTCCCCGGCGGACGCCTCGCCGGCCGGGCGCTGCCCGGCCGGCACTACGGAAGCGTCGACGTCTTCCTGGAGGCCTTCGCCCACGCCGAGCCCGGCGACGTCCTCGTCATCGACAACGGCGGCCGGCGCGACGAGGCCTGCGTCGGCGACCTCGCCGTCCTGGAGGCCGAGGCGGCGGGCGTCGCCGGGGTCGTGGTCTGGGGCCTCCACCGGGACACCCCCGACCTCGTCGAGATCGGCCTGCCCGTCTACTCCTACGGCCGTCACGCGCCCGGCCCCGTGCGTCTCGACCCCCGGGACCCTGACGCGCTCCTCACCGCCAGGTTCGGCGACCACGAGGTGACCGCCGACGACGTGGTCTTCGGCGACGACGACGGGGTGCTCTTCGTGGCGGCAGCCCGCGCGGCCGCCGTCCTGGAGGCCGCCCGGTCCCTCTTCCGTACGGAACGCGAGCAGGCCCGCCGGATCAGGGCGGGGGAGACGCTCCGCGCGCAGACCCGGTTCGACGCCTATCTCGCGGGCCGGGCCGAGGACCCCTCGTACACCTTCCGGCGGCATCTGCGCCGGATCGGCGGCGCGATCGAGGAGTGACCCCGGCGCGAGGCGGCCCGCGGGTCTCAGCCCTCGAAGCCGACCGTGCCGTCCGGCAGGATCGCCTCCACGCGCGCGCCGTGCTCAACGGTCCGGCTCACCGTGCAGAACTTCTCGTGTGTCAGACGCACCCCGCGGGCGAACACCTCCGCCGCCCGCGGGTTGTTGTCCGGCAGGTCGAACTCGTAGCTGACCCTGATCCGGCCCACCCTGCCGTCGTCCTCGGGACCGGAGACCGACTCCACCACGATCCGCAGGTCGTCGTGGTCCACGGCCCGTGCGGTCCGGTCCACGACGAGACCGCCGCAGCCGCCCATCGCCGCGAGCAGCAACTCGACCGGGGTGAACGAGGGCTGCGCGTCGGCGTCGTCCGCGGCGGCCATCCGGACCTCCGCGCCCCGGTCGTTGCGGGCGGTCCAGTTCCGGTACCCGGTCCGGACGGTCTCGATGTGGTAGTCGGCCATGGCGGCGGTCTCCTTCGTCGTCGTACGCGTCCCCGTACGGTACGGTCACCCGCCCGAGCGGCGCCCCCGCCCACGCCACGCCGGGCGGTCGCACCGGGCACGGGCTCCCTCACGGGGTCCGCGCTCAGGGCCGGACCCCTCGGGGCCCGCGCGCGAGCGCGGCTGAGTAGCCCGGCACGCAGGTCTGAGTACGTCGACCGATACGGCGGACGCCGGCCGCTGATGGACTGTGACCATGAGCTTCGACGCCCGGCGCCCCCGCCCCCTCCAGCACGTCACCGCCACCGGTACGGCCCTCGCGGTCGCCCTCGGCCCGCTGGTGATCGGTGCCCTGCTCGCCCGGTCGGTGGGCGGCGACCCGATGGTGTCCGTCAACGCGCTGATCGCGGGCGGCGGTCAGCGCGCCCGGATCTCCCGCGCCCAGCTCCGCTCGGGGACCCGGCTGCGCCCCGGCGCGCGCCTGGCGTCCCGCACCGGGATCCGCCCCGGAGACCGGCGGTGGACGCGCCGAGGGCGACGACCTCGTGCCCTGACGGAACAGCCCTGACGGAACAGCCCTGACGGAACAGCCCTGACGGAACAACCCGGTCCGCACCGCGCGTCCGAACAGCCCGGGTCCGAAGGGTCCCGTCCGAACGGCCCCCGGATGTCACCCACATGAGCGATGATCATCGCATCTGAGGAGATCCGGCGGGACAGGGCCGGGACCACGTCGAAAGGGCACACCGCATGGCGAGGCGACACCCCGCGCGGGACGACCACCCCACGAGCAGCGCCGGAGACGGCACCGAGCGCCCGGACGGCGGGAAGGAAGCCGGCATCCCCCGCCGGCGCTTCCTCGGCTACGTCCTCGCCGCCCCGACCCTCACCGTCGCCGCCCGGCTCGGCGCCGAGGCGCTCGCCCCCACGGAGGCCGCCGCGGCGCCCGCGCGCGTGCCCTCGCTGCCGGGACCTGCCGAACTCCTCGACCTCAACGAGCTGCTCACCCTCGCGGCCCTGCCCACCAGCCACCTCATCACCCTCCGCCTCGACGCCGACGGCACGGCCCACTTCGCCCTGCCCCGCGCGGAGGTCGGGCAGGGCGTCACCACCTCCAGCGCCATGATCGTCGCCGAGGAACTCGACCTGCCCCTGGACAGGGTGCGGGTGACCCTCGCCGACGCCCGGCCCGAGCTGCTCTTCAACCAGCTGACCGGCGGATCCAACACCACCTACTCCACCTACACCCCGATCCGGGTCGCCGCGGCCGTCGCCCGGGGCCGCCTGCTTCGCGCCGCCGCCCTCGTCCTCGGCGAAGCCGTCGACACCCTCACCACCAAGGCGGGCGCGGTCGTCTCCCCGACGGGAGCGCTGCTCGGCTACGGCGAACTCGCCGCGAAGGCGGCCGCCCTCACCGACACCGCCGTCGCGGTCACCCTCAAGGACCCCGCCCGCTTCCGGGTCATCGGTACCGGGCAGCGCCGCGTCGACGCCCTGGAAGCGGTCACGGGGCGCAAGAAGTTCGCCATGGACCTCCAGGTCCCGGGCGCCCTGCCCACCATGGTCTGCCGGCCGCCCACCATCAACGGCACGGTCCGCTCCGTCGCCAACGCCGCCGAGGTCCGTGCCATGCCGGGCATCACCGACGTCGTGACGGTCTCCACCGGCGTCGCCGTCCGCGGACGTACCTTCGGCCAGTGCGTCGACGCGGTCCGCGCCCTCCGGGTCGACTGGGGGCCCGGTACCGCCGAGGGCGCCTCCGACGCCACCGTCCTGGAGAAGCTCCGCCGGGCCGAACTCCCCCTGGTGGTGCCTCCGCTGCCGCTGCTCACGAAGGCGGTCGACGCCCGCTTCACCTTCCACTTCGCGAGCAACGCCGCCCTGGAGACGAACTGCGCGATCGCCGACGTCCGGGAGGACTCCGCGGAGATCTGGGCCTCGCTCAAGGCTCCGATCGTCGCCCAGGAGCAGATCGCCCTCAAGCTCGGCCTTCCGCCCTCCGCCGTCCGCGTCCATGTCACCGAGGGCGGCGGCTCCTTCGGCCGCAAGCTGTTCTCCGACGCCGCCCACGAGGCCGCCGAGATCTCCCGGGCCCTCGGCAAGCCCGTCAAACTGATGTGGCACCGCACCGACGACTTCCGTCAGGGCCGTACGCACCCCATGTCCACCTCACGGGTCCGCGCCACGTACGCGCTCGGCGAGGTCCTCACGTACGAGCAGCGCCACACCTCCGTGGCCACCGACTTCGGGCACGGCGTCGGCGAGGTCCTCACGGCGGAGGCGGCCCGGCTCCCGGTCGCCGACGCCGCCTTCTCCCAGACGATGTTCCAGCTCACCCAGATCAGCCCGTACCACCTCGGCGTCACCACCCAGCTGCTCGCCGAGACCGACAAGGGCTTCAACACCGGTTCCATGCGCAACATCTACTCGCCCAACGTCCGCTGCGCCCAGGAGCTCGTCATGGACGAGCTGGCCAGGCGCATGGGCCAGGACGGGTACGCGCTGCGCCGCCGCCTCGTGAAGGACCCCCGGGCGCGCGCGGTGCTCGACAAGGTCGCGGAGGCGGGGGAGTGGGGCCGTGCCATGCCCGCCGGCACCGCGCAGGGCATCGCCGTCCACACCGAGTACCACTCCGCCGTCGCGATCCTCGCCGAGATCGACTGCCGTCCCGAGACCACAGGACGGAAGATCCCCGGCGCGTACACCGGCCCCCGTGTGACCAAGGTGGTCTGCGCCGTCGACGTCGGCCTCGCCGTCAACCCGCGCGGTCTGGAGGCCCAGATGATGGGCGGCATCGCCGACGGCATCGCGATCACCCTGACCTCCGGACTCCACCTGCGCGACGGGTATTTCCTCGAAGGCAGCTGGGACCAGTACTTCTACACCCGGCAGTGGAACACCCCGCCCGAACTTGAGATCATCGTGATGCCCCCGACCGGAGACAAGCCGGGCGGCGCGGGCGAACTGGCGGTCGCCGGCGCCATGGCCGCCGTCGCCTGCGCCTACGGCCGGGCCACCGGCACGATGCCGACGGTCTTCCCCGTCAACCACGCCGAGCCGCTCGCCTTCACCCCGCTGCCGACCGTCCCGCCCGTCCCCGCCTCGCCCACCGACGGCCGCGACCGCGCCCTGTAGAGACCTGGAGCACCCGTGCCGCAGCACACCTTCATCCTGAACGGCAAGGCCGTCACCGCCGACGTCGAGGGCGACGTCCGGCTCCTCTGGGTCCTCCGCGACGTCCTCGGCGTCACCGGACCCAAGTACGGCTGCGGGGTCGGCGTCTGCCGGGCCTGTACGAGCCACCTCAACGGGAAGGCGTTCACCCCCTGCGCCGTGCCCGTCGAGGACCTCGGCCCGGAGGACGAGGTCACCACCATCGAGGGCCTCCCGGACACCGTGGGCAGTGAACTCCACCCGATGCAGGAGGCCTGGCTCGACCTCGACGTCGCCCAGTGCGGCTACTGCCAGCCGGGCCAGATCATGACCGCGGTGGCGGAGGTCCGCCGGGCCAGGGAGGCCGGCCGGGAGATCACCGAGTCCGACCTCGACACCATCCGCAACATCTGCCGCTGCGGCACCTACGACCGCATTCGCCAGGCGGTCCTGGAGGGCGCCCGCCGGATGGGGTGACCGGCGGGGCCGGCCACCGCGCACGGCTGGTCCGGGCGCCGGGGCAGCGTCGCCGGACCGGCCGTCACACCGACGGCGCCGCCGGCTTCTCCCGTACCGCGTCCAGATACTCCGCGACGGCGTCCCGGTTCCGGGTGAGGCAGCGGATCCGCTCGGTCATCCGGTCCCGTTCCTCCTCCAGGGTCGCCAGCATCTCCGGCGTCGCGTCCGGGAAGTGGATGATCCGGGGCTTGTTCAGGCACGGCAGGATCTGCTTGATGATCCGGGTCGGCAGACCGGCGTCGAGCAGGCCCCGGATCTGCAGCACCCGGTCCACGTTCGACACGTCGTAGTGCCGGTAGCCGTTGGGCAGCCGGTCCGCCACGATGAGCCCCTGCTCCTCGTAGTAGCGCAGCAGCCGGCGTGGTGTTCCGGTGCGCTCCGAGAGTTCTCCGATCCGCATGGACGCCCCCTCCAGGGACTCGCTTGACCTTCACATCAATGTGAGGGTTCGAGCATAGATCCATGGCCCACCACACGACAGCGGCGGCCCGATCCGCCGCCCACCCCTCCCCGGACACGCCCCGTTCCTCCGGCCGGCTGCCCCTCCCCGCCCTGCTCGCCCTCGCCACCGCCGTCTTCGTCACCAGCCTCACCGAGACCCTCCCCGCCGGCGTCCTGCCCGCCATGAGCGCCGAACTCGGCGTGGGCGAGGCCGCCATGGGCCAGACCGTCACCGGCTACGCCCTCGGGACGGCCCTCACCGCCGTACCCCTGGCCGCCCGCACCGCGGGCTGGCGCCGCAAGCGACTGCTGCTCACCTCGATGGCCGGCTTCGCCGCCGCCAACACCGTCACGGCCCTCTCCACCTCGTACGCCCTCACCATGGGCGCCCGGTTCCTCGCCGGGGTCGCCGCGGGTGTGGCCTGGGCGCTGCTCGCCGGGTACGCCCGCCGGATCGCCCCGCCCCACCTCCAGGGCCGGGCCGTCGCCGTCGCGATGACCGGTGTCCCGCTCGCCCTCTCCCTCGGTGTCCCGGCAGGCACGTTCCTCGGCGAAGCCGTGGGCTGGCGCACGGCCTTCACCGCCATGACCGTCATCGCCGTCGTGCTCCTCGGCTGGATCGCCCTCGCCGTCCCCGACATGCCGGGCGAGGCGCGCGGCGGGCGCGCGCCGGTCGCCCGCACCCTGAAGGTGCCCGGCGTCCTCCCGGTCCTGGCCGTCACCTTCACCCTCGTCCTCGCCCACACCGTCCTCTACACCTACGTCGCCGCCTACCTCGGGCATCTCGGGCTCGCCGGCTCCACCGGTCTCGTCCTGCTGGTCTTCGGCGGCGCCTCGCTCGCCGGGATCTGGTTCACCGGCCGTCACATCGACCGAAGGCTCAGGGCGCTGACCCTCGCCGGGACGATCCTGTTCGCCGTCGCGGCCGCCGCGCTCGCCGTCCCGGCCGGCGGCACCGCGCTCGTCCTGACGGCCGCCGCGCTCTGGGGGTTCGGCTGGGGCGGCGCGCCCACCCTGCTCCAGACCGCCGTCGCGAACGCCGGCGGCGAGGACGCCGACACCGCCCAGACCATGCTGGTCAGCCTCTGGAACGCGGCCATGGCGGCGGGCGGACTCGCGGGCGGAGTCTTGCTCGACGCCCTCGGCGCGGGCGCCCTGTCCTGGACGGTGCTCGTCCTGCTCCTGCCCGTGGTGGCCGTCGTGGCCGGGGCCCGTACTCACGGGTTCCCCGCCCGCCGGTGAGCGGGAACGCACCGCCACGAAAGAAGAAGGCTCCCACCGCGCCGAGGCGGTGGGAGCCTTCTTCTGCCCGTGGGGCGGGTCAGACGGCCGGCGGGATCCGGGACGGGCGTCCCGCGCCGCGCGTGAGCACATAGCCCGCGACGCCCGCGAGGGCCGCGAGTATGCCGCCCGCGGCGGTCCAGAGCCAGCGGTCGGACCACCAGCCGGAGGACCAGCCGTCCTCCGGCGCCGCCGCCTCGACGGCCGAGGGGCGGCCGGCGTCGGCGTCGGCCTCCGCCTGGTCGGCGGTCGTCGCCCCGGGCACGAGCGGCGCGGCGAGCGCGCCGTCCGAGGCGTAGGCGCCGCCCTTGTCGACGGTGCTCACCCCGACCTGGGCGGAGAACGGCTGGCCGAGGTCCTCGTCCGGCAGCCCCGTGACGGTCAGCCGCACGTAGTAGCTGCCGGGCAGCGGGTCGTTCGCCCAGGCGTCGGCCGCGGCACGGACCGGCCGCAGCACACAGGCGAGTTCCACGGTCGCGGTCTCCTTGGCCGCCGTACGGGACTGCGTCCCGTACATGCACGGCTGACGGCGCCTCAGCCCGTCGTACACGTCGACCCGCCAGGTCGTCGCCCCGTGCCGCACCGCCGTGTCGGGCAGTGTCACCGTGGCCTTCACCGTCGGCCGCTGCCCGGTGTCAGCCGGGAACACCCAGTACAGGTAGTCACCCGTGGCAGCCCGCGCCGTCGCCCGCTGTCCCGGCAGGAACCGGGCGGCGGTACGGAAGGTCGTGCCCGCCTCCGTCGGCCCGGCCGTGGACCGGGTGTCCGCGCCCGGGTCCGCCGTGGCGGACGGGGAGTCGGCCAGGGCGGCCGGAGCCGCGAGACCGAGAAGTGCGGCACCCGCGAGCGCGCCCGCGGCGATCATGCGTACGGTTCGCATCAGTGGGTCCTCCAGACAGCGACGCGCCAGCGGGACAGCCAGCCCCAGAGCAGACCGGCCACGAAGCCGACGAGCACCAGCGCGCCGAGCAGCCACCAGCCGCGGCCGAGACCGAACGAGGCCACGTCCGACGCGGCCGAGGGGCCGTCGACGACGTCCACGGTCAGCTCGATGGGCATGCCGGGCGTCGTCTTGACCGACGGGGGAGCGGAGAACGAGTTGCTGACCTGGAGACAGACGGTCTCGGCGGCCGGCTTGGCGTCCCCCGGCTCGTCGTCGAGCTCCGGCTTCGGGTAGCGCAGGCCGGTCGAGATCACATCGGTGCGCCCGTCGCCGGCCTCGGAGCCGCGCACGATCTCCCGGCCGTGCCGGGTGACGGCGCGCAGCAGGACCCCGTAGTCGTCGTTGACGGCGCGGTCGGCCGACACGCTGACGGAGGCGCGGAGTTCCTGACCGGGCAGCAGCTCCACCCGGTACCAGCGGTGCTGGCCGAAGGCCTCGCGGTCCGTGAACAGGCCGGGCTTGAGCAGCGGCGCGTCGGCGCACCGCACCGCGCCCTCGGTGGCCACGGGTGTGACGACCGGGTCGGCGGCGCGGTCGACCAGCTGGCGGACCCGGCGGGACAGGTCCTCGGTGCGGTGGACCGAGGTGTACGTGCCTCCGGTCGCCTCCGCGATGCACGTGAGCTGCTGCCGGGTCTTGGCGTCCGGCACCAGGCCCAGGGTGTCGATGACGAGATGGATGCCCTTCGCCGCGATCTCCCGCGCCACCTGGCAGGGGTCGAGCGGGGCGCAGGTGTCCTCGCCGTCCGTGATGAGCACGATCCTGCGGGTGGCGTCACCGCCCTCCAGGTCCTCGGCCGCGCCGAGCAGCGCCGGGCCGATCGGCGTCCAGCCCGTCGGGGCCAGGGTCGCCACGGCGGTCTTCGCCTCCGTCCGGTCGAGCGGGCCGACCGGGTACAGCTGCCGGGTGTCCTTGCAGCCCCGCTTGCGGTCCTGCCCCGGGTAGTCGGCGCCCAGCGTGCGGATGCCGAGCTGGACCTCCTCCGGAACCGCGTCGAGCACCTCGTTGAAGGCCTGCTTGGCCGCGGCCATCCGGGACTTGCCGTCGATGTCCTTGGCCCGCATGGAGCCGCTCACGTCGAGGACCAGCTCGACCTTGGGGGATTCCTTCGCCACCGGCTCGTCGGCGGCCGCGCTCGTCGGCAGGAGCACGGCGCTCAGGGCGGCGAGCAGCGCGCAGGCCCCGGTCGCCAGCCGTTTTCTCGTGATCATCGCCGGATCGTATTGATGATCGTCCGACAAACCAAACGGAGGTGGCACCGCACTCCGGCGGAGGCCCGGCCACCCCGCCCCCGCTCCCGAGAACCCGCTGGTTAGAGTGGTGGGCGGGCGCGCCGCCGCACCTGGCTCAGGCGCGAGACCGGGCCGGCTGTCGACCACAGGGTCCCGTACGACCCGAGGACCTGCCCCACGGCCCCTGCCCGGAAGCACCACGTCACATGAGCACCGACACCACCCTGCGCCCCGAAGCCGCCCCGACCGTCGACGCCCCTCAGGACCGGCGGTCACGCCGGTCCCGGATGGCCGGCCGTGCCCCCGCCAGGCCCGCGCCCGTGGCCGCCGTCCACAACGTCAGCGCGGCCACGGCCGCCCTGCTCGGGCTCGTCGCCATCGGCGCCGTCCTCCACGAGCCGGTGCTGATACCGCCGCTCGCCGCCAGCGCTGCGCTGGTGCACTGCGCCCCGGCGCTCCCCCTGGCCCAGCCGCGCAGCGTGGTGGTGGGGAACCTCCTCGGTGCCGCCGCCGGCTACGCGGTGGCGGCCACCGGGCAGGGCAGCTCGTGGGCCGCCGCGCTCGCCGCCGGACTCACCCTCGCCCTGACGACGCTCGCCAGGACGCCGCACTCGCCCGCCTGCGCCACCGCCGTCGTCATCGTCCTCCAGGAGCCCGCGCCGGGGAGGTTCGTGCCCCTGCTGTTGGGGTCCACCGTCCTGCTCGTGCTGACCGCGTTCGCCGCGTCCCGCGTCCGGCGCGGAGCACCGAGGTACCCCGTCTACTGGTGGTGAACGGCTGCGGACCCGCGGCGTGCTGCGGGCCCGAGGCGGGACCGGTCCGCGCCCGGGGCCGGTGACCCTTGGCCCTTCGCCCGTACGTACGAGCGGGCACCCCCCCCGGCAGGGCCGTTCCCACCCCGCGGCGGCGCGTCTCGTCGAGGTCCGTCCGTTTCCGGTCGGAAATCCGCCGAGGACACCGGGTGGTGAGAGGAGCGTCACGCCCCGGCGTATTACTCTTCGTTGGTCATCTCTTGACCTTGCGTTGGTGAACTCCTGAGGTCGGTGCGGCTCAGGGGAACCCGGCTCGTCCCCGCTCCTCGGACCCCGTGAGGGGAGATCCGTATGCTGTCCACCCTTCCCCACCTCCGGCAGGACCTCGCAGCCTCCCTCGTCGTCTTCCTCGTGGCGCTGCCCCTCTGCATCGGCGTGGCCGTCGCCTCGGGCGCCCCCGCCGAACTGGGCCTGATCACCGGCATCGTCGGCGGAGTCGTCACCGGAGTGATGCGCGGCAGCAGCCTCCAGGTCTCCGGTCCCGCCGCGGGCCTCAGCGTCCTCGTCCTCGAGGCCGTCCGGGCCTTCGGCCTGCCCGCGCTCGGCCTCGTCGTGCTCCTCTCGGGCCTGCTCCAGGCCGTCCTGGGCGTGCTCGGATGGGGCCGCTGGTTCCGGGCCATCTCCCTCTCGGTCGTCGAGGGCATGCTCGCCGGCATCGGCCTGGTGATCGTGGCCGGTCAGCTCTACGCCGCGGCCGGCCTCAGCGCCCCGGACTCGGGCGTGGCACGGCTCGCCGGGCTGCCGGGCGCCCTCTGGCGTGCCGCGACCGCGCCGGCCACCCTGGTGCCGCTCGCCGTCGCCACCGTCACCGTCCTCGTGCTCGTCGGGTGGCGGCGCCTGCCGGGGAAGGTGCGGGCCGTCCCCGGCGCACTCGTCGCGGTCCTCCTCGCCGCGCTCCTGACCGGCCTGTTCGACCTGCCGGTCGCGACCGTGCGGGTCGACGGGGTGCTGGACGCCGTGTCGCCGCCCGGGATGGAGGTCGTCTCCGCCCTGACCGACCTCGCCCTTCTCGGGACCGTCCTGGCCTTCGCGCTGATCGCCTCCGCGGAGACGCTGTTCAGCGCGGCGGCCGTGGACCGGATGCACGACGGCCCGCGTACCGACTACGACAAGGAGCTGCTCGCTCAGGGCGTCGGGAACACGGTCTGTGGACTGCTCGGAGCGCTGCCCATGACCGCGGTGATCGTGCGCAGCGCGGCCAACGTCCAGGCGGGAGCCAGGACCAGGGCGTCCCGCGTTCTGCACGGGGTGTGGCTGCTGCTCTTCGCCGCCCTGCTGCCCGCCACCCTGGAGTACGTGCCGCTCGCCGCGCTCGCCGGGATCCTGGTCCACGCGGGCTGGAAGCTGATCCCCTTCAGGGGAGTCGTCACGCTCTGGCGAGGGCACCGGGGCGAGGCCCTCGTCCTCGTCGCGACGGCGGTGGCGATCGTCACCGTCAACATGTTCGAAGGCGTCCTGTTCGGGCTCGTCCTGTCGATCGCCAAGGCGGCCTGGGACGCCTCCCATCTGCGTGTGGAGCGGGCCGACGACGGTCACGGACCGGTGCGCGTCAGGCTGTCGGGGAACGTCAACTTCCTGCGGCTGCCGAAGATGCTGGACATGCTCGAAGGCCTGCCGCGCGACCGCCCGGTCGAGCTCGACCTGTCGGGCCTGCACCACCTCGACCACGCCTGCCGTGCGGCCCTGGAGGCCTGGGCGGAGCGCCACTCCACGGCCGGCCCCGACTCCGTACGCCTGCTCGCGCCGCCGGACCGCCGTCCCGGCCGGTCGGCGGAGGGCGAACCCGCCGGGGCGGCCCCCTGACCCTCACGACCGGTCATCTCCCGGACGCCGAACGGGGGATGAGCCGGACGGACCGGGGTACCCGATGACCATCCCACCGACAAGGGAGGAACCATGGGTCTGGGAGTGTGCATCATCCTGATCGCGGTCGGGGCCATTCTCACGTTCGCGTCCGACTGGCAGCTCGAAGGGGTCAACCTGGATCTGGTCGGTCTGATCCTCATGGCCGTCGGCATCATCGGAACGGCGGTCTATACCAGCATCCTGAGGCGGCGTCGGCTCGTCGTTCCGCCGACCACCACCACGGTGGCCGAGGACGACCGACGGGACCTGCTCTGAGACGGCGTCCGTCCCCGCCGGGACCGCGCCGCGGACCGGCCCGTACGCCGCGGGAGGGGTGGGCCCCGGCACCCCGGGGGCCCCCCCCCCCCGGGGGGGGGGGGCGCCGGCCCCCGCGGGGGCAAGGGAGGTCACCCCCGTCGGGG
>NZ_JBHVZO010000012.1:39970-210225 GCF_042879855.1 Streptomyces sp. NPDC058326 | reverse complement strand
CCGAAGCCGCCATACGCGCGACGGACGTGTCGCGGGGGCTCGGAGAGCTGTCGCCGAGACCGGGCTGCGCTTGTCCAACCACCACCTCCCCCCTCCCGCGTGGGCGTCGTCCGCGTCCGCCCGCGGGTCATCGGTCGAACGCCACGGTCGCGTGGATGGTCTTGCCGTGCGCGTGGGCGTCCACGGTGACCTCGCGGCACAGCCGCAGCACGATCGGCCAGCCGTAGCCGCCGGGGCGCGGCTCGTCGCGGAGCTCGTAGAGCGGGGAGTCCGAGCTGGCGTCGGCCACGGACACTGTCACACGGTCGGGCCCGACCCTGAGCCCGAAGCCGGTGACACCGCCTCCGTGGCGGAGCGCGTTCGTGACCAGCTCCGAGGTGACGAGCAGCAGGTCGTCGGCCTGGGAGTGCCGCTGGGTGCCGAGAGCCGCGAGCGCGTGGCGGACGACGTGCCGTGCCTGGGCCGGTGTGCGGACCGGGGACGGTCCGTCGGGTCCGGCGCCGTGCGGGTCCGCCCCGGGCGCCCGGGACCGGGTGTCGCTCCGGGTGTTCATCACGAGTCCCTTTCTTCCTGATTCCTCGACAGGTGTCGCTTTCCGCCTGCCCGTTCGAGTCCCGCTGATTCCTTGCCTCCGGAGCGGAAGGGGGAGTTCACGGATGAGGGAATGCCCCCGGGAAGCGGGGGTACGAGAACCGGGAGCCACTGAACGGACCGCGAACAGGAGGAGGTTGTTCCCGTGCGGACAGAGACGGCCGAGGCAACGACGACGTACGTGACGAGCGGTACGCGTGAGGACCTGCCCGTTCTCGACGCACCACACGAGGTGCCACCTCGTGACGCGCGCACCCTGTCGAAGGTGTTCTTCCGGGAGCTGGCGGCGCGGGAGGAGGGGACGGAAGAGCATCAGTACGTCAGGAACACCCTCATCGAGATGAACATGTCGCTGGTGCGGTACGCGGCGGGACGGTTCCGCGCGCGGGGCGACGAGATGGAGGACATCGTCCAGGTCGGCATGGTCGGCCTGATCAAGGCGATCGACCGCTTCGACCTGTCGCGCGAGGTGGAGTTCACCACCTTCGCCGTGCCGTACATCGTGGGCGAGATCAAGCGGTTCTTCCGCGACGCCACCTGGGCGGTCCACGTGCCGCGCCGGCTCCAGGAGGCCCGCGTCGAGCTGGCGAAGGCCACCGACGAGCTGAGCTCGAGGCTCGGCAGGACCCCCAGGGTCGCGGAGCTGGCACCGGTCATGGACCTGACCGAGGAGGAGGTCGTGGAGGCCCAGGTGGCCGCCAACGGCTACAACACCACGTCCCTGGACGCCACGGTCGGCAACGGCGACAGCGAGGACGACGACGCCGCCCTGGCCGACCTCATCGGCGAGGAGGACCCGGCGCTCGAACTGTTCGAGGACTTCCACACGCTCGCCCCGCTGGTGGAGGCCCTCGACGAGCGGGACCGGCTGATCCTGCACCTCCGCTTCGTCGAGGAGCTGACCCAGACCCAGATCGGCGAGCGGCTCGGCGTCTCCCAGATGCACATCTCACGCCTCCTGGCCCGCAGCCTGAACAGGCTGCGGGAAGGCATGATCGAGCAGGGGACCGAGACCTGAGCGGACGGCGGTGGGGCATGTGCGGCCCGGCTGTCCGCCGGGCCGCACATGCCCCACCGCACACCGCTCCCCGGCGGACCGGACTTCACACGGACCGAATCCTCGACGGAGCGAGACTTCAGCGGACCGCCCCTAGGAACGCGCGCGTCCGTTCATGGCCGGGTGAGTCCAGGAGCTCCCCGGCCGGGCCGGACTCGATGATCCGGCCCCGGTCGAACATCAGGATCCGGTCGGAGACGTCCCGCGCGAAGCCCATCTCGTGCGTCACACAGAGCAGGGTGATGTCGGTCCTCCGGGCCACGTCCCGCAGCACGTCGAGCACCTCCGCCACCAGCTCCGGGTCGAGCGCGGACGTCACCTCGTCCAGGAGCAGGATCTCGGGACGCATCGCGAGCGCGCGGGCGATGGCCACCCGCTGCTGCTGGCCGCCGGAGAGCCGGATCGGCCGGGCGTCGACCTTGTCGGAGAGCCCGACCAGGTCGAGCAGCTCCCGGGCTTCATGGACCGCCTTCTCCCGGCTCTCGCCGAGCACATGGACCGGTGCCTCCACGACGTTGTCCAGGACGCTCATATGGGGGAAGAGGTTGAACTGCTGGAAGACCATGCCGATCCGGCGCCGCCGGGCGGCCAGATGGCGTTCGTTCGCCGGCACCAGCTTCCCGGGCGCCCGGCCCGGCATGTGGGAGAAGGGCTGCCCGTCCACGTGGATGACCCCTCCGGTCACCCGCTCCAGCGTCATGAGCAGCCGCAGGATCGTCGTCTTCCCGGAGCCGCTCGGGCCGATCAGCGTCACGCGCTCCCCGCGCGCGACCTCCAGGTCGAGGCCGTCGAGCACGGTGTGGTCCCCGTACCGCTTCGTGACCCGGTCGAAGCGGACCGCCGGGTTCTCGGCGGGCGGGCGGACCGCCAGCTCCTCAGTGGGCAAGGCGTGCCTCCAGTCGTCGTACGAGCACGGACGTCGGCCAGCTCGCGAGCAGGAACACCGCGGCGGCCAGGGTGAAGCTCTCCAGATAGGCGAAGTGGGTACTGCCGAAGGTGTTCGCCTCGTGGACCATCTCGTGCACCGTGATCACCGAGAGCAGGGGCGTCTCCTTGAACATCGAGACCGCGTAGTTGCCGAGCGGCGGCAGCACCTTGCGGACGGCCTGCGGAAGGACCACCGCCCGCCACACCCGCCGGCGCGGCAGCGACAGCGCCGTGCACGCCTCCCACTGCCCCTTCGGCACGGCGTCGATGCCCGTCCGGTAGACCTCGGAGAGATACGTGGCGTAGTGCACGCCGAGGACGAGCACGCCCAGCGTCGGCGCGTCGAGGCCAGGGATCAGCACCCAGGCCGCGAACAGCTGCACAAGGAGCGGCGTCGACCGGACGAACCCGGCCGCCCCGCGCACCGGAAGCGCCAGCCACGGCGGCCCCCCGCGCTGGACGAGAGCGAGCACGAGCCCCAGGACCGCCGCGACGGCGAAGGCGAGCACGGTCGCGACCAGGGTCACGACGAACCCTTCGAGGACGACCGGCAGAGCGGCCCGTGCCGCCTCCCCGTCCCACATCACGCGGTTCCTTCCTGCCCGAGGCGGGCCTTCGCGGCCCGCTCCAGGGCGTTCATGAGGACACTCAGGACGACGGCCATGCCGAAGTAGAGCCCCAGGAGCAGCAGGTACGAGGCCGCCGTCGAGCCCGTCGCCGAGCGCAACTGGTCGATCTGGAACGTCAGATCGGGGACGGTGACCAGGGAGAGCAGCGGCGTCGCCTTCAGCAGCTGGATCAGCAGGTTCTTGAACGGCGCGACCATCACGGCGTGCGCCTGCGGCAGCACCACCCGTCGCAGCCGCAGCGCGGGCCCCATGGACAGGGCGATCGCCGCCTCGGTCTGGGCACGGGGCACCGAGGCCACCGCGCCCCGCACCACTTCGGCGCCGTACGCCCCGAAGTTGAGTCCGAGCGCGAGGACGGCGCAGGCGAGCGGCTCAAGCCGGAAGCCGATCATCGGCAGCGCGAAGAACAGCCAGAAGAGCTGCACGTACAGCGAGGTCCCCCGGAAGAACTCCACGACGAGCCGTGCCGCCCCCCGCACCGGCAGCCGCGCCGACCGGGACGAGAGCCCCAGCACGTACGCGAGGACCAGGGCGAGCGCGGCGCCGAGCACCGTCGCCTCCACCGTGACCAGGAGCCCCTCGGCGAGCCTCGGCAGCGCGCGGCGGAGCTCGGGGAGGAAGTCAGCCGCGACGGGCAGGGAGCCGGACCCGACGGGCACGGAGCCAGACCCGACGGACTGCGAGCCGGCCCCGACGGACATCACGTCAGCCACGCCGGCCACCCCTCAGCCACCGCACAGGTCGGCGGTCCGCAGCGAGCGGGGCGGCACCTCGCTCGCGGTGAAGCCGTAGCGCCCGACGAGCTCCACGAACCGGTCGGGGGAGCCGGTGATCTTCCGGAGCTCCCCGTTGAAGGCGTCCCGCAGCGCGGTCGCCCCCGGCCGGAACACGGCTCCGCCCGCGCCGAGCTGCCGTACGCCGTCGACCACCGGAACGAACGGCTCGGCCACCTCCACCCCGGCGCCCCGGTTGGTCCGCGCCAGCCAGCGCAGTGAGATGGCCGTCAGGGCGAAGGCGTCGATCCGGCCGGCCAGGAGGGCGTCGAGACCGTCCTGCTGCTTCGCCAGCGCCTTCACCGACCTTTCCGGCACGCCCACCGCCTTGGCGTAGGACGCCTCCACCGCGGCGGTCAGCACACCGACGGTGGCGCCCTTCGCCGCACAGGACTTCAGGTCGCTGAGCCCCTTCGGATTGCCGGCGCGGACCATCAGCGCGGTGGGGGAGACGAACTCCGGCTCCGAGAAGAGGACCTTGGCGCAGCGCTCGGGGGTGATCGACATGCCCGCGCTCACGACGTCGAACCGGTCCGCGAGAAGGCCGGGGATCAGCGCGCCGAACTCGGTCAGCGTCGGGCGCAGTTCGCGCACGCCGAGCGCCGTGAAGATCTCGCGGTGCAGCGTCGGGGCCTCGCCGGCGAGCTCGGCGCCGTCCTGGAAGCCGTACGGCGCCTCACCGGCGAAGCCGACCCGTACGAACCCCTGCTCGCGCAGTCTCGCCAGGAGTCCGCCGTCGCTCACGGGCGCTCCCGACCCGACCTGGGTGCGGGTGCAGGCGGCCAGCGGACCCGCCGTGAGGGCGAGTCCGCCCAGGAGTGCCGCTCTGCCGAGGAAGCGGCGCCGGGCCGGGGACGCGGGACCGGTCACGCGCGGTCCCACGGGCGCGCGGCGATGAAGGAGGGCCGCCGGACCGGGGCGGCGAAGGGCGCCTCGGGCTGGTTCTCGACGCTGTTGAAGACGAGGAACACATTGCTCCGGGGGTACGGGGTGATGTTGTCGCCCGACCCGTGCAGGGCGTTGCAGTCGAACCAGGTCGCCGAGCCCGCGGGACCGGTGAAATGGCGGATGCCGCAGGCCTCGGCGAACGTCGTGAGCGCCTCGTCGGACGGCGTGCCGGCGTCCTGCATCTGGAGCGACTTCTTGTAGTTGTCCTGGGGTGTGGCACCCGCGCAGCTCAGGAAGGTGCGGTGCGAACCCGGCATGATCATCAGACTGCCGTTGGTGGTGTGGTTCGGGGTGAGCGCGATCGACACCGACACGGTCCGCATCTGCGGCAGGCCGTCCTCGGCGTGCCAGGTCTCGAAGTCCGAGTGCCAGTAGAAACCGCTCGCGCCGAAGCCGGGCTTGACGTTGACCCGCGACTGGTGGACGTAGACGTCGGAGCCGAGGATCTGGCGGGCGCGCCCGACGACCCGCGGATCCTCGGCCAGCCGGCCGAAGACCTCGCTGATCCGGTGGACCTCGAAGACGGAACGTATCTCCTGGGAGCGGGGCTCGACGACCGCCCGTTCGTCCGCCCGTACCGCGGGGTCGGAGACGAGCCGGTCCAGCTCCGCCCGGAGCTCCTCGACCTCGTGCGGGGTGACGATCTCGTCGACCGTGACGAACCCGTCGCGGTCGTACTCCTCCAGTTCACGGGCCCAGAAGGGACCCGCAGTACCGGGCTCGGACCACACGACCGGGTCCTTGCGGCCGATCAGCTCCTCCCGGGGGCCACGGGTGGGGTAGAGGTCGACGGGGCGGGTGGGTGCTGAGGTCATGAGGGAGCGTGCCTTCCTTTCTCGTACGGGTGGGTCCGGTCGCGAGCCGTGGGCTCAGGCGTCGTCCCGGACGGTGTCCTCGGGTTCGGTGAGCAGCGGATAGACGCCGTTCTCGTCGTGGTCCTCGCGCCCCGTGACGGGCGGGTTGAAGACGCACAGGCAGCGGAAGTCCCGCTTGACCCTGAGGGTGTGGCGCTCGTGCCCGTCGAGCAGGTACATCGTTCCGGGCACGATCGTGTACGTGCGGCCCGTCTCGTGGTCGGTGAGCTCGGCCTCGCCCGCCGTGCAGACGACCGCCTCGACGTGGTGCGCGTACCACATGGACGTCTCGGTGCCGGCGTACAGCACCGTCTCGTGGAGGGAGAAACCGACCCGTTCGCGGGCCAGGACGATGCGCTTGCTCTCCCAGGTGCCCGACGCGGCCCTTACGTGCCGCTCGGTGTTCTCGAGCTCGTCGAAGGAACGGACGATCATGGGTGGTGCCTCTCGGATCCGGGTGGGGCGGGTTCAGGCGGTGTGGCGGACGGAACGGGCCAGGATGCCGAGGCCCTCGTCGAGTTCGTCGTCCGTCGCGGTCAGCGGCGGCAGGAGTTTGACCACCTCACCGGACGGACCCGACGTCTCCAGGAGCAGACCCGTCTCGAAGGCGCGCCGGCACACGGCCTCGGCGCGCTCCCCGTCGGCGAACTCCAGGCCCCACACGAGGCCACGGCCCCGGACCGAGAGCCCCGAGCGGCCGTCGCCCCCGCACAGGTCGAGGAGAGCGCTCTCCACCCGGTCGGCCCGGCTCAGGGTGCGCTCGCGCAGGGCGCCGTCGCGCCAGTACGCGTCGAGGGCGGCCGTGGCGGTGACGAAGGCCGGGTTGTTGCCGCGGAAGGTCCCGTTGTGCTCACCGGGCTGCCACACGTCGAGCTCCGGCCGGAACAGGCAGAGGGCCATGGGGAGGCCGTATCCGCTGATGGACTTGGACAGGGTGACGATGTCGGGCGTGATGCCCGCCTCCTCGAAGGAGAAGAAGTCGCCGGTGCGTCCGCAGCCCATCTGGACGTCGTCGACGATGAGGAGCATGTCGTGCCGGCGGCAGAGCTCCGCGAGCCCCCGCAGCCACTCGGCCCGTGCCACGTTGATGCCGCCCTCACCCTGGACGGTCTCGACGATCACGGCGGCCGGGTGGTCGAGGCCGGAGCCGGCGTCGTCCAGGAGCCGTTCGAACCAGAGGAAGTCGGGGAGCCGCCCGTCGAGGTAGTCGTCGAAGGGCATCCGGATGGCGTGGTTCAGCGGGACGCCCGCGCCGGCGCGCTTGGCGGCGTTGCCGGTGACGGCGAGCGAACCGAGCGACATCCCGTGGAAGGCGTTGGTGAAGGAGACGACGGTCTGGCGCCCGGTCACCTTGCGGGCGAGCTTCAGGGCGGCCTCCACGGCGTTGGTGCCGGTGGGGCCGGGGAACATCACCTTGTAGGGCAGCGCACGGGGTTCGAGGACCGTCTCGTGGAAGGTCTCCAGGAAGTCGCGTTTGGCGGTCGTCGACATGTCGAGGCCGTGGGTGATGCCGTCGCTGCCGAGGTAGTCGAGCAGCGCCCGCTTGAGAGCGGGGTTGTTGTGCCCGTAGTTGAGTGAGCCCGCGCCCGCGAAGAAGTCGAGGTACGGACGCCCGTGCTCGTCGTACAGCCGGCTGCCGCTGGCGCGTTCGAAGACGACGGGCCAGGCACGGCAGTAGCTGCGGACCTCGGATTCGAGGCTCTCGAAGACGGAGGGGGCGGCGATGTCGATCAGGGTCACGGAGTCTCTTCTCCAGGTGTGGTTCGGGAAGGTGGTGCGGGTGCGGACGGGGTCAGGACGCCGGAAGGCCGAGGGGGCCGATGCGGTACAGCACCTCGGACTCGTGTCCCGCCGCGGGGAAGGCGGCCGAAGGGAACAGCACCTCCTGCGTCAGGTCCGCGCCGTGCCGGCGCGCGTAGGACCGGAACAGCCGGTCGGACGCGAGGTTCCCCGGGGTGACGGTGGCCTCGACGCGGCTGACTCCGTGCTCTGCGGCCACACGTGCGGACAGGGCGTCGAGCAGGGTCCCGGCTACCCCGCTTCCGCGGTGCGAACCCTCGACGGCGACCTGCCAGACGAAGAGCGTCTCCGGCGCGTCGGGCCGCAGATAGCCGGTGACGAAGCCGACCGGGCGCCCGGAGCGGTCACGGGCGACAGCGGTCGTGTCGGCGAAGTCGCGGCACCACAGCAGATAGCTGTAGGGCGAGTTGAGGTCCAGTTCCCCCGAGCCGCGCGCGATCCGCCAGAGCTCGGCGCCGTCGGCGAGCCGGGCAGGGCCGACGGAGACGCCGTCGACCGGGGAGGTCATGGGGGTCAAAGGGGCAGTGGTCATGGGCGCCGAAGTTACCGAGGTGATCCCGGAACTTCCTGGGGCCAGGGCCTTGTTCGACGCGGGGAGACCGTGATAGGTGCACCGAGGGCCGCTGGGGAGGAAATCCGCTGTCCACTGCACGGAAAATCGGGATGAAACCGGGCAAATCCACCGTTTATAACGGCTGTGTAACGCCTCCGTGGCCTGAGATGCGGTTCCTCAGAAACGTGAGAACGTCCGGGATTTCGCGTTTGAGGACGCCGGGAGCGGTCAGGCGTACGGGTCGACATGGACCGTCGGGGGCGGTGCGGGGGCGGCGGGGGAGTGGGCACTCCCGGAAAGGCGGAAGCCGGGCCGGGGCGGTGGGGGAGTGGGCCCCACCGAAAGGCGGGGCGGTGGGGCCGCACAGGAAAGGCGGAAGCCGGGCCGGGGTGTGGCGAGCCCGGCCCGGCTCCGTTCACCGCGGTCGCGGTCGGGCTACCAGATCGCCTCGACCCACTCCGGGTGGTCGATGAACGGGTTCCGGTTGCCCTGGTAGGTGTTGAAGATGATGTCGTTGCGGCGCTCCTCGAAGGCGCTCGGCGGGTCCTGCGTGTTCCACTGCTTCAGGACCGAGAGGCGGCCGTGCCAGGGGACGCTGCCGTTGGTGGTCGAGTCGTTGGGCTCCAGGTCGGCCCAGGCGTCGTCGCCCTCGTACCGCACGGCCATGTAGAGGATCATCCGGGCCACGTCGCCCTTGTCCGCGTTCCGCGGCTCGAACGAGTTGCTGTCCGTGTAGCTGCCGGTGGCGCCGCTGACCGGGCTGCCGCCCATGTCCCAGTCCTTGTTGCCGCGGATGCTGTTGACCTGGACGTCACAGGCGCGCAGGTGGTGCAGGTCGGTGCCGGGGCCGGCCGAGGTGCCGAAGCTTCCGTGGGACTGCGCCCACACGTGCTCGCGGTTCCAGTCGCCCACGTCACCGCCGTTGAGGGACTTGCTGCGCGAGACGCCGCTGTACAGCAGGGTCACGTTGCCGCTGTTGTTGGGGTCCTGGTCGGTGACCTTCAGGGCGTTCCAGACGGCGTCGTACGAGATCTTGCTCTGGCTGCTGATGATCGTGTGCAGCGAGGACTTCAGGCTCGGACCGGTCTTGCCGATCGCGTTCTTGTAGTACGTGCTGTCGTACGCGGTGGTCGTGGCGCTCGCGGGAGTCGCGGTGACCGTCGGAAGGGTGAGGGTGACGAGGACGGCGGCTATGGATGCCACCCACGCCTTCCAGCGGCCTGTCTGTGCAACGGACATGGGGGGTGCCCTTTCCCGGGGACGTCACGCGAGGGAACGCGGGCCCGCTCAAAGGCTTCGCGTTCTACGCGTGTTGACTTCTTGTCAGCCGGGAGCGTGACACGGCGGGGGGACCGGCCGTGTAACCGGGAGGAGGATTTTCTGTGACGTTCTCGCATACGGGCGCGCCGCCCGTGTCACGGGCGGCCGCCGGGCCCCATCGGGCGGGTCATACACCCAGAACGTCCACCGGCATCCCCTTCGGTTCCTTGATGCGCTTCATGATGATCTGCGAGTTGACCTCGGTGACCCCGGCCAGTGTCGTCAGGCGCTCGATCCACAGCCGCTCGTACGCCGCGAGGTCGGCCACCGCGATCCGGAGCAGGCACCCGGGGCTGCCGAAGAGCCGGTACGCCTCGATGACGTCCGGCACGTCCTGGAGCGCCGCCTCGAAGGCCTCCACGGTCTCCCGGTCCCGCCTCACCTCCACCGAGACGAGGACCTCGAAGCCCCGCCCCACCGCGTCCGGGTCGATGATCGCCCGATAGCCCTGGATCACCCCGTCCTGCTCCAGCTGGCGCACCCGGCGCAGACAGGGGGACGGGCTGAGGCCCACCCGCTGGGCCAGCTCCTGGTTGCTCAGTCGGCCGTCGTTCTGAAGCTCGCGCAAGATATGGAGATCAATTCGGTCCATGGCGCAATTGTCTACCACAACGAAACATTTCTGCAGCGGATTTCGCAATCGCCTTGCGCGCCTCCTGCCCTATCGTTGCGGCGCACGGCGATTTCGGTACGGAGTAAGGACGGCAGGCATGAAGCGGACGAACGACGGGGGAGCGCGCCGGATCGTCGTCATCAGCACCGGCGGCACGATCGCGAGCCGCTGGCAGGGCACCGGCTACGCCGCCGACGCCTCCGGCGACGACGTCCTCGCCACCGCCCCCCTCCCCGAGGGCGTGACCGTCGAGGTCGTCGACCTGTTCAACGTCAACAGCTCGCGCATGACCGCGGCCCACCAGCTGGCCCTCCTGCGCACCGTCCACGAGACCTTCGCGGACCCCGGTGTCGACGGCATCGTGATCACCCACGGCACCGACACCCTGGAGGAGACCGCCTTCTTCCTGGACCTCCACCACACGGACGTCCGCCCGGTCGTCCTCACCGGCGCGCAGCGCCCCTTCGGCACCGGCGACGGGGACGGCCCCGGCAACCTCTACGACGCGCTCCAGGTCGCCTCCACCGTCAGCGACCTCGGCGTCCTCGTCGTCTTCGACGGCCGTGTCCACGCCGCCCGCGGCACCGTCAAGAGCCAGACGCTCGCCGCCGACGCCTTCTCCGACCCGTCGGCCGAGCGCCTCGGCCGCGTCGGGTTCTCCCGCGTCGACATCGAGCGGCAGCCGGAGCGCCCGGCGCCCCTGCCGCTGCCGTCCGCCGCGTACCGGGCGAACCCCGACCTCCCCGACGCCGTCCAGCTGCCCCGAGTCGCCATCGTCACGCACCACTCCGACGGCGACCCCTTCCTCATGAACGCGGCCGTCGCCGCCGGCGCCCGCGGCATCGTCCTCGTCGCCACCGGCGCGGGCAACGCCACCCCCGAGATCGCCGCCGCCGTGGCCGACGCGGTCGCCCAGGGCGTCCTCGTCGCCGTGACCACCAGGGTCCCCGCGGGTCCGCTCGCGGAGATCTACACCGGCGGAGGCGCGGTCGACCTCGTCGCCGCCGGAGCGCTGCTCACCGGCACGCTCCGCGCGGCCCAGGCCCGGATCGCGGTCCTCGCCACGCTCCTCGCCGAGGGCGGGTCGGGCTCCGGCGACCCCGCGCGCAGCACGGCTCTCCTGCGCCGCCTCCTCGAAGGACCGGTCCGGGTGGAGCCGGCCCTCGCCACCGGCGGCTCCCGCTCGGCCTCGGCGGTCGCCGCCCGCGCGTAGGACGGTCCCACCAGGGCCGGACGGTCCCACCAAGGCCGGACGGTCCCACCAGGGCCGGACAGGCCCTGACCCGGCGCACCCCAGAACCCCGGCTCGTGGGCGGAGCACCCCCCCGCCCGCCCGCGAGCCGGAGCCAACTCCCTCCGACGGCCACCCGCAGGCCCCCTCTCCTACCGTCACGTCAGCTCCGGAGCCGGGCCCCCTTCTCACACGTCAGCTCACCAGCCGTACGGCCCGCCGCCCGGCCGCCTCGCCCTGTCCACGGCACCCCGCCCGGTCGTCCCGCCCTGTCCACGGTCCGCCGCCCGGTCGTCTCGCCCTGCCCACGGCAGGGACCTCCCTCGTACGAACCACACCCTCCCCTCCCCTCCCCTCCCCAAGGACCGCATTCCATGCTTCCCGCCCCGGCCCCGCACCCCGCTCCCGTCCGCCGCGAGCACGATCTGCTCGGTGACCGGGACGTCCCGGCCGACGCCTACTGGGGTGTCCACACCCTGCGCGCCACCGAGAACTTCACCGTCACCGGCACCCCGATCTCCGTGTACCCGCTGCTCATCGACGCGCTCGCCGCCGTCAAGGAGGCCGCGGCCCGCGCCAACGAGGAGCTCGGGCTGCTCCCCGCCGACAAGGCCGACGCCATCGCGGGCGCCTGCCGGGAGATCCGTACGGGACACCTCCACGACCAGTTCGTCGTCGACGTCGTCCAGGGCGGCGCCGGGACCTCCACCAACATGAACGCCAACGAGGTCGTCGCCAACCGCGCCCTCGAACTCCTCGGCCACGCAAGGGGCGAGTACGACCGCCTCCACCCCAACGAGGACGTCAACCTCGGCCAGTCGACGAACGACGTCTACCCGACCGCGATCCGCATCGCGGCGATCGGCGCGGCGCGCGAACTCCTGAAGGCGATGGCCGTGCTCCAGGACGCCTTCGCCGCGAAGGCCCTGGAGTTCCGCGAGGTCGTGAAGATGGGCCGCACCCAGCTCCAGGACGCGGTGCCCATGACGCTGGGCCAGGAGTTCTCCACGTACGCCGTGATGCTGGAGGAGGACCGCAGCCGGCTCGCCGAGGCGGTCGAGCTCATCCACGAGATCAACCTCGGGGCCACCGCCATCGGCACCGGCCTCAACGCCGCCCCCGGCTACGCCGAGACCGCCCGCCGCAACCTCGCCGATCTCACCGGCCTGCCGCTGGTGACCTCCGTCAACCTGATCGAGGCCACCCAGGACTGCGGCGCCTTCGTGCAGCTCTCCGGCGTCCTCAAGCGCATCGCGGTGAAGCTCTCCAAGACCTGCAACGACCTGCGGCTCCTGTCGTCCGGGCCGCGTGCGGGTCTCAACGAGATCAACCTGCCGCCGGTCCAGGCCGGTTCCAGCATCATGCCCGGCAAGGTCAACCCGGTGATTCCCGAGGTCGTCAACCAGGTCGCCTTCGAGGTGATCGGCAACGACATCACCATCACCATGGCGGCCGAGGCGGGGCAGCTCCAGCTCAACGCCTTCGAACCGGTCATCTTCCACGCCCTGTCGAAGAGCCTCCTCTCCCTGCGCGCCGCCTGTCTCACCCTCGCCGAGCGGTGCGTCAGCGGCATCACCGCCAACACCGAGGCGCTCCGGGCGGCCGTCGAGAACTCCATCGGCCTCGCCACCGCGCTCAACCCGCACCTCGGCTACACCGCCGCCACGGCCATCGCGCAGGAGGCGCTCGCCACCGGGCGCGGGGTCGTCGAACTCACCCTGGAGAAGGGCCTGCTGCCCGCCCACCGGCTCGCGGAGCTGCTCACCCCCGAGCGCCTCACCGGTGCTCCGGGGCCGTCCGTGGGCTGAGGAAGTTACCCGTCGGTTTCTCGTGACTTCCCCGACGGGCGACAGTAGAACATGTTCCCATTCGCTCACGAGTGAGGAACATCACATGAGTGAACATTCCTTGCCCGCAAAGGGAACCGGCGGCGTCAGCCGTCGCCGGTTCCTCGCGGGAACAGGTTCTCTTCTCGGCGCCGCGGCGGTCGTCGGTCACGCCGTCCCCGCGCACGCCGGTACCGGCCTCACGGCCCTCCCCGACACGCCCGTCCCGACCGGCGCCCGCCTCCGCTCCCTCGTCATCGGCACCGGGTACGGCGGCTCCGTCGCCGCCCTCCGTCTCGCCCGCGCGGGCGTCGACGTCCACATGGTCGAGATGGGCATGGCCTGGGACACCCCCGGGCCCGACGGCAAGGTCTTCGCCAACACCACCCGGCCCGACTACCGCTCCTTCTGGCTGCGGACCCGCACCAAGCAGCCCCTGAGCAACTTCCTCGGCTTCCCCCTCGACAAGGACGTCCCCCGCCACACCGGCATCCTCGACGCCGAGGACTTCGCCGGCATCACCGTCTACCAGGGCCGCGGTGTCGGCGGCGGCTCCCTCGTCAACGGCGGCATGGCCGTCACCCCGCGCCGCGAGAACTTCGCCGCCATCCTCCCCACCGTCGACGCGGCGGAGATGTACTCCACGTACTACCCCCGCGCCAACGCCGGGCTCGGCGTCACCGCCGTCGACCCCGCCTGGTGGGAGAGCGCCTCCTGCTACCAGTACGCCCGCGTCGGCCGCAAGCACGCCCAGCGCTCCGGCTTCCCCTTCGTCTTCGTCCCCAACGTCTACGACTGGGAGTACATGAAGCAGGAGGCCGCCGGAGCCGTACCGAGGTCGGCCCTCGACGGCGAGGTCATCTACGGCAACAACCACGGCAAGAAGACCCTCCGGAAGACCTATCTCGCCCAGGCGGCGGCCACCGGCCGTGTCACCGTCTCCGCGCTCCACAAGGTCACCTCCGTCACCCCGGCGGCCGGCGGCGGCTACACGGTCGCCATCGACCAGATCGACACCACCGGCGCCACCCTCGCGCGCAAGACCGTCACCGCCGACACCGTCTTCTTCGCCGCCGGAAGCGTCGGGACGAGCAAGCTCCTCACCCGTCTCAAGGCCACCGGAGCCCTCCCCGCCCTCAACGACCAGATCGGCAAGGGCTGGGGCGACAACGGCAACGTCATGTGCGGCCGCGCCAACCACATGTGGGATCCCACCGGCAAGCTCCAGTCGGCCATGCCGACCGCCGGCATCGACAACTGGGACGCGGGCGGCGCCTTCGCCGAGGTCGCCCCGCTGCCCACCGGAATCGAGACCTACGCCTCCTTCTACCTCTCCATCACCAAGACCCCCCACCGGGCCGAGTTCACCTGGAACGCGGCCACCGGAACGGTCGACCTGAGCTGGGACCGGGCCTGGAAGCAGACCTCCATCGACGCCGCGAAGACCATCTTCGACAAGATCAACGCCAAGGAAGGCACGATCTACCGCACCGACCTCTTCGGCGCGTACAAGATCTGGGGCGACCACCTCACGTACCACCCGCTCGGCGGCGCGGTCCTCGGCCGCGCGACCGACAACCACGGCCGGCTCCACGGCTACACCGGCCTGTACGTCATCGACGGCGCCCTGATCCCCGGCAACGCCAGCGTCAATCCGTTCGTCACCATCACGGCCCTCGCCGAACGCAACATAGAACGGATCGTCGCCGAGGACTTCTGAACGATCGACGACGATCGACGACGTGCGACGCGGGCGGGCCGGCCGGGTTCACCCGGCCGGCCCTTCCGCGCGCCACGCCCTCAGTGCGTCGGCAGCACGCACACCGTGTCGAGTCCCAGCACCCGGTTGAGCCTCCCGAACGCCAGCCAGGAGCCCAGGCTCATCGTCAGCTCCACGATCTCCGCCTGGCTGTACCGGGCCGTCATCCGGCCCCAGAACTCCTCGTCCAGACCGTGATGGTCGAGCGCGTACCGCTCCGCGTACTCCGCCGCGAGCCGTGTCCGCTCGTCGAAGGCCTCCGAGACCTCCGTCTCCCGCCAGGCCGCGACGGCCTCGTCGAAACCCTCCTCGACCTTCACGCCGTCCCGGTCCGTACGCCAGTCCAGACAGAAGCCGCAGCCGTTGATCTGGGCGATCCGCAGCCGCGCCGCCTCGAACTCGCGCAGGCCCAGCGTCGTATGGGCGTACACCGAGAGCGAGAAGTTCGCCGCAGCCGTCCCGATCTCCGGGACCATGTCGCCCCACACGTATCCGATCGGCTCCTGGCCCTCGGGAATGTCGATGATCACCGTGGTCTCCTTCCCAGCTTCCCGACCGCCGGCCGCAACGGCACGTCCAGCGCGTCGTACAGTCCCGGCTCCGCGGCCACCAGCCAGTCGATCGCCCCCACGAGCCGGCCCACCGCCGTGGCGTTCCCGCCCGCCGACCGGTTCTCGCCCTCGGCGGTCGCGGCCACCGTCACCTCGATCCGGGGACTTCCCTCGACGATCACCCGGTGCGCCCCCGCACCGTCCGGCGGCACCGGCCAGTCCGGCGCGCATGAGGGGTGGATCCGGGTCACGTGCTCGATCACGATCCGGGGCTCACCACCGACGATCCCCTGCACCTCGAAGCGGATCGCCCCCTGGGTGCCCGCCTCGAAGACGCCCATCGTCCGGGTCCGCACGGTGGACTCCAGCGGCCGCCGGGCCACCGTCTCGCGGATCGCGTCGAGTTCGGCGCCGAGCGCGCGGGCCATCAGCCGCACCTGCCCGCCCCACACCATCGTCGGCACCGACGGCAGCAGCATCGGCGGCTCGTACTCCAGGGGCCGCCCCATGCCGATCAGGTCCCGGACCGAGTCCTCCTGCTCGTACGTCGAGTAGTCGAAGATCTCCTGACAGCGGATCACGTCCACCGTGCTGCCGAGCCCGCTCACGAGCAGCGGCAGCACGTCGTTGCCCCAGCCCGGGTCGACCCCCGACACGAACAGCGAACCGCCGCCCTCGGCGACGGCCGCGAGCACCGGGTCCCGGAACTCGGGCGGTGCGTTGCGCTGGTCGTACAGCGGGTACAGCGCGGGCGTGACCACCACCGCGCCCGCCCGTACCGCCCGCGCGACGTCGTCGAGCGCCCCGTCGGGCCGGGTGTCGCCGGAAGCCGCGTAGACCACCGCCCCGGGCCGCCCGTCGAGTACCGCGCCCACGTCGTCGCGGGCCACCACCCCGAGGTCGCGGCCGAGCCCCGCGAGCCGCCCCGCGTCCCGTCCGACCTTCGCCGGATCGGAGACGAGCACGCCCGCGAGCTCCAGACCAGGATGGGCGTCCACGGCGCGGATCGCCGCACGCCCGACGTTTCCGGTACCCCACACCACCGTCCGAATCATGCGCGGAGGGTAGCGCCGCGCCCCGAAGGTTCCCAGACCCGCGACAAGGCGATCTGACGGATCGTCAGATCAAAGAGGTCGGACCACCGGACGCAGCGTCACGAACGGCACCGTGTGGCATGCGAGCAGGAAACCGTCCGCCCCCGGCCGGTCAACCGCGTTCGGGTGCGGGAGGGCGCCGCGGGACGGTGGCGTGCGGGGCGGCGGCCCCGGTGGACGCCGCCGTACGGGTGAGGCCTGCCGCGCCGCCGCGGCGGTGCCCGTCGAACGGGTACGGATCGCAGCACTGCCCCCGGCCAGGAGGATCCGTCCATGTCCGTCCACAAGGGCGCCCCCGCGCTGCTGAGCGCCGGCACACTGTGCGCGGCCCTGCTGCTCACCGGCTGCGCGAGCACATCGCCCGCCCCCGCACCCGCCGGTCCGGCCAGCACGGCGCCGCCCGCCGGCGACTCCCGTCCCAAGGGTGCGCCACCCCGCGCGGCGGACGGGCCGGCCGGCAGCCTCTCCTCCGCTCCCGCCCCCGCACCCGTCCCCCGTATCCCCGGCGTCGGCCCCGTCACCCACGCCCTCGTCCCCGACGGCACCACCCAGGCGCTCGTCGTCACCGGCAGCACCGCCGACGACAACACGGCCACCGCGACCCTCTACGAACGGGACCCCGGCGGCCGCTGGACCGAGGCGGCCGGACCGTGGCCCGCACACAACGCGCTCCAGGGCTGGACCGTCGATCACCGCGCCGGTGACCTGCGCACCCCGATCGGGGTCTTCCGGCTCGGCGACGCCGGCGGACGGCTGCCCGACCCCGGCTCCCGGCTCCCGTACGACCAGGACAAGGAGTTCGCCATCAGCGGCACCGGCTTCTCCGGCGAACCCCTCGAAGGCTCCTTCGACCATGTGATCGCCATCGACTACAACCGCGTACCCGGACGGACCCCGCTCGACAAGGAACGCCCGCTCGGGGCCGGGAAGGGCGGTGGGGTGTGGATCCACGTCGACCACGGCGGACCCACCCAGGCCTGCGTCGCCCTCGACCGCGAGGCACTGCGCACCCTCCTCCGCGCCCTCGACCCGGCCCGGGAACCCGTCGTGGTCATGGGCCCGGCACCCGCACTCGCCCGCTGAGCGACCGGACCCGCGGGGCGGGAGCTCAGCTCCCCCCGCCGGTCCCGACGGCCCCGCGGAACGAGGCCGTGTGGCCGCGGACCTGCTCCGGCGTCAGATACGCGTCGGTGTACTCGAAGTCCCGCAGCGTGCCCGACTTCGACGCCAGGAACCCGGTCCGTACGAAATCGTCGCCGGCCACGGCGTTCAGCAGCCAGTTCGTCATCACCCGGGTCTTCGCCACATTGGTCCGCAGCGCCGCCCAGTGGTAGGCGCGGGCCACGGCCTGTCCGGGCAACCCGTGCAGCTCCACACCGAGGGGCTTCGAGACCCCTTGCATCCCGCCGAGGTCCACCACGAGCCCCAGATCCTTGTGCCTGTACGGGTAGGTCCGCTCCCCGCGCAGTGTCGCGACCAGGTTGTCCGCGACCGCCTTTCCCTGCCGCATGGCGTGCTGGGCGGTGGGCGGGCAGATCGCACCCTCCTCGCCCTTGGCGAGGTCCGGCACGGCCGCCGCGTCACCCAGCGCCCACACCCCGTCGAGCCCCGGCACCGCCATCTCCGCCGAGACGACCGCCCGGCCCCGCAAGGTCTCCACTCCGAGCGTGCCGATCAGCGGACTCGCCACCACCCCGGCCGTCCAGATCAGCGTCCGGCTCGGCAGCACCCGCCCGTCCGTGAGCGTCACCGTCTTCTCGTCCACCGAGCCCACCGACACGCCGAGCGACACCTCGATGCCGCGCTTGGTCAGGATGTCCATCGCGGCGGCGCCCAGCTTGTCGCCCAGCTCCGGCATCAGCTTCGGCGCGATGTCCACCAGATGCCACTTGATCAGCTTCGGGTCGATCCGGGGATACCGCTTGACCGCGTTACAGGTGAGCTGCTGGAGGCAGGCCACCGTCTCGGTGCCCGCGTAACCGCCGCCGACCACCACGAACCGCAGCCGCGCCGCCCGTTCCTCCTCGTCGTTGCTCGCGTCCGCCAGGTCCAGCTGGGCGATGACGTGGTCACGGATGTACACGGCCTCCGCGAGCGTCTTCATCCCGCGCGCGTACTCGGCGAGCCCCGGGATGTCGAAGCTGCGGGTCACGCTGCCGGGCGCCAGCACGAGATGGTCGTACGGCTCGGTCACGTACTCTCCGGCGATCGTCCGCACCACACAGACCTTCGCCGCCGTGTCCACCCCGACCACACCACCCGGCACGATCCGGGTGCGGTGCCGCTCGCTGCGGCGCAGCGACAGCGCCACGGACTGCGGGGTCAGCACCCCCGCCGCCACCTGGGGGAGCAGCGGCAAGTACAGCTGGTACGAGAACGGCGAAAGGAGCGCGAGCTGCGCCTCCCGCTCCGCGAGGCGTCGTTCGAGCCTCCGTACGCAAGCCACTCCGGCGAATCCGGCGCCCACCACGAGAATCCTCGGTCGCGTCACGCTGTCCGCCCTTCCGTTGGAGCGCGCCAGCCATGGGGCAGTCTGTGGCTGACTATCGTTATTTCACCCTTTTTATCGTCATTGCGTCCGGATCGCCCTTCGGCGAGGCCCGCCCTGTCTCAGGGACGGCCGCGCGGGGACCGGCACGACGTTCGGCTACCCCCTCGCGGCCGTTCCACCACCCTGCCCCGGGCGGGACCGCTCAGAGGACGACGATCCCCAGGGGGCGCGAGCCCGCGGCCAGTCGGCGGGTGTCGCCCGAGTCGAGGTCGACGACGCTCAGACCGTCCCAGTAGCCGTCCCGGGTGAATCCGCCGGTCACATAGGCGGTACGGCCGTCCTCCGACACGGCCACGCTCTCGTGCGGCCCCTCCAGGGGGTACACCCGCTCCTCGCCGCCGGGAGTCCGGACCGTCAGCGAGGGACCGCGGTCCACGTCCGGGTCGATCGGACCGGTGCCCACCGTCAGGAGCGTCCCGTCGTCGGTCACCGTGGTCCCGTGCTGATGGGTGTTCGCGGTCATCGGCTCGATCGTGGTCCGGCCCGTCCGGGGGTCGACGACCGCGAGCCGCTCGCCCTCGAAGGGCAGCAGCAGCTTTCCGTCCGAGGGCCGCACGGCCGTGTAGTGCGGCTTGAGCCAGGACCCGAGCCCGCCCTCCGTGCCGTACGGGGCGACCTCCACCCGGCGCGGCTCCAGCGTCCCCGCCGGGACGACGGTGACGTCGAAGGAGTCGTGGTTCGTCGCGTACACCTCCGAGCCGTCCCGCGACACGTCCACGTCGAACGGGCGCCGGCCCACCGGCACCGTGTCCGTGACCCGCAGCGTCGCCGTGTCGATCACCTCCAGGGTGCCGTTCCCGCCGGGCACGTTGACCCCCACGTACACCCGCCGTCCGTCGGGCGCCAGCGCGATGCCCATGCCGCCGCCCCGGTACTCACCGGTGGTCACGGGCCCGCTGTCCGTCTCGTACGGAACGAGCGCGATCCGCTGCCGGGTCGTCGTGTCCACGACCGCCACGCCCTCGGCGGTCGCCACCCAGGCCCGTCCGTCGGCGCCGAGGACCAGACCGTACGGCGCGGTGCCGACCTCCACGGAGCCCGTGGCACCGCGCGCGGGGTCGACGAAGGTGACCGTGTCGGAGCCGAAGTCGCCGACCAGGAGCGTGCCCGGCGCGGGCTTTCCGGTCGGTGCGGGCGGGACGGTGACGGCGGAACCGGCCGTGGGGGACGCCCCGGCGGGCGGTGTCGCCCCCGCCGGGGACCCTCCGGAGGGCTCCTGCGCGCACCCGGCCAGCACGGCGACGGCCACCGCCGCGGGCACGAGCACCCGGGTGGAACGGGACGCACGGCGGAACTTCGTCATGTCGGACTCCTCGGTACGGCGGACACGGCCGGCGCCGTCCGAAGACGGCCCCGCACCCTGCTCCGATCCTCCGCCCGCACCCGGGCCCGCCCGGTCCGACGGCCGGCCCCCCCCGTGCCCGGCGGGACGGACGACACCGGGGTCAGCCGAACGGTTGACCCGAGGGCGGCCCGTGGCGCGCCGTCCGGCCTCCCGGGGAAGCTCAGCCGTGCACGCCGTCCAGGAAGCACCGCACCCGCTCGACGCACAGCGCCGCCGCCTCCGGCACATGGGACGGCCCGCCGGACTCCGCGAACAGGTGCGCGCTCCCCGGGTACAGGAACAGCTCCCGGTCCGCCGCGTCCGCGACGAGCGCGCGGGCCGCCGCCAGATCACCCTCGTCGACGAAGTACGGATCGGCGTCCATCCCGTGCACCTGCACGGGCAGGCCCTCCGGCCAGGCGCCGCCGAACTCCGCCACCGGCACGCAGGCGCTGAACAGCAGGGCGCCGAGCGCCCCCGCCCTCGTCTGCGCCAGCTTCTGCGCGGGGAGCACACCCAGCGAGAACCCGGCGAGGACGATCTCCTCCGGCAGCCCCTCGGCGGCCCGCTCGCCGCGCGCCACGAGCGTGTCGAAACCGATCTCCTGGGCGTACCCCATGCCGGCCTCAAGGTCGTCGAACGTCCGACCGTCGTACAGGTCGGGCACGTGCACCGTGTGCCCGGCCCGCCGCAGGGTCTCGGCGAAGGTGCCGATGCCCTCCGTCAGTCCGAGCGAGTGGTGGAACAGCAGAACCTCGGCCATGTCGTCATCCCCTGATCACCGTGCGCGGCCCGCCCCCTCCGCGGTGCGGGCCGTCCGGGCAGCAGCATGGCCCATGGCACTGACAACGCCCGGAACCCGGCGGACCGGGCCGGGCACGGGACCGCGGCGACGACCGGCGCGGTCACTGTCGCGGGGGTGTCGCGGCGACTACCGCAGCGGCCGGTGCGGCATGACGGCACCCGCCTGACCCACGACGCCCATCGGACCGCCCACGCCCATCTGCCCGCCGACCCCGGAGGGACCGCCGGCACCCGGGTGCGCGCCGACACCGGGGTGCGCGACGGCGCCCTGCGGTGCGGCGACACCCTGCGGCGGCACCTGGATGACCCGGCTCAGGTCCCGCAGAACCTCCTCGGCGACCTGGCGGACGTCACCCGGAACATCCCCCCGCTCCCGTATGAGCTCGGCGTAGATCGGTGCCGTGCCGTCCGCGTGGTTCATGGGGCTCGCTTCCTTCGTCTGCGCCGGTCACTTCACCGACGGGGAGACGGCGAGTCTACGGGGCACCACCGACACGCCCGGATCGGGAGCCCACCGCACCGGCCCCCACTCCCGGATATTCGCTGTCGTCGCGGGCCCATCCGGCCGAGAATGGATCACCGAACACCCGGGAGGGACCCCATGAGCCAGGCGACCCTGACTCTGCACGACCTGATGCCGTCCGAGGAACTGGCCGCCGCGCTCGCGGACGGGCACGTCACACGCAAACGGCACCCCGAGCTGCCGCTGTCGATCTACACGTACACGCGCGCGTGTACGTACGCCCAGCACTGGAACCGGGCGACCACACGCTGCCGCGGACTCGTCGCCGACGACACCACCGGGCGGATCGTCGGACTTCCCCTCCCCAAGTTCTTCAACGTCTCCGAACACGCCTCCGGCCGCCCCTACGCGCCCCCGCTGCCCGAGGACGAGCCCTTCGAGGTGTACGACAAGGTCGACGGCAGCCTCGCCGTGGTCTTCCACTACGACGGCCGCTGGCACGTCGCCTCCAAGGGCTCCTTCACCAGCGTCCAGGCGACCTGGGCACAGCGCCGCCTGGACGCCGCCGACACTACCGGCCTGACGCCCGGCGTCACGTACCTCGCCGAGATCGTCTACCCGGGCAACCGCATCGTCGTGAACTACGGCGACCGCCGCGACCTCGTCCTGCTCGCCGCCTTCGGCGGGGACGGCACCGAGACCCCGCTCGCCGAGGCCGCCGGGGGCTGGCACCCCGTCGGCTCGGTCGTCCGCACCTGGGCGGTCGCGAGCGTCGCCGAGCTCCTCGCGCTGACCGAGTCCAACACCCTGCCCGGCGGCCGGCGGGCCACCGGCACCGACGCCGAGGGCTTCGTCCTCCGCTTCTCCTCCGGCCTGCGCGCCAAGGCCAAGCTCGCCGAGTACGTACGCCTCCACAAGGTGCTCACCGGCGTCACCGAACGCGACATCTGGCGCGGCCACGGCATCCAGCGCTTCGCCGCCCTGCCCGCCGCTGAGCTGGCCAAGGGCCTCGGATGCGCCGTCACCGAGGTCGAGGCCTCCGGCGGGAAGCCGCTCGACGCCCTTCTGGAACAGGTGCCGGACGAGTTCGACGCCTGGGTACGCCAGGTGATCAGCCGTCTCGAAACGGCCGCGGCCGACCGCGAGCGGGCCGTCGACGAGGCGTACGCCCGCCTGGCCCACCTCGCCGGCGACCGCGGCGCCTTCGCACGCGCCGCCGCGGGCGTCTCCGACCGAGGCCTGCGCGCCGCCCTCTTCCTGCGCCTCGACGGCCGCCCCACCGACCTCCTCGTGTGGCGCCAGGTGCGCCCCGAGCGCACCGACCCCTTCGCCACCGACCAGGAGAACTGACCGTGCCTGTCGTTCACGTCATGACCGGCCTCCCGGCCTCCGGGAAGACGACGGCCGCCCGCGCCCTCCAGGCCGCCGCCGAGGGACGCGTACGCCGCGTCAACCTCGACGACCTCCGCGCCATGCTCGACCTCCCCGCGGCCGACACGGGCGACCGGGGTCACTCCCGTACCCACGAGCGGACCGTCCTCGGCATCCAGGACGCCGCCGTCCGCGCTGCCGTCGACGACGGCTTCGACGTCGTCGTCGACAACACCCATCTCACCCCGCACATCCCGAAGCGGCTGAAGGCCGCCGTCGGAGGCCTCGCCACCTTCGCCGTCCACGACTTCACCTCCGTGCCCGTCGACGAATGCGTCCGCCGCGACGCCGCCCGCGAGCGGCCCGTCGGCGAGGAGATCATCCGCATCCTCGCCGACAAGCACGCCAAGGCCACCCGGGGCGGCTGGCGGCTCACCGAGGACTGGCTCAACGACCGCGTGCCCGTCGAGCCGTACGTCGCCGGCCCGGGCCTCCCCACCGCCGTCATGTGCGACATCGACGGCACCCTCGCCCTGCGCGTCGACCGAGGCCCGTACGACTTCACGCGCTGCGACCGCGACCTGCTCAACGTCTCCGTGCGGGACGCCCTGCGCGCCTTCCGGCACACCGAGCGGGACCGGATCGTCCTCCTGTCCGGCCGGAGCGAGGACCACCGCGCCCTCACCGAGAGCTGGCTCGCCCGCCACGAGGTGCCCTACGACGAACTGTGGATGCGCGCGTCCGGCGACGGCCGCGGCGACGACCTCGTGAAGGCGGAGCTCTTCGACGCGCACGTACGCCACCGCTACGCCGTCCGCGTCTCGCTCGACGACCGTGACCGCGTCGTCGCTCTCTGGCGCCGCATGGGCCTGCCCACCTGGCAGGTCAACTACGGCGCATTCTGACCGCACGGCCACCGGTGCCACGACCGGTGTCGCGGGGGTGGGACGGCCCACCCCCGCCGCCGTGTCAGGATCGTGGGATGGTGGAAAAGATCATCGCGGCGTGCGACGGCGCGTCCAAGGGAAACCCCGGCCCCGCGGCCTGGGCATGGGTCATCGGCCGGGCCGACGGAGCGATCGACCGCTGGGAGGCGGGCCCGCTCGGCCGGGCGACCAACAACGTGGCCGAACTGACGGCCCTGGAACGCCTCCTCGAAGCGCTCGACCCCGCCGTGCCCGCGGAGGTCCGGATGGACTCGCAGTACGCGATGAAGGCCGTCACGACCTGGCTGCCCGGATGGCGCCGCAAGGGCTGGAAGACGTCCTCCGGCAGCCCCGTCGCCAACAAGGAACTGGTCGTCCGCATCGACGCGCTCCTCACCGGCCGGGACGTCGACTTCGTCTACGTGCCCGCGCACCAGGTCGACGGTGACCCCCTCAACGACGCCGCCGACCGCGCGGCGAGCCACGCCGCCCGTACGCAGGAGCCCACGAGCTCCGCCGCCGGCGCCCCGCTGCCCCCGCCGGAAGCCCCGGCGCGCGCCTCCGCGCCCCGCTCGCGCTCCTCCGCGCCATCCGGCTCCGCGGACGGCTCGTCCGCGCGCCGGACACGCCCGTCCGGCGGCACGCTCAAGGCGAGGTTCTCCGGTCGCTGCCGCTGCGGCAAGGCGTACGACAAGGGCGAGACCATCGCCAAGAACCCCGACGGCTGGGGCCATCCCGCCTGCGTCTGACCCGCCCGCCGTCCGACTGGCGGGCGGCTCCGTCCGTTGCTTGAGACCGGTCGACCCGGGCGCGCGCAGGCCTTCACCCAGGCGTGTACCCGGGTTCTTCCGGGGTTCTGTTCTCCGAGCGCCTGGAGCTGCATACTGTCCTCCTCGCACCGGTGACGAACCGTTTTACCTGCTCATTTGTCGCTTTCACGACGCGATCGGCACCCGGCGAGAACCTCCCCCTTGCTGCCGCCGCGGTCACCCCTCGGCGGAAGCTCTCCCTGCCCGTGAAAGACCCGAGGATCCGTGCCAGTACCTGTTCTCCTGACCGGGCGCACCGTGCGCCTGGAGCCGCTGGCGATGCGGCACGCCGAAGCCCTCGCCCGGGCCGGCGGGGCGGACCGATCGGCCTACGCCTTCACCCCCGTACCCGACGGCCTCGAATCGGCCCTCGACTACATCGCCCGCGCCCTGACCGACCGGGCGGCAGGACGTTCCCTGCCCTTCGCCCTGGTCAGTACCGCCGACGAACGAGTCATCGGTTCGACCCGGTTCCTCGAACTCGACTACTGGCGGGGGCCGCTGATCTGGCCGCCCGTCCCCGGCATGCCCCACGGCGATCCGCTGACCGCCGTGCCGGACGCCGCCGAGATCGGCAACACCTGGATCGCGCGCGACGCCCGGGGCACGGGCATCAACACCGAGGCCAAGTACCTCATGCTCCGGCACGCCTTCGAGACCTGGGGCGTCCGCCGCGTCACGATGCGCGCCGACGCCCGCAACACCCGCTCCAGAATCGCGATCGAACGCCTCGGAGCCAGTTGCGAGGGCGTCCGCCGCGCCCACTCCCGCGGACTCGACGGAGCCGTCCGCGACACGGCCTTCTACTCGATCCTCGACGAGGAGTGGCCGGCCGTCCGCGACATCGTCGAACTCCGCATGTCCACCCCCCGCCAGGTGCGCGTCCCGCAGGACCTGCTCCCGGCCTGAACCCTTCCCCACCCCTCCGGCAGGCGCTCGCGCCCCCGTCGGAGGGGTGGTTCCATGGAAGGGACGGGAAGGACCCCACAGTGAGGACGCGGGGCAGCGGCCGTCGCCGACCGCGCACCGCGCAATCCGGATCCGCGAGAAGCGGATGGGCCCTTCCCGCCCCCGCGCCCCCGGCACCGGTGCCCTCCTCGTCCGGCGACCGGCCGCCGCCCGGCCCTCCGTACCCGCCCGGTACGGTGACCGGGACAGCGAGCCGCGCCACCCGAAGGGACCGAGTGATCGTGCCGACCGGAACCGCCGACGTACTCCTCCGGACGGAGGGCCGGGCCGGATTCATCACTCTGAACCGCCCCCGCGCCATCAACGCGCTCACCCACCCCATGGTCCTCGCCGTCGACGCGGCCCTCACCGCGTGGGAGCAGGACCCGGAGACCGCCACCGTCGTCATCGAGGGCGCGGGGGAACGCGGTCTCTGCGCCGGCGGCGACATCCGCGCCATCCACGACGACGCCCGCGCCGACGGCACCGCCTCGGCGGCCTTCTGGCGCGACGAGTACCGGCTCAACGCCCGTATCGCCCGCTACCCCAAGCCCTATGTCGCCCTCATGGACGGCATCGTCATGGGTGGCGGCGTCGGTGTCTCCGCGCACGGCTCCGTCCGCGTCGTGACCGAACGCTCACGGGTCGCCATGCCCGAGACCGGCATCGGCTTCGTCCCCGACGTCGGCGGCACCCATCTGCTCGGCCGCGCCCCCGGTGAACTCGGTACCCACCTCGCCCTCACCGGCGGCCACGCCGGCGCCGCCGACGCGATCCTCACCGGCCTCGCCGACCACTTCGTCCCCTCCTCCGAACTCCCCGCCCTGCTCCACGACCTGACCCGCATGCCGGCCGCGGAGGCCGTCGCCCGCCACACCGCCACCGCCCCGCCCGGCGTCCTCGCCGTGCAGCGGGAGTGGATCGACGCCTGCTACCGGGCCGAGACCGTCGAAGCCGTCGTCGAGCGGCTCTTCGACACCGGCGTGCCCGCCGCCAAGGAGGCGGCCACCACCCTCCTCGCCAAGTCACCGACCGCGCTCAAGGCCACCCTGGCCACGCTCCGCCGCTCCCGCGCCCTCGCCACCCTCGAAGAGGTCCTCGACCTGGAGTTCCGGGTCTCCTGCGCCGCCCTCGCCACCCCCGACCTCGTCGAGGGCATCCGCGCCCAGGTCGTCGACAAGGACCGCTCCCCCCGCTGGACGCCGCCCACCCTCCCCGAGGTCACGGACGAGGACGTCGCCCGCTTCTTCACCGCACCGCCCGGCGGCGACCTCGGACTCGCCGCCGCCCGCGAGGCCGTCGGGGGCCGGGGAGCCGGGGACGGCGCGTGACCACGGACGCCGCCACCTTCGGACCCGTCCTCGACCGCATCGCCGAGGAGATCGCCGCACTCACCGACCGGGGCACCCCCGCCGACTACATCCCGGCCCTCGCCGCCGGCGACCCCACCGACTTCGGCATGGCCGTCGCGGAACTCGACGGCACCGTCTACGGCGTGGGGGACTGGCGCCGCCCCTTCTCCACCCAGTCGGTCACCAAGGTCTTCACCCTCGCGCTCGCCCTCGCCGGAGAGGGCGACGCCCTCTGGGCCCACGTCGGCAGGGAGCCCTCGGGCGACCCGTTCAACTCCCTCGTCCAGCTGGAGTACGAGCAGGGCATCCCGCGCAACCCGTTCATCAACGCCGGCGCCCTCGTCGTCACCGACCGCCTGCACCGGCTCACCGGCGACGCCTCGGGCAGCCTGCTCGCCTTCCTGCGCGCCGAGAGCGGCAACCCGGACCTCGCCTTCGACACCGGCGTGGCCGCGTCGGAAGCCGCCCACGGCGACCGCAACGCGGCCCTCGCCCACTTCATGGCCTCCTACGGCAACATCACAGGACCCGTCCCCGACCTGCTGCGCGAGTACTTCCGCCAGTGCTCCCTCGAAGCCTCCTGCGCCGACCTCGCCCTCGCCACCGGCTTCCTGGCCCGCCACGGCCTGCGCGCCGACGGCACGCGCCTGCTGACCCGCAGCCAGGCCAAACAGGTCAACGCCGTCATGCTCACCTGCGGCACCTACGACGCGGCCGGCGACTTCGCCTACCGCGTCGGCCTGCCGGGCAAGAGCGGCGTCGGAGGGGCCGTCGTGGCCGTCGTGCCGGGACGCTGCACCCTGTGCGTCTGGAGCCCGGGTCTCGACAGCCGGGGCAACTCGGTGGCGGGCGTGACGGCACTCGACCGCTTCACGACCATCACGGGCCTGTCCGTCTTCTGAGACCGCCGCGGTCAGCCGCGGGCCGCCGGCTCGCCGAGCGCCCCGGCCGCCGTACGCCATGCCTCGGTGACGGCCCCGTGGGCGAGGACCGTCGCGGCCGCCACATCCGCGGGCAGCCGGAGCGGCGTCCCGATGTGGACATGCAGGCCCGGTCTCCGGACGGGCGCCGTGAGGACCCCCGCGATCTGCTTCACCCGGCCACCGGAGGTGATCCGGCGGGCCCCGGCCTGACCGATCGGCACGACCGGCGCCCCCGTGGCCCCGGCGAGCCGGGCGAGCCCCGTGCGGAACGCCTCCGGCGGATTCTCCGCGGCGTCCGGGCGGGGTGGGATGCGGCCCTCCGCGTACAGCATGACGTGCCGCCCCGAGGCGAGCGCGACAGCGGCGTGGTCGAGGGCGGCGGCGGCGCGCGCCGAGTTGCGGTGCACGGGCACATGGCCCTCGCGGGTCAGGAGCCGGCCGAGCAGCGGGACCCGCCAGAGCCCGGACGTGGCGAGCAGGACCGGCTCGACGGCCAGCCGCTTGCGCAGCGCGGCGAGGACGAGCGCCGGGTCGGCCGTCGACGTGTGGTTCACGACCAGAATGCTGCCGGGTTCGATCCGGGCCTCGGGGTCGGTGGTGACGGTCAGTCGCCCGAAGAACGGGACGACATGGGCGGCGAGACGGCTGAGCACGGACGGGCCCCTTGGGTCCGAGGACGAAGCGCTGACCCCCACATCGTGCGAGACCGGGCGGCACCCCACATGAGCACGCGTACTCAGCTGCCGTACCCAACCGCCCCGGGGAAGGGGCTCGGTGACCCGGCGTCTGCCCCGCCGGTCTAGGGTGGGCCCACGAGCGGAACGACGGACCAGGGGAGGGGAGGAACGGTGGGACGTGCGGCGCGGCGACTCGCGACCTTCCTGCCCGCGGTGCTCTGCGCGATCTGGTCCCTCCTCGTGCTCCCGGCCGCCGCGGCGGCGCAGCCCCCTGGCCCGACGCCCCCCACGGTCGCCGCTCCCCACCACGGCCCGCCTCGGGCCTCGTCGCCCGAACCGCACTTCGCGCCCACCGCCGTCGTGCGCCTCCCGGCCGTCGTGGAGAACCCCGTACGGATCCCGGCGACGCCCGCCGCCACCGGCACCGTTCCCCCCGACCTCTCCCTCCCCGCGCACGGCGTCCTGGCGGGCGACCCCCGCCGCGAACGCGCGCCGCCCGGCGGCCGGCACGCCCCGCGCGCCCCCCGCGGCCCACCCTCCACCCGGCACAGCTGACGTTCTCCCGCGTCGCCGTCCGGGCCCTCGGCATGCCCACGGACCGGTCCACGACGCGTGTCCGACCGTACGTCCGGCACGGCCGGCGAGCGCTCCCGCCCTTCGCGTGGACGCGCGCCGTCGCCGTGCGCTGCCCGTGGAGTACCCGTGTCCTCTCGTTCCGCGCTCTGGCGCGCGCTGCTCGCGCTCGCCGTCGTCGCGCTCTCCCTCTGGATCACCCTGACCACCCCGCCCCGCCTCGGACTCGACCTGCGCGGCGGAACCCGTATCGTCCTGCAGACCGAGGACGGACCCACCGTCCGCGCCGACGCCGCCGCCACCGACCGCGCCCTCGAAGTGCTCCGCAAGCGCGTCGACGGCCTCGGCGTCGCCGAACCCTCGCTCGCCCGCTCGGGCGAACGGCGCATCGTCGTCGAACTCCCCGGCCTCCGCGACCCCCGTCAGGCGGCCGAGGTCATCGGCCGTACGGCGCAACTGACCTTCCACGCCGTCACCGGCGAGGCCCGAGGGCCCGCGGGACCGGCCACGCCGAACGGGACGCGCGTCCTCGCCGACCCCGACGCACCGGGACGCTTCCTCGCCCTCGCCGCGCCCGCGCTCACCGGCGACGGCGTCGAGAGCGCCGACGCCGTCCTCGACACCACCGACGGCCGGGGCTGGACCGTCGACCTCTCCTTCCGTGACCGCGCCGCCGGCACCTGGGCCGAGCTGACCGGAGACGCGGCCTGCGCGGCGCCGGGCGACCCGGCGCGCAGGGTCGCCATCGTGCTCGACGACCGGGTCGTCTCCGCGCCCGCCATGCAGTCCGGCGTCCCCTGCGGCGCCGGCATCGGCGGCGGCTCCGCGCAGATCACCGGAGGGTTCTCCGCACAGGAGGCCCGCGATCTCGCGGCGCTCGTGGAGGGCGGCGCGCTGCCCGTCCCGGTGACGACGGTCGAACAGAGCACCGTGGGACCGACGCTCGGCGCCGAGGCGATCCGGGCGAGCGTCCTGGCCGCGATGATCGGACTCGCCTGCACCGGACTCCTCGTCATGGTGATCTACCGCCTCCTCGGAGTCCTCGCCACGGCCGCCCTCCTCCTCTACGGGCTGATCTCGTACGCCGCCGTCGTCGCCCTGGGCGCCACGCTCACCCTGCCCGGCCTGGCCGGCTTTGTTCTGGCCGTCGGCATCGCCGTCGACGCGAACGTCCTCGTCTTCGAACGGGCGAGGGAGGAGTACGCGGCGCTCGGCCGGACCGCCGTGCGTGATTCGCGGCGTCCGCTGGCGACGGCCTTCGGGAAGGTGTGGAGCGCCGTCGCGGACTCCCACATCACCACCCTGCTCGCGGCCTGCCTGCTGTTCGTCTTCGCGACGGGCCCCGTCAAGGGCTTCGGCGTGACCCTCGCCATCGGTGTCGTGACCTCGCTCCTCACCGCCATGGTGATCACCCGGCTGCTCGCCGATCTGGCGCTGCGGCTGCCCGCGGTGCGCAGGAGGCCGGCCGTCACCGGCATCGCGGGTCTCGGCCGGCTGCGGACCCGGCTGACCCGGCGCGCCCCGCGTCTGATGACCCACCGGCGCCGCTGGCTGATCTCCTGCGCCGGGCTCCTGCTGGCCGCGCTCGCCGGCATCGGCGTCCGGGGCCTGGAGTTCGGCGTCGAGTTCACCGGCGGCCGGGTCGTCCAGTACACGGCGGAACGCCCGGTCGACGCCGACGAGGCGCGCGCGGCGATCACCGGCGTGGGCTACCCCGACGCCGTCGTACGGACGACCGGCGACGGCGGCGACGTGTCGGTACGCGTCCGGGAGACCGGCGACGCCGAGCAGCGCGCGATCCGCGAGGCGCTCACCCGCGTCGCGGGCCCGGTGGAGGTGGAGCGCGACGACCTGATCGGCCCCAGCCTGGGCGGGGAGCTGCGCACCCACGCGCTGATCGCGCTCGGCCTCGCGGTGGCGGCCCAGCTCCTCTACCTGACGGTCCGCTTCCGCTGGACGTACGCGACGGCGACGGTGGCGGCGATGACCCAGGACGTGCTGCTCGTCGTCGGTCTGTTCGCCTGGCTCGGCAAGCCGGTGGACAGCGTCTTCCTCGCCGCGCTCCTGACCGTCGTCGGCTATTCGGTCAACGACTCCGTGGTCGTCCTCGACCGGCTGCGGGAACTGCGGCGCCGAGGCGGGGGCGTCCCGCTTCCCGACCTCGCCGACCGGGCCGTCGCCCAGACACTGCCCCGTACGGTCAACACCGGGATGGGGGCGCTCTTCGTCCTCGCGGCGCTCGCGGTCCTCGGTGGTGACTCGCTGACCGACTTCTCCGTGGCGCTGCTCGCGGGGGTGGTCCTGGGCATGGCGTCCACCGTGTTCACCGCGATGCCCCTGGCCGTCGCCCTGGAGACCCGGCGCCCGGCCCGGGCCCCGGCCGCCGGGGGAGGCTCCGGGCCGGGGCGGCGGGCGGCCGTCGCCCGGGAGGACCGATCGGGCGCGGTGGTCTGACCACGGCGCCCACGGGCCGGTCACCCGTTCCGTACGGCAGGGTCTGTGGCCGGAGTCCGTGGTCGCTGCCCCGCTCCCGTTCCGTACGGCAGCGCCCGTGGCCGGAGTCCGGGGCCGCTACCCCGCTCCCGTTCCGTACGGCAGCGCCCGTGGCCCGAGCCCGCTGCCGCTGCCCGTCTCCCGCTCCGTGCGGCCTTGCGCCCACGAGAGCGGGGGCGGGCCGCGATGGCGGTCAGGATCCGGCGAGTTCGGCCTCGATCAGGTCGGCGGCCCGGTGCGTTCCGCCCTCGCGGGCCATCGACTCCTGGATCTCCCGTGCGCGGCGGGCCACCTCCGGGTCGCCGACCAGGGCCAGCATGTCCTCCCGCAGCCGCTCGGGGGTGACCTCCTCCATCGGCAGGTGCCGCGCCACCCCCAGGGACTGGAGCATGTCGGCGTTCCCGAACTGGTCGACGGCCTGCGGTACGGCCACCATCGGGGTGGCGGTGGCCAGGCCCTCCTGGCTGCCGCCGGCGCCCGCGTGGGTCACGAACGCGTCGGCCTGCCGCAGGATCGCCAACTGGGGGACCCAGGAATGCACTTCGACGTTCGCGGGCAGGACGCCGAGCTCGGCCGCGTCGACGAACTTCCCGATCTGCAGGACGACGTGCCAGCCGGGGAGCCCGGCGAAGGCCTCGACACAGTCCCGGTAGAAGCCGGGCAGCTTGGTGAAGGCGGAGCCGAGTGAGACCAGGACCACCTTCTCCGCGTCCGCCGGCCGCTGCCACGCGCCCTGCTCGGCGCGCTCGCCCTGGCAGGCGCCGACGAAGGTGTAGACGGACTCGTCGACCCGGTCGGCGTGCGGCTGGAGTGCCTTCGGGATGAGCACGAGCGCACGGCGCGGGCGCGCGATGAGCCGGTCGGGGTGGGTGTCGACGCCGTGCTCGGCGAGCCAGGACTCGAACCGGGCGTAGTACGCCTTGCCGCGCGGTGAGGCCTTGAGCTCGGCGAACATCGGCTCGGCGACCTCCTCCTCGTACCCCTCCCACGGCACGAGGTTCGGCCAGAGTGAGAGGGCGGGGACGCCCCAGGTGTGGGCGAGGACGGGGGCCGGGTACGCGGTGATGTCGTGGAGCACGAGGTCCGGCCGGTCCTCGTCGAAGGCCGCGGCGAGCTGGGGCAGGGCCTGCACGGCGTCGTCGAGGAACGGTTCGATGTTGTCGATCAGCTCCGTGCCCCAGGCGTCGGGATCGTCGTCGGTCGGGAGGGTCGAGGTGTAGACGACAGGCGTGGCCCCGGTCGCCGCGACCTTGTCGGCGAAGGACGCGGGGACGGCGTAGCTGACGCGGTGGCCACGGGCGACGAGTTCGCGGATGACCTCCAGGCTGGGGTTCACGTGGCCGTGGGCGGCGATGGAGAACATGGCGATGTGCGCGGGGGACGCGGTGGTGGTCATGACGGCAACTCTAAGCGAGACGAAACGTATCGTCTATCTATTTCGCCGGTCGGTGCCGTTCCCATGGCCTGCTGTCCGCTCGTACGGGTCAGCCCAAGCGCGGGGGAGTCCAGTCGGCGTGCCGCAGGATCGCGCGCAGCGCGGCCCCCGACGGGGCCGCCCGGAGCAGGGTGTCGCGTACGAAGACGGCGACCGGGTGGGAGAGCTGCTGGCCCATCCGGCCGGCCCGGCGGGCGGCGCGGGCGACGGCCTGGCTGCGGGGCCGCCGCTCGGCGTCGTACCGCGCGAGCGCCGCGTCGATCCCGGACGCTGTACGAACCCCGGCGGCGGAATCGGCGGAGGTGGCGGCGGGCGCGAGCGCGGCGGCCAGCGTCACCGCGTCCTCCAGCGCCTGACAGGCGCCCTGGCCGAGGTTCGGCGTCATGGCGTGGGCCGCGTCGCCGAGCAGGGCGACCCGGCCCACCGTGAAGGACGGCAGGGGAGTGACCAGTTCATGGATGTCGTGGTGCAGCACGGCGCGGGGGTCCGTCGCGTCGAGCAGCGCGGGGATCGGGTCGTGCCAGCCCTCGAAGCGGCGACGTATCACGGCGAGCGTGTCGGCGTGGCGTACGCCGGCGGGCGAGTTGAACACGGCGTGCCACTCGGCGCGTCCGTCGGGGAACACGATGTGGCCGAACTCGGCACCCCTGCCCCAGGTCAGCTCGAAGTCGGACTCCAGGGGGACGGGGGCCTCCGTGATCGCGCGCACGACGGTGGAGCCGCTGTGGACGGGGCCCGGGTGATCGGGGAACAGCTGGGCGCGGAGCCGGCTGTTCACCCCGTCGGCCGCCACGACCAGATCCGCTTCCCGTACGCGCTCCTCGCCTCCGTTCGTGGCGGAGACCCGCACCCCGCGCGGATCGGACACGTCCACGGACGTGACCTCGGCCCCGACGGCGAGGCTCCCGGCGGGCAGGGCCGCCCGCAGGGCGCGGTGCAGCGCGGAGCGGGGGATGCCGACGATCGGCGTGCCGAGGGCCCGTTCGAGGGCGGCGCCGTCCATCCGGGCCAGCCGGCCGCCGCTCGGGACGCGGGTGCCCCCGGTGTACTGGGGCCGGGCCTCCGCGCGCACCGCCTCGCCGACCCCGAGGACGTCGAGCGCGCGCATCCCGTTGGCGTGGAGGGAGATCCCGGCGCCGACATCGTCGAGGGCGGCGGCGCGTTCCAGGACCGTCACCTTCCATCCGACGGCCCGCAGTCCGATCGCGGCGGCGAGTCCTCCGATCCCGCCCCCGACCACCACGGCGTTCCCGCCCATGCCCGTCCCCTTCCGTCGATCGTCCTGCGGTCGCGTCCGGCGCCTCTTCCGCAGCTGGAGTAGCCGGCCCCGGGCTTCTACATCTGTAGAAGCCCGGGGAGGAATCTACACCCGCTCTCTACAGGTGTAGAAAGGGGGGATGTCCGCCACTCGACGCACCCTCCTCGCCGACACGGCCATCGACGTCCTCGCCGACCACGGCATGCGCGGGCTCACCCACCGCGCGGTGGACCGGGCGGCCAGCCTGCCGCCCGGTACGACGTCCGCGTACTACCGCACGCGACAGGCGTTGCTCGCCGCGCTCGTCCAGCGCCTGGTGGAACGCGACCAGCGAGAGCTCCGGGAGGAGGGGGAGCGGACCCCGGTGCCCGCGAGCGCCGATGAACTGGCCGCCGGGCTTGCCGATTTCATCGCGCGGCGGCTGACCGGGGGCGGGCGCCGCCGCTCCCTCGCGCGCTACGCGTGCGCCCTGGAAAGCGTGCACCACCCGGAGTTGCGGGAGATCCTCGTGCCGCGCGAGAACGCGGCGCGAGGAGTCGTGCGGGAGTTCCTGGCGGCGCGCGGCCTCTCCGACGCGGGCGAACGTACCGTCACCCTGCTGACCTGCGTGGACGGACTGGTCTTCGACCGCCTGGTGAACGGCGGGGCCGTCTCGGCCGAGGAGGTCGGGCAGCTGGTGGCGGCGGCGATGCGCTGAGTTCACGCACGGTTCCCCCAAAGATGAACTGTGCATGCCAAAATGACGCCTGTCGCATCATGCCGCCCGACCCAGGGGACACAGTGAAGACACAGGCGTACGCCGGCCGGGGCGCGCTCGCCCTCGCCGGCGCCCTCACGTTGATCATCGCCCTGCCGGCCGGCGCCCACGCCGCGCCGCCGCCCGCGCTGCCCGCCAACGCCGACGGCCTGGAGCAGACGTTCCAGCCGGCCTACGACTACGACACCGACGGCTGCTACCCCACGCCCGCGATCGGGCCCGACGGCACGGTCAACGGCGGCCTCAACCCCTCCGGAGCGCTCAACGGCCAGTGCCGTGACTCCTGGGATCTCACCCAGACCAACGGCTACTCCCGCGCCACGTGCAACAACGGCTGGTGCGCGATCCTCTATGCCCTCTACTTCGAGAAGGACCAGGCGGTGGCCGGCAGCGGCCTCGGAGGACACCGCCACGACTGGGAACACGTCGTCGTGTGGGTGCAGAACAACCAGGCGCAGTACGTCTCCACATCCGCCCACGGCTCCTTCGCCGTCAACGCCCGGGACCGAATCCGCTGGGACGGCACCCACCCCAAGATCGTCTACCACAAGGACGGCATCGGCACGCACTGCTTCCGCCCGGCGAACACCAACGACGAACCGCCGGAGAACCACCAGCGCACCTGGCAGTTCCCGAGCCTGGTCGGCTGGAACGGCTACCCGGCGGGCCTGCGCGACAGGCTCAGCCAGGCAGACTTCGGCAGTGCCGTCTTCGGTCTGAAGGACGGCAACTTCGCCGCCCACCTGGCCAAGGCCAAACCGGCCGGCATCCCCTTCGACCCGTACGCCTGACACCTCACGGACGGCGGCAACCTTTTCCGCCGCCGCGGCGACTACCGTCCGCCCGCCCCCTTCCGGGGCGGGCACCCCCACGGACGGAAGGACCCACGACATGACCGAGACCCGAGGCAGGGCGAGACACCGCAGGCGCGGAAAGGCCCTGGTGATCGGTGTCCCCGCCGCGCTCGCCGCGGCGGGGGTCCTGGCGTACGGCACGGCGTTCGGCGTGTTCGGCGCGGACACCCGGCCCGAGGCGAAGGCCGCGGGCACCCCCGCGCCCGCGTGGGCCCGTGCCGCCGCCGACGGCTTCGCCTCGGTCGACGCGCTCGGGCAGAAGGGGACGTACGGCGGGCGGGACGGCAGGACGGTCACCGTCAGGACCCTCGCCGACCTGGAGAAGTACGCGACCGCACCCGAGCCGTACGTCATCGTCGTCGCCGGGACGATCACCGTGAACCCCACGGGCAAGGAGATCAAGGTCGCCTCCGACAAGACCATCATCGGATCCGGCACCTCGGGCCACATCGTCGGCGGAGGCTTCTTCCTCGGCCAGGGCGTCCACAACGTGATCATCCGGAACCTGACGATCCGTGACGCGTACCAGGGCGTCTGGAACGACAAGGAACACGACTTCGACGCCGTGCAGATGGACGGCGCGCACCACGTGTGGATCGACCACAACGACCTGCGGCACATGGCCGACGGCCTCATCGACAGCCGCAAGGACACGACGTACGTCACCGTGTCCTGGAACAGGCTGGGCAACAACAACAAGACCTTCGGCATCGGCTGGACCGACAACGTCACCGCCGACCTCACCATCCACCACAACTGGTTCCGCGAGACCGAACAGCGCAACCCGTCCACCGACAACGTCGCCCACGCCCACCTGTACAACAACCTGCTCCAGGACGACGCGGGCACGGCCATCACCTCGTCCTACGGCAACTACGCGCGCGGCAGGACGCGGATGGTCCTGGAGAACAGCGTCTTCCAGGGCATGAACAACCCGGTGATCAAGGACGCCACCGCCGCCCTCGTCCAGCGGGGCAACGTTTTCTCCGGTACCACCGGCCGCAACGAGAGCGGGGGCACGGCCTTCGACCCGAAGGCGTACTACCCGTACACCCTCGACCCCACGGCCGCCGTGCCCGCGCTGCTCAAGTCCGGCGCGGGCCCCCGCTCCTCCCTCGGCACCACTCCGGCCGCTGCCGCTGCCGCCACCACCACCCTGACCGTGGCGAAGGACGGCAGCGGCCGGTTCACCAGCGTGCAGAAGGCCGTCGACGCCGTGCCCGCGGGCAACACCTCCCGCGTCGTGATCAGGGTCGCCCCGGGCGTCTACCGAGAGACGGTCAAGATCCCCTCGAACAAGCCCCACATCACGATCGAGGGCACCGGCGGCAGCCGCAAGGACACGGTCCTCGTCGAGGGACACGCCTCCGGCATGACCAAGCCGGACGGCTCGGGAACCTACGGAACGGGCGGCAGCGCCACCGTCGCCGTCGAGGCCGACGACTTCCGGGCGCGCAACCTCACGATCTCCAACGACTTCGACGAGGCCGCGAACCGGAACCTGAACGGCCACCAGGCCGTCGCCCTGCGCACCGCCGCCGACCGGATCGTCCTCGACGGCATCATCGTCACCGGAGACCAGGACACCCTCCTCCTCGACACCGCCGCCAAGGACAGGATCGGCCGGGTGTACGTCACCGGCTCCTATGTGATCGGCAACGTCGACTTCGTCTTCGGCCGCGCCACGGCCGTGATCGACAAGTCCGTCCTCACCCTCAAGAAGCGCTGGGACGGCACGTCCGCCGGCTATGTGACGGCACCGAGCACCCCGGCCGGCCGCAAGGGCTTCCTCATCACACGCTCCACCGTGAACGGCGACGTCGCAGCGGGAACGTTCCACCTCGGCAGGCCCTGGCACGCCGGCGGCGACGCCACCCTCGACCCGCAGACCACCGTCCGCGACAGCGTCCTCAGCGGCGCAGTCCGGCCCACCCCCTGGACGGACATGGGCGGCTTCTCCTGGAAGGCCGACCGCTTCGCCGAATACCGCAACACCGGCCCCGGCTCCGGCCCGGCCGGCCCGGACCGCCCCCACCTGACGGCCGCTCAGGCCGCCACGCAGGACACCGCGCACTGGCTCGACGGCTGGACCCCGGCCACGGGCTGACGGTGGCGCCCGGGACCCGACCTGGGCGGGACCGCCCACGGACCGCTGTGCGATCATGCGGGGGCCCTGGGGGAGAGGGGCCGGATCGACGTGTGATGCGAGGGGTGCGGTGTGAACGCGGGTGGGGAACGGGACGGTTCGTCCGTGCCGGACGACGTGTGGGAGCAGTTCCTGCGCGACTCGGTCGAGGGCGTGGCGGACGCGCCCAAGGAGCCGTCGGCGCGCGCCCGCGTCGTGGCGGACCGGCTGCGCGACGCCCCCGCCGGGACCGAGGGATGGCGTACGTACACGCCGCCCCGGCCCCGGCGCGGGAAGGGCTGGTACGTGGTCGGGCTCCTCGCCGCGGCGGGCCTGCTCGTGGTGGCGCTCGACCCGTGGCAGCTCATCGGCTCCTCCGACGATGAGGGACGGCAGCAGCCGCCGCTCGCCCAGGAGGCGGAGCGCCCGACCCAGGCACCGCCCGTGGAGCCGGCCCGACAGCCCACGCTCGACGAGCCGTTCAAGGGCTCGCCCGCGGCCCGCTGGGCGGACGGAACGGCCGGGATCACGGTCCCGGCCGCCCGGGCGACCGGCTGGATGAGCACCGCACAGGTGGAGAAGGCCCTCCGGCAGACCCGGGACTTCCTCGCCGCGTCCAGCCTGGACCCGGCCGTGCTGGGCGGTGAGCGCCCCACGAAGGCGATCGCCCTGATCAATCCGCACCAGCGGGATGTCAAGGACTATCTGGCCGCCGCGTTCCGCGCGCCCAGCGAGGAGAACGACCCGCTGCTGCTCTTCAGCCGCTTCGAGACGTCCCGCACGCGCCTGGTCGGCGACGTCGTCAAGACCCGGGGCCGGATCACCTACCGGGAAGGCGAGCGCGGCGCCCTCCAGGTCTCCACCGACGTCACCTACGTGTACCCGGTCGCGCGGGCGGCCGCGGCGGGCGGCGGCGACGAGATCGTGCGCACGATCGTACGGCGCGAGGTGGTGCTGAACTGGGACGACCCCTCGAAGATCATCACCGAGCCCGGCACCTTCTCCCTCGTCTCGTACAAGGTCGACATGACCAACGGCGGCTGCGACAACCACACCGGCTACTTCGCCCCGCAGTTCGGCACCGACCGGTCGGGCACCGGCACGACCGACGGCGCCACCGTCGACCCGTACGACCGCAGTACGCCGATCGCCGGGGGAACGGGGACCGCCGACGGCGGGTGCAGCACCGCGACACGTTCCTGACGGCCGCCGGCCCGCCGTGCCGACGGCATGGTCACGCGCGCGCGGCGGGCACGATGGGGCGACGAGCGCGCGCCGAGGAAGCCGACAGGAACCGGAGGGGACGACCCTCCCCCTTCTTCGACTCCGGCGTCCGCACCGGCGCCGATGCCGTCAAGGCCCTCGCCCTCGGGGCCACGGCGGTGGGCGTCGGCCGGCCGTACGCGTACGGGCTCGCCCTCGGCGGTACGGACGGCGTCGTCCACGTCCTGCGTTCGATCCTCGCCGCGGCCGACCTGATCATGGCCGTCGACGGCTACTCGGCCCTCGCCGACCTCCGGGCCGACGGCGCCCCGCGCCGTCTGCGGGTCTGAGGAACGGCCCCGGCCCGGCTCATCGGGCCAGCTCCTCGACCGCGGCGGCGGCGAAGGAGTGGTCCTGCTCCGGGGCGCCGCCGCCGACGCCGATGGCACCGATGAGCCGGCCGGAGCGGTGGACCGGCAGACCGCCGGCGATGAAGAGCAGCGGCCGGTCGAGGGCGGTGGGGAGCGAGTGGAACGGGCCGTCGGGCTTGACCAGGTCGACCAGATCGGCCGTGGGGGCGTTGAGCTGGAGGGCGGTGTACGCCTTGCGGGTGCTGGTCTCTCCGGAGATCAGCACCGCCCGGTCGTCGCGACGGAAGGCGAGCAGGTGCCCGCCGGCGTCGAGCACGGTGACGCTGACGGTCGCCCCCGCCAGTTCGGCGGCGCGGCGGGCGGTGGCGACCAGGGCCTCGGCCTCGGCGGTCGTCAGCGGGGTGACGGTGGTGGTGTTCATGGTGCTGCTCCTCAGGGTGATGTGGGGTGGTGGGGTCAGGCGTGGACGGGGGTACGGGCCTCGGCGTCCGCGGCTTCGGCCGCGGGGGCCCGGCGCTCCAGCGCCGCGGACCAGAAGGCGAGGCCGAGAGCGGCGGCGGCGAGGACGGCGCCGACCCAGTTGGGGGCGGTGTAGCCGAAGCCGGCGGCGATGACGAGGCCGCCGAGCCAGGCCGCGAGCGCGTTGCCGAGGTTGAACGCGCCGATGTTGACGGCGGAGGCCAGGGTCGGCGCGCCGTGCGCCTGGTCGAGGACGCGCTTCTGCAGCGGCGGCACCGTGGCGAAGCCGAGCGCCCCGACGAGGAGGATGGCGATCGCGGCGAGGATCTTGTGGTGGGCGACCACGGTGAACAGCGCGAGGACGACCGCGAGCCCGCCGAGGGTCGCGTACAGCAGGGGCATCAGGGCACGGTCGGCGTACCGGCCGCCGAGCAGGTTGCCGAGGAACATGCCGACGCCGAAGAGGACGAGCAGCCAGGTGACCGCGCCCTCGGAGTAGCCCGCTGCCTCGGTCATCATCGGTGCGATGTAGGTGATCGCGGCGAAGACTCCGCCGAAGCCGAGCACGGTCATCGCCATGGCGAGCAGCACCTGCGGGTTGCGGAACGCCTTCAGCTCCCGGCGCAGGTGAGTCCCTTCGGGGCGGGGCATGGCGGGCACGAGCCTGGCGATGCCGAGAAGGCCGACCACACCGAGCGCGGCGACGACCGCGAAGGTCGTGCGCCAGCCGACCGCCTGCCCGATGAAGGTGCCGAGCGGCACGCCGACGATGTTGGCGACGGTCAGCCCGGTGAACATGGTGGCGATGGCGCCGGCCTTCTTGTCCGGGGCGACGAGGCCGGCGGCGACGACGGATCCGATGCCGAAGAAGGAGCCGTGGGCGAGCGAGGCGATCACGCGACCGGTCAGCATCATCCCGAAGCTCGGGGCGAGCGCGGAGAACACGTTGCCGGCCACGAACAGGCCCATCAGCAGCATGAGCATGTGCTTGCGGCTCACCTTGTTGCCGAGGACGGTCAGCAGCGGCGCGCCGACGACGACACCGAGCGCGTAGCCGGTGACCAGCAGGCCCGCGGTGGGGATGGAGACGCCGTAGTCGGCGGCGATGTCGGGCAGCAGCCCCATGACGACGAATTCGGTTGTTCCTACCCCGAAGGCCCCGACTGCCAGGGCGAGGAGTGCGAGCGGCATGGCTCCAGCCTTCCGTAATTGCTTGAGTGGGCTGTTTACGTGCTCTCACAATAATTGCAGACGCGCTATAAGTGCAAGCGCGGAGTGCGCGCCTCGGTCGGGAGCGGGTCACCTCGGTGAGATGTCACGCTGCGTGGCCGCGTCGCCACGCGCGAAGCTGGACGGCGGCGGTTCGGCCGAGGACGGGGGGACCGAGGGCGCGGTCTTCGGTGATGCGCAGCAGCGGCCGGCCGGGATCGTGGATGAGAAACGGCGTTGCGTCCCGTGGGGCCGACGAGGATGCTGGCCACACCGCGTGGCCGACGTCGCGCAGCAGTTGGAACGCGCCCGGCTGAGAGGGGTGGAGTACGTCGCGGTATGGGCTGCAACGCTTCGGCCGCCTCCGGCGGCGACTGGCCTGGTTCAGTGCACGCCACGCACGCGCTGACGAGCAAATGTCAGGAGTTGTGGATCACAGTGCCGTCCGGCAAGGATCGATCGTTCTTACGGAACGGAATGTCGGGGGCCGGTAGGTTGCCTCCTCGAAGCCGGTGCGGAGAGAGGGCTGTTGGGGTGCTCACGCTGACGGAGATCGCTGAAAATCCCCATCGCCTGACGACCCGTCTGAAACCTCATGGCGGTTCGGATGTCGTCCTCCGCCCCCTGACGCACGCCGACACGGGGCGATTGGCCGAGTTCCTCGACGCCCTGTCGTCCGAATCGAGGCGCTTCAGTACGTTCGGCGGGTACGACCTCGCGACCGCCCAGGAGCTGTGTGACGCGATCGCGCGCTACGACAAGCTCAGGCTGGTGCTCGAGGACGTCCCGTCCGGGAGGATCGTCGGCCTTCTCGAATTCAGCCTCGCTCTGACTCCCGCGGACATCGCGCGCTACCAGGACGCGGGCATCCGCCTCACCGGGACGACCGACTGCCGCTTCGGCCCCACTCTGGCCGACGACTACCAGGGCCGAGGCGTCGGGACGCTCGCCTTCCCGCTCGTCACGGAGGTCGCACGACTGCTCGGCAGGACGAGAATCATCCTGTGGGGCGGCGTCCGCGCCGACAACCCTCGCGCCATCCGCTACTACGAGAAGAACGGCTTCCGACCGGTCGGCTTCTTCACCGAGGCGGACGGTTCCCGGTCGCTCGACATGATGCTGGACCTGCGCCCGGCGCCGGGTCCGGCGGGGGCCTCGACGAACGTCTCTGACGGCGTCGTCACTCTGTCCCCGCTGCACGTGGACGACACTGACGCGCACCTGGCGGGCGAGGACGAACTGCTGGTGCGCCGGCTCAACGGAGGGCCGGGGACCCGAGCCGGCACAGAGGCGTACTTCCGTCAGTGCATGGAGCAGTGGGCCACTGGCGGTCCGCTGCGTGCCTTCGGAGTACGCGTCGGTGATCAGGCCGCGCTGGCCGGCACGATCGACCTCAGATTCGAGATGCCGGGCCTCGCCCCCGGGCAGGTCAACATCGCGTACGGGCTCTACCCGGCCTGGCGCGGCCAGGGCTTGGCCACACGCGCGGTACACCTCGTATGCCAGTACGCGACAGCACAAGGAGCGACTCAAGCGGTGATCCAAGTGGATCCGGAGAACCCCGCGTCGGCTGCGGTTGCCCACCGGTCGGGCTTCACCCGCACCGCGCGGATTCCGGATGCGGACGGAACCCGGTTCGACTGGTACATCCGCGATCTGAACGAGTCGTCGGGGGAGCGTCATTCCGCGGGTGACCCCTCCTGAGGGCGGTGCCGATGACCGAGTCCGGCCGGACGGTGCCGGTCGGGCTCGTGGTCTCAGCCCATGAGCTGCTGTTCCGTCCAGATCGTCTTCCCACGCTCCGTGTAGCGACTGCCCCAGCGAGTGGTCAGCTGCGCGACGAGGAAGAGACCCCTGCCGCCCTCGTCCGTGGTGAGGGCGCGGCGCAGCCGGGGCTGCGTGCTGCTCGGGTCCGAGACCTCGCACACGAGCACCCGGTCGCGGATCAGCCGCAGGACGACCGGGCCGCCGGCGTACCGGATGGAGTTGGTGATGAGCTCGCTCACGATGAGCTCGGTGCTGAACAGCAGCTCGTCCAGCCCCCACGCCACCAACTGGGCGTTGACATGGGCGCGCGCGTCCTGAACGGCGGCGGGATCCGCCGGGTACTCCCACCTCGCCGTGGACTCCTCCGACACGGCATGGGTACGGGCGAGCAGGACCGTGATGTCGTCGGTCGGGTGCTCCGCGTGCGGTGTCCGCGCCAGCAGGGCGCTGCCCAGGGCCTCCAGGGTGCCCTCGGCCGGTGACAGACCGGCCAGGACCGCCTTCAACTGTTCCGGCCCGTGGAGGACGTCACGCCCGAGCAGACCGTCCGTGTAGAGCACGAGGGTGCTCCCCGGCGGCAGTGTCACACTCGTGACCTCGAAGGGATTGTCGCCGACCCCGAGGAGCGGACCGGGAGTGACGGGTACGAAGCCGACGTCACCCTCGGGCGTCACCAGAGCCGGCGGCGGGTGGCCCGCGGAGGCCATGTGGCACGTACGGCTGACAGGGTCGTAGACGGCGAAAAGGCAGGAGCCGCCCACACTGTCGGGCTCGTTCGCCTCCCGCTGCATCCGCCGCACCAGATCGTCGAGCCGGGTCAGCAGTTCGTCGGGAGGCAGGTCCAGGTCGGCGAGCGTCTGCACGGCCGTACGCAGACGTGCCATGGTGGCGGCCGCCTCAAGCCCGTGCCCCACGACATCACCGACGACCAGCCCGACCCGCAGCGAGGACAGGTCGAACGCGTCGAACCAGTCGCCCCCGACACTGACCGCGCCGCCCGCGGGCAGGTACACGCCTGCGGTCTCCGCCGCCGTGCTGCTCGTCGCCGCCGGGGGAAGCAGGCTCCGCTGCAGCACCACGGCCGTCTGGTGCTCCCGGGCGAAGCGGAAGGCGTTGTCGATGGCCGTCGCGGTGCGGGCGCACAGGTCCCGCATCAGCTTGATGTCGGCCTCGTCGAAGGACGCGGCGGTACCCGTGCGGCAGACCGAGGCGTACCCGAAGAACCGGCCCCCGCGATGGAGCGGGCAGCCGAGTGAGGCGTGGGTGCCCTCGGGCAGGAACCTGCGGATCAGCGCGGGATCATGGCCGAGGATCCGCCGGGAGAGCTCCCCGTCGGCGACCAGCACCCCGCCGACGTGCCTGGCGGCGATCTCCGGCGTCTCCGCGACGGGCGGGACGGGCTCGCCCACCTGGATCAGGGGCGCCGGCCAGTCGCCGTCCGCCGACCTCACCGCCACCCGGCGTGTGGCGGAGGCCTCCTGTACGGACTGTCCGGGCTGTCCGGGCGACGGATCGCGGCCCTGCAGGACGGCGTCGGGATAGTCGACCATCGCGTGGTCACCGAGGGCCGGCACCAGGATCGACGTGAGGTCCTCGGCCACCTGGACCACGTCGAGCGACTCCCCGACCTCGAAGGCCTGGCGGTACGCGTCGGCGTGGCGGCGCGGCGATCCCGCGTCCGCGACCCTGGCCGCCTCCACCATGACGCCCACCGGCATGCCGAGGGCGTCGTCGATACGGAAGCACGACAGCGCCAGAGCCGCCCCACCGCCGGACCGGTCCAGGTCGTACACGCGTGAGGCGACGGACGTTCCCGTGGCCGCGACCAGCTCGAATGCCGCCCGGGCGTCACCGCTGCCGTCGCGGGCCCTGAGCCCGCACAGCCAGTCGTCCCCGACGCCTTCCGGGCGGAGCGCCTCCAGGGTCGTGTTCGTCCGCACGAGCCGCAGATCCATGTCGAACTGGGCGACACCGATGCCGTCCTGGGCCAGGAGCGCCCGCGCCACGTCCGCGTCCTGGTCCGCCCTGCCGGGCCCGCCGGGCGGCAGCACCAGGACCAGCCGTTCCGCCGCGCCGTCCGCTTCCGCGACCAGCAGGTCCGCCTCCACAGGCCGCCCCGAACGGTGCAGAAGCCGCGCGCGGCGCGGGACGGTACTGGCACTGCGGTACCCCGAATTCCCGGGCTCCACCAGAAGCCGCGACGCCTGCTGCCCCGCCATCTCCTCGCCGGTCCATCCGAGCAGCCGCTGCGCGGTCCGCGACCACCACGTGACGCGGCCGTGCTCGTCGAGCATCGCGGTCGCGACGCTCTCCAGGGCGGACAAGACCCGAGGAGGGGCGTCGGGGCGCTGCTCCCTGTCGTCGCTCGGTCCCACGCGGTCCCCTTGTCGCCAGGTGGATTCCCGCTCTTCTGCCAGCATGCGCCGGACCCCGCGACGAGGCACGCCGGAGGCGGCCGCCGGCGGGACCGGCCCGAGCCTTCCCCCACCGCCCGGCCGGGGCCGGCCTCGCCGTCACGCCGGCCCTGGCCCGGTGGCCGGAGCCGTTGTCAGTGGGCGGGGATAGGTTCGATCTTGTTCCGCCGCGACGGCGAGAGCATCCCTTCGACGTGCATGGGAGAGGTACGTTGCCGGTCTGGGAGAGGTCGAGTACGGCGCGGGTGGTCCCACCCGCGCGACCGCGGAAACTCGCCAAGGTGCCCTTCGTCGAGCTGGCCGACGGACGGCTGCAGGGCGTCGTGTCCAGTGGGTCCGACGCAGGACGCGTGTACGTGTCCTCGATCGCGACGGGTACGTACGCGTTCGCGTGCAGCACCAACAACAACCGCCCCTGCGGCGGAGCGCGCGGCACGTTCTGCAACCACATCCGCGCCCTCGTCGGGGAAGCGGTCCTGCAGTACGGGGCCGAGCGCGTCGCCCGCTACCTGAAGGCCGACACCCCGGACGGGGCCCCGGACGCCCCCCGGCTGGTCACGGCGATGACCGCCACGCGCCCCGAGCAGGGAGACACCTCGGCGGCCGCCCCGGTGTTCAGCAGGTTCCTCCGGCACCTCGCCTACCTCGAACTGGAACCGACCACCGCGCCCCTGCCCGAGATGCAGTGGTTCCCGCCCACGAGGACGGCCGCCTGATGCGCACCGACCTGCTCACCGACCCCGTCGACGGGCTCGACGAGGCGCTGTCCGCCGTCGACGCCTTCGACCAGACGCTCGTCACCGGACTGCTCCGGCCGCAGCCCGCCCAGGCCGCCGGCCTCACGGCGCTCGCGCACTCCGTCGCCGGGACACCGCTCGCCTCGCGGGTCGCCGAGGCCGCCGACAAGGCCGCGGCGGGCGCCGCCGGCGAGGAGCACCTCATCGCCCTCGCGGCCGCCCGCACCGCGCTCATGGGCGCCGCGCACGACGCGCTGACGGACCGCGTCGCGGACGTCACCGGCAGGCCGCGCGCCGAGCGGACCACCCCCGACCGCGACGGCGGCGACGCGGACGCCCCCGGAGCGAACGTGCTGGCCGCCGCCCGCGCCTGGCTGTGCGACCTCGCCCGCACGGGCTGGCAGGGCATCGACCACGACCTGATCGCCGGCGCCGCACCCGTGATCTCAGCGATGCTGCCGGACCCCCGGCTGCGCCGCCAGGCGACCCTCCTCGACGGCTTCGCGGCCGAACTCGCGGCCTCCTGCCCGGGGGCTGCCCTGGACCGGGTCCCGGTGCGCCGCTGGGCCGACCTCTGGACGCGCGCGCTGCTCCTGACCCTGCCGGGTGCCGCCCCCGCCCCCGCACTGTCCACCGCGACCGGCCGCCTGCTCCCCCTGGGCGTGGACGTACAGGAGCACGCCACCGCCGTGCAGGCGCAGGTCCACGCGGTGCTCGAACCCGCCGACGGGACGGCGCCGCGCCTGGTCCGGGCGGCGGTGTCCGCACCCAAGCCCGACACCGTCGTCGGCGCGGGCCTGTGGCAGCTCCTCCGGCCCCGGATGTCCCTGCTCGGCGCGGCGGGGGAGGGCCGCGCCGTGGAGCTCGACGCCATGCCCGTCACCGCCGAAGGCGACCTCGACTGGGACGACGAGCGGGCCCGCACCGGGCAGCCGGCCGACCCCTTCGCCACCGCCCGGGTGATCCTGTCCACGGCCACCGACCCGGTGACCGCACCGCTGGACCGCCATCCCGCCGGGATCGCCGTCCCCGTGCTCGTCGAGGGCTACGCGGCGGACCGGCAGGACGACGGGACGCTGACGTTCACCGTGGCCGGGCACCGGCTCGCCGTCGACACGGACCGCGTCCCGGCCGCGAGCCCGCTCACCCCCGAGGCGGTCGCCGCCTCCAGCGCCTGCCTGGGACTGCTCCGCTGGGACGCGGGGGAGTTCGTCCTGCAGCCGCTCGCCGTCGAGACGACCGTCCGGAAGAAGACCGTCGCCGTCCACGCGGGCGAGTGGGCCGGAGGCACCACCGACAAGCTCGGCGTACGGGCGGAGAAGGCCGCCACGGACGCCGTCACCGTCCTGCGGGAACGTGCCGGAAAGCTGCTGCGCGCATGACCGACACGACGCCCCCGGCCGACCGGGCCCTGTCAGCCGCTCCCGTGCCGCCTCCCGGCCCGACCGCCCCGGCCACAGGCGGCCCGACCGGCCTGCCCGCAGGTGCCCCGACGGCCCCGGCCACGAACGGCCCGGCCCCGACAGCCCTGCCCGCAGGCGCGCCGACGGCCCCGGCCGTCAGCGGCCCGACCGCCCCGGCCACGAGCGGCCCGGACGCCGACGACAACCGGCGCCAGGTCCTCTACTGGCGGCTTCTCGCCCGCCTCTTCGACCCCGAGGAGCAGGCCGCCCTGGAGTCGGCGAGCCTCGCCGTCGTCGAGGACATCGGTCTCCCGTCGGCCCTGCTCGACCCCGGCGCCTCCGTCGAGTCCGTCGTGCAGCGCCATCCGGAGCTGGCCGACGAGTTCGACGGCCTGATGACACCGGAGCCCGGGCCCGAGGGCGCGCGCGACCGGGCTGCGGAGGTACGGCGCGCCGCGCTCGCGTCGAAACTGCTGCTCAACGTCTTCTCCACCGGATCGGGAACGGTCTCCGCCGGTCAGCTGGCCCGCTGGCAGTCGGACGCCGGCTGGCTCGAGCGGGCGTTCGGCTGCCCGCCCGGCGGCCTGCGCGGTGGCCAGGGCGCCGGAGCGGCCGTCGAGGCCGGCGGCCTCGGCTCCGAACTCGGCACCGTCGAGGCCGACCTCGTCCGCCGTATGCACCTGCGCGAGGTACTGGCCGACCCCGCGCTCGCCGCCAGGCTCACCCCCAGCATGTCGCTGATCGAACAACTGCTCCGCGACAAGGGCAACCTGTCCGGCATCGCCCTCGCCAACGCGAAGTCGCTCATCCGGCGTTACGTCGACGAGGTCGCCCAGGTGCTCCGCACCCAGGTCGAGAAGGCCACCGTCGGAGAGCTCGACCGCTCGGTCCCGCCCAAGCGCGTCTTCCGCAACCTGGACCTCGACCGCACCATCTGGAAGAACCTCACCAACTGGAGCCCGGAGGAGGAGCGGCTCTACGTCGACCGCCTCTACTACCGGCAGACCGTCCGCCGCACCACGCCCCAGCGGCTGATCGTCGTCGTGGACCAGTCGGGCTCCATGGTCGACTCCATGGTCAACTGCACCATCCTCGCCTCGATCTTCGCCGGACTGCCGAAGGTCGACGTCCACCTCATCGCATACGACACGAGGGCCATCGACCTCACCCCCTGGGTGCACGACCCGTTCGACGTCCTCCTGCGCACCAACCTCGGCGGCGGCAACGACGGACCGGTGGCCATGGCGATGGCCCGGCCGAAGATCACCGAACCCAGGAACACCGTCATGGTGTGGATCTCCGACTTCTACGAGTTCGACCGCTCCCAGCCGCTGTTCGAGGGCATCGAGGCGGTCCACCGCTCCGGCGTGCGGTTCATCCCCGTCGGCTCGGTGACCAGCTCGGGACGGCAGGAGGTCAACCCCTGGTTCCGGGAGCGGTTCAAGGCCCTCGGCACCCCGGTGGTCTCCGGCCACATCAACAAGCTCGTGCACGAACTCAAGACCTTCCTCACCTGAGAAGCCCAGAAAGGCCCTCCCCATGTCCGACCTGCTCCGCGCCCCCGCCGAGATCAAGTACGCCGAGGAACTCGACTGGCTCGAGTCGATCGACGACAACCCCAAGCCGTTCTCCTGGCGCCTCTCCCCGAAGATGGTCCGCCTGTTCATCCTCGGCTCCGAGCGCGCCGACGGCCTGGACCGGCAGGTGACGCAGAAGTGGTTCGGCGACCGCAGCTTCGTCGAGCGCTCCATCGTCACCCTCGCCTCCGACCGCGGTCTGCTCCTCATCGGCGACCCCGGCACCGGCAAGAGCTGGCTCGCCGAGCTCCTCTCGGCCGCGATCAGCCGCAACTCCACGCAGGTCGTCCAGGGAACCGCGGGCACCACCGAGGACCACATCAAGTACTCCTGGAACGTGTCCATGGTCATCGCCAAGGGCCAGTCCCGGGAGTCGATGATCCCCTCGCCGATCATGACCGCCATGGAGACCGGCACCATCGGTCGCTTCGAGGAGCTCACCCGCTCCACCAGCGACGTCCAGGACGCGCTCATCTCGATCCTCTCCGAGAAGTACATCTCGGTCCCCGAACTCGACAGCGCCGGCGGTGAGAACATCGTCTTCGCGAAGCCCGGCTTCTCGGTCATCGCCACCGCCAACAGCCGCGACCGCGGCGTCAACGACCTGTCCTCCGCGCTCAAGCGCCGGTTCAACTTCGTCCGCATCCCCGTCGTCACGAACAAGAAGAGCGAGGCGGAGATCGTCCGCTTCCGCACCGAGGAACTGCTGCGCCGGCACGCGATCGAGCTGGACGTGCCGCCGACCCTCCTCGACGTCCTCCTCCAGAGCTTCGCCGATCTGCGTGCCTCCGCCGCCGCGGCGGGCAGCGACGACGAGAAGCTGGAGTCCGCCCTCTCCACAGCCGAGCAGATCGGCGTCCTGGAGGACGCGGTCCTGCACAGCGACTTCTTCGGCGAACGCACCCTGACGGCCCGCGCCCTCGCTGCCTCGCTCGTCGGGACGCTCGCCCGGCGCGAGCCCGAGGACCTCGCCATCCTCAACAAGTACCTGCACGGAGTCGTCGAACCGCGCGGCAAGCAGGAGGGCGGCTCCTGGCCCGAGTTCCTGGAGGGCGGCCGCGACGCGATCGCCAAGCTGTCATGACCGGAACCCCCGAGACCGAGACCAACCCCGGGACCGAGACCAACCCCAGGACCGAGACCGCCCCCGAGGCTGGATCCCGCGCGGCGGGGGCCGGGTTCGCCGCGCTGCGCGGGCAACTCCATGACGCGGCAGCCCAGTTCGCCGGTGGCCAGGACGCCCTGGAGGAAATCCTCCTGGGCATGGTCGACGACGTCGACCGCGCCGCCGGCGAACCGCTGGAGATCTTCCCCGTCTGTCACCACTCGCCCGCCTCCGCCCTCGCCATGGCCCGACGGCTGCGCGAGAAGCGGCCCAAGGTCGTGTACCTCGAACTGTGCGAGGACATGGCGCCGCTCCTCACCGAACTGCGCAACTGCCGCCTGCCGGTCGCGGTGCAGGCCTTCGCGAGCGAGATCGACGGCTTCCCGCCCGACTGGGCCCCGCTGTCCGTCGTCGCCCCCGTCACCGAGGCGTCCGCCGAGTACCAGGCCATCGCCTACGCCCTCGACACGCCCGGCGTGGAACTGGTCCTCGTCGACCGCTCCTCCGACCACGTCTTCCAGTGGGACGTCCGGCACGAACAGCCGGAGGAGCCGTCCACCGAACCGGCGGACCCGTCCGCCGAGCCCGTGGACCCGTCCACCGAACCCGAGGCCGCCCTGCACGGCGAGGCCGTCGGCGTCGAGATCGGCGACCTGCGGCCACGCTTCGCCGAACTGGAGGAGCACCTGCTGCGCCACGGCAAGGTGCGGCACTGGTCGGAGTGGTGGCACCAGTACGTCGAGGTCCCGCTCGGCGACAGCGACCACGACACCTACCGCCAGGTCATGTTCCTCATCGGCAGCCTGTTCCGGCGCCTCGCCCCCGGCAGGGGGGAGCGCGTCCGGGTCGACGAGGACCGCGAGCGCCACATGTGGACCCGGATGCGCGAGCACCTCGCCGAGACCGGCACCGACCCCGCGGACTGCCTCTACGTGTGCGGCGCCTTCCACGCGGCCAGTCGCGTCGAGGAGTTCGGCGTGCACGGCGCCGGAGACTTCGTCATCTCCCCGCGTACCGCGACGACCTGGCAGTACGGGCTGATCCCGTCCAGCCACGCGGCGATCGAGGCGCAGTTCGGCCTGGCCCCCGGCTCCGTGTCGATCGCCGCCACGGAGTGGGCCAAGAACCTCACGCGCACCAGGGTCGAGCCGTACCGACTGGAGGGGCAGGCCGGCGCCAGGAAGACACGCCCGGCGAAGAAGGCGGCGAAGACCGCCGCGCCCACGTCCGCGCCCGGCCCCACGTCCACACCCGGCCCCGCGCTCACGGAGGACCGGCTCTCCGGCTTCCTCCGGCAGCCCCCTGCCCTGCACACCCTGGACGAGGCCGAACTGCTCGGCTGGTCCGTGGACATCGTCCGCGCCGCCCGCCGCAGCGGCTATCTCGCCTCCACCGCCGACGCGATCGCCGTCTTCGAGACGTCGATCCTGCTCGCAGCCATGCGTGACCGGGCCAAGCCCACGCCGTACGACTTCCAGGACGCGGCGGTCACCTGCATCGAGAAGGACACCGTCCCCGGCCGGCGGGACGTGCGCCGGCTCGTCGAGATCATGATGGGCGGCGACCGGATCGGCCAGGTCGGCTACGACGCCCTGCCGCCGCTCGCCCGTGACGTCCACGACCGGCTGGCGCCGCTGGCACTGAACCTCCAGCAGCGCGGCGTACGCCGAGCCCTGCTCGACATGGCCTCACGCCCGGAGCTGCGGGCCTGCTCCGACGTCCTGTGGATGCTGCGCCGCCTCCTTCCACCGGGCGCGGCACGCACGGTGATGGGAGAGCGCCGGCTCGGCGAGCGGTCGATCCAGGAGTCGTGGGACCTGTCGCTCGGCACCCACCAGCGGGCGCTCATCGAACTCGGCTACGAGGGCGTCAGCCTGGAGCAGGTCCTCGAGCAGCGCCTGCGCCGCACCGCCTACGGGCCCCGGGCCACGACGGCGGAGGTCCTCGCGGCCGTCGAGGACGCGACCCTCCACCTCGGCGGCAGACGCCTCGCCGACGAGCTCGGCACCCGCGCCCTCGAGGTCCTGGCGTCCGAGCGCACCGTGGACGGGGCTCCCGAGGTACTGCGCCGGGTGCGCGGCCTGCTGGCGTACTACCGCACCGGCGAACCGGTGCTGCCGCCGTGGATCGAGTCCTTCGTCAGGACCGGGTACGCCCACTACTGCACGCTGCTCCCGACGGCGTTCCGCGACGAGGACGCGACCGTGGGGCAGGTGGCGGCGATGCTGGGCTTCCTGTTCAGCATGGAGAGCCTGGCCCTGTCCCTGGGCTGCGACAGGACGCAGCTGGAGCTCGCGGTGGCGCAGTCGCACCCGGGGGACCAGGCGAAGACGGCACTGCTCTGGGCCGCGCAGGTCCAGCTCGGCACCCTCTCCCGCGGCGAGCTGCGCGCCCGCTGCGACGAACTCCTCGCCCACCCCCTCGTGGTGCCGTCCTACCCGCGTTACCTCAGCGGGTTCGTGCACGCGCTCGAGCCCGTGCCGGGCCTCGCGGACGTCGTGGTGGAAGCCGTGTCGAACGCCTTCGGGCGGCTGCCGGACGACGTGCTGCTGCCGTGGCTGCCGACGCTCATCACCACCCTCCGGTCGAACGCGGCGGAGCTGGCCCCCCTGCTCATCCGGGAAGCGGGCCGCGTCTTCCCTGCGCGCCTCGCGGCCCTGGACGCCTGGATCCCGCCGTGGCGCGTACCCCCCGAGGACGAGCTGCTCCCGCGGGCCGCCGCACCGCGCGGTGCGGCCCTGCTCCCGGCGCACCCGGAGACGTGCGACGCGCTGGCCGGACTCCTGGGCGTCACGGACCCTTGGGACCCGTCGGACGGGCGGGACACCGATCCGACGGGTGCGGCGCTGCTCTTCACCCACCCGGCGGCCTGTGACGCGGCGGCGGACCTCCTGGGGATCGGCGATCCATGGGAGCCGGCCGCGTCGGCAGCCGGCTCCCCGGGCCTGACGGCCCGCCACCCCGCCACCGCCCACGCGGTCGCGGCGCTCCTCACGAGCCCGTGACGCGCACCGGCCGCCGCGTCGTGAAGACGTCGGCGGCCGGTGTGGGCAGGGGGCCGGGACGAGGATCAGTCGTCCAGGGCGTCCAGGACGGTCCCGAGGTCGACGAACTTGAAGTTGGTCGCGGGCCGGTCGCCGTCGCCCGGGGCGTCGTGGCCGTCCTGCACGACGAGGAGGCCGTTCGGGTAGGCGGAGCCGAGCGGGGCGTTCAGCGCGGCGGCGCCGTCGCACTCCTCGGAGCCGTCGAGGGCGCCGCTCGCGGGCGCGACCCGGAAGCCGCCCTCGTACTCGTTGTCGTCCGCGAGCTCCCGGTCGTAGCCGGCGAAGGTGTTGTCGCCCTGGCTGGAGGCGAGGAGGTACCCGTCGCCGTCGGGCTCGGTGACCAGCGTCAGGCCCTCGACGTCGGCGGAGAGCTTCGTGCCGCCGTAGCCGGGGTCGGCGCCCGGCGTGCACTCCTCGGTCTCCTCGTCGTAGACCCCGGGAACGCCGTACTCACGGACGGTGTCGACCAGCTTCGGGGTGCCGGTGAGGTCGGCGCGCAGACGCCAGATGCCGATGTCCTCCTGGCCGGCGTAGAGGGTGCCGTCGGCGGGGTCGACGACCATGCCCTCGACCTGGGGCAGCTCGCCGGGCTCGCCGCAGGGCGACCACGACGTGCCGTCGGGCAGCCGGAACGTGGAGGGCAGGTCCAGGGTGCGGACCGTGCGGTAGGTGACCTTGCCACCGGCGGCCGGGAGCAGTTCGAGCAGCGCGATACTGGTCCGCTCACGGCGGCTGACCAGGGCGAAGCTCTTGCCGGTTGCCCGGTCCGTCCAGGTCGCGAGGCCGTAGGCGGTGCGCTGGTCGTTGATCTCGGCCTGGTCCCGGGAGAACACGGGCGGCGCGGCCGGGTCGGTGACGTCGGTCAGCGGGCCGCCGGGGCGGTCGCGGTCGATGCGGTAGAACCGCAGCCGGTCGTGGCCGCGGTCGCTGGTGACGGCCAGGTCGGCCCGGCCGGAGGAGAGCCGCAGCCCCTGCACGAGGTCCACGTTGTTGAAGCGGCCAGGGGCGTCGTCCTCGCCCGCGGCGGGGGGCGCGGCTATCGACTGCACCGGCCGCGCGTCCAGGTCGTAGACGCGCAGACCGCCCTCCTTGGCGGTCGCGATGACGAGGCTGCGGCCGGGGGCGGCGGCGTTGCGCCAGATGGCGGGGTCGTCCGCGTCGGCGTTGCCGCCCGCGTCGTCGTCGTGGAGCACGGGTGTCTCCGCGCGGGGCGTCACGGCCGGCAGCGAGGTGCCGGAGGCACGGTGGTCGGCCCGGGCCGGAACGGCGAGGGCCGCTGCCGCGAGCGCCGTGGCCACGGCCAGTACGAGCGGCCGGGCGGTGGTGGAGCGATTCACACGACTCTCCTCTGCAGGGGGTGGTTGGTCCTGCGTGAGCGTGGTCCCCCTCGGTGTCCGTCCGGCGGCCGCCGGACGGCCGGCAACCCCGGGCCCAGGTGTACGTGTGATGAACCACCGTGCGGTCCGCGTCGCATGTCGCGGGGTGTGAGGAACTACGGCGCGGTCCGGGTCGCGTGTCGCGGGAGGTGTGATGAACCACCGTGCGGTCCGCGTCGCGTGTCGCGGACCGCACAGTGTGCCCGTCGGCGGTCAGGCGGGGTTCTTCACGTCCGCCAGGTAGGTGGCGCCCCCGAGGCAGTCGCGCATCTCGTAGCGGGGCGCGACGGCCCCGGTCCAGCGCAGGAACCCGGTCGATCCGGTCGCGGCCGGCATGTCGATGAACCGGCACCCGTCGTACAGCACCTTGCCGGCCGTGGTCGCGGTGGCCCCGGTCGTCACCTGGTGCGAGCCCATCAGGCCGCAGTCCTCGTAACGGACCATCGGGCCCCGGGAACCGTTCGCCTGGAAGTCGTACACGTGCGTGACGGCGTTCGGAGCCCAGGACTTGAAGCTCAGGGCGGTGTCGTCGCACGACACGAAGGTGATGCTTCCCTTGTACCAGCGGGAGTCGATCACCTTGTGGCCGACGCCGCGCAGCTCGAACCGGATGCCCTGCGCGTACAGACGCGTGACGGAGTCGGCACGGGTGGTCGCGTCGGCGGTGAGCTGGAAGAACGTGCCGGTCGACGCGGGGTCGGTGAGGATGTAGGAGCCGCCGGTGAAGTTCATGGAGCCGCCCCGGTTGTTCTTCACGAACACCCCGGACTGGTACTCCACCTTGCAGTCGCGGAACCAGTAGTTGAGGAACTGGTCCTGCTGCGTCGCCGCCGGGGTCATTCCCATGACGAGGAAGGCGTCGGAGTAGGAGCCGCCGACCTGGCAGTGGTCCCAGCCCATCTCGCTGTTCAGGTTGGACGTGGTGGCCGGGCCGTCCAGGCCGATGCCCCGCTTCCAGCTGCCGCGCCACTCGACGTCGGTGTACCAGGTGTCCTGGACGCCGTACTCGGCCGAGGAGTACGCGTAGTTGAAGCTCGACGTGGCGTTGGTGCTGGTGAAGGTGAGCCCGGAGATCCGGATGTTCTTGTAGCGCTGGTAGTTGGTCCAGAGCGTGGTGTCGTCCGCCGTCGGCGCGTACACGATCCGGGACAGCCGCTTGCCGTAGCCGGTGATGGACACGCCGTCGACGATGCCGCCGTTGCCCTCGCCGTCGATGTTCGGCAGCAGTGAGTCCGGCTGGGTCAGGAGGTAGGTGCCGGGCGGGATGACCAGGACCTTCCTGGGAATCGCGCCGGAGATCGGGCCGGGCTGGAACGAGGCGAGCACCTCGGCGGCGGCCGCCCGGAACGCGGCGTCGCTGGCGGTGGCACCGGTCGGGTCGGCACCCTTGCTGATGACGTCGACGCTGTACGGGTCGTCCCCGGAACCCGCCGCGTACGCCGGCCCGCTCCCCGTCACCAGGGCCCCCGCCGTGGCGCCGGCTCCGGCGGTGGCCAGGCCTCTGATGACGGAACGGCGGTCCATACCTCTGGTCAACTCTGCCCCCAACGTAATGATCTTGAGAAAGACAGGTCATCCGACCATGCCGGGGAGGTCAACGCAAGACGAGAGGGGGGGTGCGGACCTTCCTCGGCCCGGGAACGCGGACGACCCGTGGGCCTGGTCCCGTCCGCTCGAGTTCGGACGGGAGCCGGCCGGATAACCGGCGGCCCACGGGTCGGGTGACTGCGTGGTTTTCGGCAGGTGGCCTGCCGAGGTGCACAGAGTGCGACGGCAGGCCGTTAGCCCGCAGTCACCTCACGAATCCGAAAAGAAACCATTTCTCGGATCACCTCCTTTCAGCGTGTGCCCACAGCCTAGGAAAGCCGGGGACGGCGCTCAACCCATTTATTCGGGCTGTTTCTCCGGGGCGTCAGCCGAGTTCCGCCGCCACCAGGGCGGCCGCGTCGGCCACCAGCGCGTCGACGGGTGCCGCGTCCTCCTCGAAGCGCGTCGTCATCACGGCCAGCAGGATCGGGCCGCCGCCCGGCGGCCACGCGACACCGGCGTCGTTGTTGCCGCCGTACCGGCCGCCGCCCGTCTTGTCGGCGAGGATCCAGTCGGCCGGCAGGCCCTTGCGGAACCGCTCGCCGCTGGTGGTGTTGGCGAGCATCCAGTCGGTGAGCCGTTCCCGGTCCTGGTGCGGCAGCGCGTCGCCGAGCACGAGCCGCCCGTAGGTCCGGCCGATGGCTCGGGGCGTGCTGGTGTCGGTCTTCCGCCAGGGCTCCCCGGAGTTCAGCTCGGGCTCCCAGCGGTCGAGCCGCGTCCTGCCGTCGCCGATCGACCGGGCGAACCGCGTGACCGCCGTCGGGCCGCCCAGCTCGCGGAGCAGCAGGTTCGCGGCGGTGTTGTCGCTGTGGCGCAGGGTGGCGTCACAGAGCTCGGCGACGGTCATCCCGTGGGCGACGTTCTCGGGCAGCCCGGTCTTGGGGGAGTAGCCCGACCGATCGACGTACGCCTGGGTGTAGTGGAGGCGACGGGCCAGGAACGTGCCGTCGTGATCGAGGTCGCGCAGGACGGCAGCGACGGCGAGGGTCTTGAAGAGCGAGCACATCGGGAAGCGTTCGTCGGCTCGGTACGCCACCGAGGCCCCGGACCGCACGTCGTGGGCGAACACGCCCAGCCGGGCGGAGTGCCGCTGCTCCAGCTCCCTCAGCCGCGCGACGATGCTCTCCCCACCGGGCGAGGAGGCGTACGCGGTCCCTCCGAGCGGCAACGCGGACGCGAGTGCGGCACCGGCGCCGAGGGCGAGTGCGGTGCGGCGGGACGGGGTGAGACCAGAGACGGACAACGTGTTTCCCTTTCCGGAGTGATCACTGCACAGGGAAACACGCCCCGGGATCCCGGGCGGTTGCGACACCGCTCACCTGCTCACGGGCTCACCGCTCACCGTTACGGCTGACCCGCTCACCGCTCACCCGTCCCCGTCCACCCGCTCACTCGCCCGTCCGGCGTCCTTCGAAGGGCCAGGCCTCGATGTCCCGGTACCGGATGGGCCCCGGGCCCCGGCCGAAATCGCTGCCGACGAGGTGGAGGCGTTCGGCCGGCCAACGGCGTCCGGTGAAGCCGGCCAGGCCCGCGGCGACGTCGAGGACGCTGGACGGATCGTCGCGGCGGGCGCGGGCCAGCGTCAGATGGGGGCGCAGCGGCCGGTCCTCCAGGGCGACACCGCACTCCCCGACCACGGCCCGGACGTCGGCCGCGAGCGCGTGAAGCCCTTCCAGGTCTCCGTCGATCCCGCTCCACAGCACCCGCTCGTCGAAGTGCCCGCCGCCGCGCAGCGCCAGGTCGACCGGCCGGTGTGCCGCCGCGAGGTCCGCGAGCGGCGGACGCAGCAGCGGAACGGTCCCGACGGGGAGCTCGCCGAGGAACGCCAGCGTGATGTGCCAGTCCTCGATGCGGTTCCACCGCATCCGCGGGTAGGTGGCGTACGCGGTGTCCAGTGCCCGCGCGAGCTCGTCCTTCGCCTCGTCGGGCGGGGCGAGGGCGATGAAGAGGCGCACGGTCGAGGCACGGTCGCCGTCGTCCCCTTCGGGCTTCGTTCCCCGGCCGCGTGTCTGAGTCATCTGCCGTTCCCCGCTCGCCGTACGTCCGGCGTCCCTCGATCCGCTTCCCACGACCCGCGTCCCACCGGACCCGACGCCGCTCCCCGGCCCCGCCCCGCCCCTCGGCATCGACAAGCCGATCGCCGTCGGAGCCCGGCGCCGGTGGCCGTTCCGAGGTGAGGGTACGCGGTGCCCGGCACCGGCACGAAGCTGTGCCCGGTCCGGCCCGCCCGGGCGAGCGGGACCCGGCACCGGCACGAAGCTGTGCGCTGCTCTCCGTACACCCACGATTCCGTACGCTCACGATTCCGTACGCCCACGATGACGGAGGTTCGTCCCCCCCCGTGGCGGGGGCGAGTCACTCCCTGTCCTGCCCGATCCCCGCCGCGCCGTCCGTACCGGCCGCCTCCGCCGCCGCCAGCCACGCCTCGGCGATGACGCGGTGACCGAGCGGGCTCGGATGGACCCCGTCGGGGGCGAGGGCGGCCGCGCCGTGCACCCCGGCGGCGCGCGACAGGGCCAGGTCCGTGCGGACGACCGTCGCGCCGTGGGCGGTGGCGGTCCGTACGACGGCCTCGGTACGCGGGGCGAGGTCCTCGTACCAGGTCTGCTGCCCGGGCCCCACGGGAAGCAGGAACGGCGTCATGACGAACAGACGTGGGGCGCCCCTCCGCTCGCCGGGGGCAGGAGCGAGGGTGCCGGTGAGAAGGCGGTCGAGGCAGGCCTCGAACTCCGGCACCGGACTGAGCAGACCACGGTCGTACCGGCGCCAGGTGTCGTTGATGCCGATGAGGACCGTCACCACCGAGGGGGCGAGACCGAGGACATCGGCGGTCCAGCGCGCCTCCAGGTCGCGGGCGCGGTTGCCGTCGAGGCCCGTGTTGACGACCGTCGCCGACGCGGGCAGCGCCTCGGCGATCATCCGCACGTACCCCTCGCCGAGAGACATCGGGTCCTCGCGGTCACGGCCGGAGGCGGTCACGGAGTCGCCGGTGAAGACCAGCCGCTCGCTTTGGGTGAACCGCACGTACGTACTCTCCTCAGGCCTGTCGGAACGTGTGACGCATGGTGCCGAGCCCCTCGATGCCGCACTCGACCACATCGCCGTCGCGCAGGTACGGCCGGGACTCGGGACGGCCGAGGGCGACACCGGCCGGGGTACCGGTGTTGATGACGTCCCCGGGGTGGAGCACCATGAAGCGGCTCAGGTAGCGGATGATCGCGGCGACGGGGAACACCATGTCCGCGGTCGAACCGTGCTGACGCTCCGTTCCGTTCACCGACAGCCGGAGCGCGAGTTTCTGCGGGTCGGGGAGCTCGTCCGGTGTGACGAGCCAGGGGCCGAGCGGGTTGAACGTCTCACAGCTCTTGCCCTTGTCCCACTGGCCGCCGCGCTCCAGCTGGAACTCCCGCTCGGAGACGTCGTGCGAGACCGCGTATCCGGCGACGCACGCGAGCGCGTCCTCGTCGCTCCGCAGATAGCGGGCGGTCCTGCCGATCACCACGGCCAACTCGACCTCGTAGTCGGTCTTGGCGCTGCCCCGGGGGATCAGCACCTCGTCGTACGGGCCCACGACCGTCCACGGGTCCTTCATGAACACCACCGGCTCGGAGGGCAGGTCCACCCCCGTCTCCTCCGCGTGGTCCCGGTAGTTGAGGCCGATGCACACCACCTTCCCGGGCCGCGCCACCGGCGCGCCGACGCGTACCTGGTCGGGGCCGCGGTCGCCGGGCGCGTCCAGGGCGGGCAGGGCTCCCTCGGTCACGGCTCGGCCGAGGCGGTCGAGCACGCCGTCGGAGAGGGACCGGTGGTCGATGTCGTCGGCGATGCCGGAGGCGTCGAGAAGTCCGCCCGACCCGTCCAGGACCGCGAGGCGTTCCGCCCCGGCCTCACCCACTCGCAGCACACGCACCCTGGCCGTCCTTCGCCGTAGAAGTGGTGGAGTCATCCCCCGAGACATCGGATGTCTCGGCCCTGGGAATGCAACCAACAGAGCCGCGCTTTGTCCAGCCGTTCGGCGGATTCCCGTCGGCCGTCGTCACCGTTCTCCCGTGCGAGGGATGGTCAGCACCCGTCATCGGAGCACCCGTCGCCGGGCTCGGGGCGAGGTTGACCGGGCGTGGGGGCAGTCGGCTACGGGTGAGGGTCTCGGTCATCGCTTCCCGGTGTCATCGGATGTATCGTGTGGCGCGCCGACCGACGCAGGGCGGACGCGGACGGCCGGCGAGCGCCGACAACGCCCGCCCCCAGGAGGCCGATCCGATGGCAGCTGAGACGACGACGCCCCATGCCCTGCTGGTCATGGAGGAAGAGCGCAGAGCCGATGTCTACCCCGCGCACGTCCTCGCGGACATCGGGCATCTGGTGCGCTGGCGCGCCCCGGCGCTCACCCGCGACGCTCTCCTGCGCGATCCCGGAGTACTGGAAGGGGTCGACGTCCTGCTCACCGGCTGGGGAGCCCCGGTGCTCGACGCGGACCTGCTGGCCCACGCCCCGGACCTGTCCGCGGTCATGGTGGCGGCCGGCTCGGTGCGGCACCTGACGACCCCCGCGTTCTGGGCCCGCGGCGTCCCCATCGTCTCCGCGGCCCGGGCCAACGCCGTCCCGGTCGCCGAGTTCAGCCTGGCCCAGATCCTGCTCGGTCTGAAGCAGGTCCACCGCCTCGGCCGTGAGGCGGCCGAGGCTCGCCGCTTCCCGCACGACCCCCGGGTCCCAGGGGCCTACGGCTCACGTGTGGGCCTGCTCGGCCTCGGCGAGATCGGCCGGCTCGTGGCGGAGCACCTGCGGCACTTCGACGTCGAGGTGCTGGCCTGCGACCCCGTGGTCGAGCCGGCCGCCGCCCGCGAGCTGGATGTCCGGCTGGTCGCCATCGAGGTGCTGTTCGCATCGAGCGACGTCGTGAGCGTCCACGCGCCTCTGCTGCCCGAGACCGAGGGGCTCGTCGGCGCGCGGCTGATGTCGCTCCTGCCCGAGGGTGCCACGCTCGTCAACACCGCGCGTGGTGCCGTACTGGACGAGCCGGAGGTGATCGGTGTGCTCCGCGACAGGCCCGACCTCACCGCCGTGCTCGACGTGACCTGGCCCGAGCCGCCAGACCCCGGGTCGCCGCTGTTCACCCTGCCGAACGTCCTCCTCACCCCGCACATCGCCGGCGCCATGGGCGGGGAGCGCGCCCGCCTGGGCGAGCTCGTCCGCGACGAACTGCGCCGACTGGTCCGCGGGGAGCCCCTGCGGCACGCCGTCGAACCGGCGAGGGCCGCGACCAGGGCGTGACGCGGGAGCGCGGTCAGCATGGCTTGATTGTCGAGCCCTCACGATTCCCAGACCGATGAGACATCGGATCTTTCTTGGGGGCTTCGATCATGATCGTGCGGGAGCGCTCCCGCGGCCGAGGTGAAGCGCTTCACCTGCGATCCCCTTTCCATACAGCTCAAGGGGGTGATGAGCGAGACGGTCCACGCCCCAGGTGAGACACCCTCCCACGCGTCAACTCTTTTCAGTCATCGGACTATTGACCCCCGATCGGCCGAGGGTTAGCGTCCCCGGCAAGCGCTTACAGGCCAGCTGCCGAAGGCGGCGAACAGGAGTGGTCATGCAGAGAACGCGTTGGATCGGTGCGGGACTTCTCGCCTCCGCGCTGGCCCTGACGAGCTGTACGTCGGGCCCCGCGGGAGTGGACGCGAAGCAGGACTCCACGGCGGAGCTGGAGCTGTGGACCAGGACCACGCCCGGCGGCCCCGGCGAGAAGGCGACGCTGAGACTCGTCGCGGGCTTCGAGAAGGCCACCGGGCACAAGGTGAAGGTCACCGCGATCTTCGACGACTTCGAGACGAAGCTCCAGCAGCGCGCCGCCCAGCGGAACCTGCCCGACATCGTCATGAACGATGTCACCCAGCTCGGCGCGATGCACAGTCAGGGGCTGCTCAGGGAGATCGACCTGAGCGCGATCAAGAACAGCGAGGACCTCGTCGAACAGGGCCTGAACTCCGGCAAGAGCGTCGACGGCAAGCAGTACGGCATCCCCTACTCCGCCCAGGCCGGCGCCCTCCTCATCCGCAAGGACTGGCGCGAGAAGCTGAAGCTGCGGACCCCCCGGAGCTGGGACGACCTCGCCGCCATGGCCGACGCCTTCACCACCCGCGACCCCGACGGCAACGGCCGACAGGACACCTACGGCCTCGCCGCCCCGCTCTCCACCAAGCGGGGCTACGCCTCTTGGTACTTCTCCAACTTCCTCTGGGCCGCAGGCGGCGACTTCATCACCGAGGCGGGCCGCGGGACGTACAAGCCGTCGATGTCCGGCAAGGAGTCGACGGAGGCCGTGCGCTGGTTCCGCGCACTCGGCTGTGACCGGAAGGTCATCCAGCCCGGCGCCGTCACCATGGACACCCCGCCGACGAACGAGACGTTCGAGGCGGGCAGGACCGGCATGTTCGTCGTCGGCCCCTACCTCATGCCCCGCTTCGACAAGTCGCTCGGCAAGGAGAAGTACGAGGTCGTCCCCATGCCCAAGGGGCCGAAGGACGCCACCGTTCTCGCCGAGGGCGGCACCGTCTACCTGATGGCCGGTTCGGAGAACCGCGCCGGGCAGGACGCCTTCGCGGGCTACGCCATCTCCGCCGAGGGCCAGAAGCTCGGCATGGAGGGCGAGGACGGCTCCACCGTCCAGCTGCCCGTCAACAAGACGGTGGACATCGCCGAGGTACGGCCCGACCCGCGCTGGAAGACGTACGCCGAGGTCTACCGCGCCTCCGGTCGCTACGCGCCCTCCATCCCCAACTGGACCCCGGTGCGCCAGGCCACGGCCGAGACCGTCAACGCGCTGATGGCGGACTGCTCCCTGGACACCGGTGAGAAGCTGCGCGAGCTCGACAAGAAGCTCGCCGCCCTCCTCCAGGAGCAGGGAATCGCCGGATGACGAGCGTCGAGCAGGTGACGTCGGCCGCTCGCGCGGCGGCCGGCTCCACCCCGCGCGCCGAGCCGGGCGCCCCGGCTCGACGACCGGAAGGGCCGCCCGTCTCCCGCCGGGTGCGGAACCGCCGTGGGGGCAGGTGGTGGACGCCGTGGCTGTTCCTCGCGCCGGCCCTGCTCCTCTTCCTCTGCTTCAAGTTCATCCCCATGGCCGGCGCGCTGACCATGTCCTTCCAGGACGTCCAGCCCTACCTCGGCAACCGGTGGGTCGGCGGCGAGAACTACGCCACGGTCCTCTCGTCGGACGGCTTCCGCGAGGCCGCCTGGCACACGCTCGTCCTCGCCCTCGGCCAGACCGCCGGATCGATGCTGCTCGGCCTCGCGCTGGCGCTGCTCATGGAAGGACAGGGACGCCGGCTCGGCTTCGTACGCTCGGCGGCGTTCCTCCCGGTCGTCGTGCCGATCGCTGTCGTCGCCGAACTCTGGCGGATCATGTACCACCCCACCGGGGACGGCATGCTCAACTCCCTCCTCGGCCTGGTGGGCCTCGGTCCGTCGGGGTTCATCAACGATCCCGACACCTCCATGGCCTCCCTCGTGCTCACCGGCATCTGGCGGGGAGCGCCCTACGACATGATGATCTTCCTGGCCGGTCTCGCCGGCGTGGACCGAGGACTGTACGAGGCCGCCAAGGTCGACGGGGCGTCGAGGTTCCAGCGCATCCGCCACGTCACGATCCCCGGTCTCCGCGCCGTGCTGACCATCCTGTTCATCCTCGCGGCCATCCGGGGCCTGCGCGTCTTCACCGAGGTCTTCCTGCTCACCAACGGCGGCCCCGACGGCTCCACCGAGGTCGTCATGACCGTGATCTACAAGCTGGGCCTCGAACAGAACCGGCTCGGCGTCGGCGCGGCCGGAGCGGTCCTGCTGTTCCTTGCGACGCTGCTCCTGACGGTCTGCGTCCACCTGTTCCGACGGAGGGGTAACGAATGAGCGCGCCGACCGAGACCGCGCTGGGGCTGACCGAGAGCCGGAGCGCCGGCGGCCGCGCCCTGAAGGCCGCCACGTACCTCCTGGTCCTTCTGGTCTTCGCCGGGCCTCTCCTCGCCCTCCTCGTCAGCGCGTTCAACCACGTCAAGGACCCGACGCAGCTCAGCGTCATCCCGTCCGAGCCCACCCTGGACAACTTCACGATCGCCTTCGACCAGGGCGTCCTGACGTACCTCCTCAACTCGTTCTTCGTCGTCGGGTTCGGACTGCTGCTCCAGGTGGCCGTCTCCGTCCTCGCGGGCTACGCCCTGGCGAGGAAGCGGTTCCAGGGGATGACGCTGGCGTTCGTCGCGATCCTGGCGACGCTGATGCTGCCGGAGGAGATCCTGGCCATCCCGCTCTCCGTGATCCTCGCCGACCTGCCGGTCGTCCACATCAACCTGATCGGCTCGCTCGCCGGCATGATCGTGCCCGTGGGCGCCTGGGCGTTCTCCATCCTCGTCATGACCGAGTTCATGAAGGAGGTGCCCAGGGAACTGGAGGAGGCCGCCCGTATCGACGGCGCCGGAGACCTGCGGATCTTCGCCCAGATCATCCTCCCGATGTGCAGGCCCGCGCTCGGCGTCATCGGCGTCTTCGGCTTCACCATGATCTGGGACCAGTACCTGCTGCCCCTGCTCGTGGCCACCGACTCCTCCTCGTACACCCTGCCGCTGGCCCTGCGGACCCTGCGGGTCGACCCGCTCGTCACCCCCGGCGTGGTGATGGCCGCGTCCCTGCTCGCCCTGCTTCCCTCGGTCGTCGTCTTCCTCTTCTTCCAGCGCTCCTTCGTCCACGGCCTGTCCAGCGGCGCCCTCAAGGGCTGAACAGGCACCGGTTCCGCCGCCCACCGATCCCGACGCCCAGGAACGATGCCCCATGACCACCTCCTCCCGAGCCGACCACGCGCCGAAGCCGGTGCCGAAGCCCGCGCCCCGGCCCGCGCCGGTTCCCCCGACCTCGCCCCAGGAGAACCGGGTACCGGACACCGCCTGGTTCACCCACGACCGCTTCGGCATGTTCGTCCACTGGGGCCTGTACTCCCTCGCCGCGCGCCACGAGTGGGTCAAGAACAGGGAGAAGCTCACCGACGAGCAGTACCAGGTGTACTTCGACCACTTCGACCCCGACCGCTACGACCCGCTCCAGTGGGCCAGGACGGCCAAGGCCGCCGGCATGCGGTACGTCGTCCTCACCACCAAGCACCATGACGGCTTCTGCCTGTGGGACAGCCGGCTCACCGAGTACAAAGTCACCCGCACCCCCCACGGCCGCGACCTCGTCGGGCCGTTCGTCGACGCCTGCCGCGCCGAGGGCCTCAAGGTCGGCTTCTACCACTCCCTCATCGACTGGCACCACCCGTCGTTCCCCGTCGACGGCACCCACCCGCAGCGCGACGACGAGGAGTTCAAGGCCGCGGCCGCCGACCGGGACATCCGCGACTACCAGCGCCATCTGCACGGCCAGGTCCGCGAATTGCTCACCGGCTACGGACGGATCGACTACCTCTTCTTCGACTTCTCCTACGCCGGCCGCGCCTGGTGGGGCGGCAAGGGCGCCGACGACTGGGACGCCCCCCGGCTCATGGCGATGGTCCGCGAGCTTCAGCCGCACATCCTCGTCAACGACCGGGCCGGCCTCCCCGGGGACTTCGTCACCCCCGAGCAGTACCAGCCCTCCGCCCCCATGACCGTCGACGGCCGGCCGGTCCTCTGGGAGGCCTGCCAGACGCTCAACGGCAGCTGGGGATACGACCGCGACAACCTCGACCACAAAAGCCCCGACCTGCTCATCCGCATGCTCGTCGACGGCGTCTCCAAGGGCGGCAACCTCCTGCTCAACGTCGGCCCCAACGGCCGCGGCGAACTCGACCCCCGCGACACCGCCGCCCTCGCGGAGATCGGCCGCTGGACCGGCCTGCACGAACGGTCCGTACGCGGCTGCGGCCCCTCCCCGTTCACCCCGCCCGCCGACTGCCGGTACACCCAGCGCGGCGACCGCCTCTACGTCCACCTCTTCGCCTGGCCGCTGCGCCACCTCCACCTGCCGGGCCTCGAAGGACGGGTGCGCTACGCCCAGCTCCTGAACGACGCCTCGGAGATCGTCCAGGTCCCGCCCGCCACCGGCCCGGCGATGAACACACAGATGGGCGGCCAGCCGCCCGGCACCCTCACCCTCCAGCTCCCGGTACGGCGCCCCGACACCCCCGTACCCGTCATCGAGCTCCACCTGAACTGAGCACCGCCACCCCGCCCGACCCGGCACCACCCCGACCGAACACGGAGGGCACCATGCAACGACGCACGTTCCTCACCGGCACCGCCGCAGGGGCGGCGGCCGCCGCTCTGCCGCTGACCGTCCCGGCGTTCGCGGACACCACCCACGGCACCCCCGCGCGCCGGCTCGGCCCCACCGTCGACGTCGGCACCCTGGACGAACTCCAGAAGGCCATCGACACGGCCCGCCCCGGCACCCGCATCGTCGTCGCGGACGGCGACTACACCGTCCCCGCGGGCAAACCCCTCACCGTGCGCGGCAAGCACGGCACCCGGAGCGAGCCCATCACGCTCGTGGCCGCGTCACGGGGCGGCGTCGTGCTGCACGGCGAACGGAGCTTCGTCCTCGACGACTCCAGCGACCTCACGGTGAGCGGCTTCTCCTTCCGCCAGCGCACCACCCTGGAGATCCCGCCGACCTGCTCCCGCATCCGGCTCACCCGCAACGACTTCCAGCTCGCCGACATCGAGGGCCTGCACTGGGTCATGGTGCGCGCCGACGACACCGTCATCGACCGCAACCACTTCCACGGCAAGACCACCCTCGGCATCTACCTGGGCATCGAGGGCGCGGGCGGCGAAGCCATGGCCCAACGCGTGCACATCCACCGGAACCACTTCTCCGACCACTCCTTCGCCGGCTCCAACGGCGGCGAACCGATCCGCCTCGGCGTCAGCCCCCGCGCCCTGTCCAGCGCGCACGCGGTCGTCGAGTACAACCTGTTCGAGCGCGCCGACGGCGACCCCGAGGCCATCTCCGTGAAGAGCTCCGACAACGTCATCCGGCACAACACCATCCGGAACAGCCTCGGCGGCATCGTGCTGCGCCACGGCAACCGCACCCGGGTCGACAGCAACTACCTGATCGGCGGCGAGGAAGGAGTACGGATCTACGGCAACGACCACGTCGTCGTCAACAACTACATCGAGGGCCTCTCCGGCCGTGCGATGGTCATCGGCAGCGGTACGGCACGCGACCACCTCCCCGGGGAACCGGCCGCCGACCGGCGAGGGAACGACGCGGCCGACCGCGTCCTCATCGCCCACAACACGCTCCTGGACAACGCGGGCGCGCTCTCCGGCGAGAGCCACCGTCCGCACGAGCCCCGCGACGTCACCATCGCCGACAACCTGCTGGTCGGCAGCACCGGCACGCTGGTCGAGATGGCGCACACGGTCCGCTTCGTCTGGCAGGGCAACATCCTGTTCGGGGCCGCGGCCGACGGCAACATCCCCGCCGGCGGGTTCACCAGGGCCGACCCCCGGCTGGTCCGCGGCCCCGACGGAGTGCGCCGGCTGTCCCGTACGAGCCGGGCGATCGATGCCGCCACCCTGCGCCGTCCGCCGGTCACCCATGACATCGACGGCGATCCGCGCGGCAGCCGGCGGGACGTCGGCGCCGACGAGTACGCCACGACTCCTCCGAGGCACCGGCCCCTGACACCGGCGGACGTGGGCCCCCACGCCCGCTGACCGCCCGCCCCACCAGCCCCGGTGAGCGGCCGCCACCCTGCAGTAGGGTGGCGGCCGACAGACACATCCGATGAATTTCGCCGCGCACAGGAGGACGCCTTGGCAGTGACGGACGAGGCGATCGGGAAGATCAAGGAGATGATCGTCTCCGGTGCGCTGCGCCCGGGCGACCGACTGCCCAAGGAGGCCGACCTCGCCGCAGGCCTCGGCCTCTCGCGCAACTCCCTGCGGGAGGCGGTCAAGGCCCTGTCCCTGCTGAACATCCTGGACGTGCGGCAGGGGGACGGGACGTACGTCTCCAGCCTCGAACCGCCCCTGCTGCTCGAAGCGGTGTCGTTCGTCCTGGACTTCCACCAGGACGACCAGGCGCTCCAGGCCCTGAAGGTACGGGGCATCCTGGAGCCCGCCGCGACGGCGCTCGCGGCGCAGCGGATCGACGAGGACGAGATCCGGGAGCTCGGCGCACTCCTGGACCGGCTCGGTGACGAGCCGAGTCTCGAGGAACTCGTCGCCAGCGACCTGGAGTTCCACCGCAGGATCGCGGCGGCGTCCGGGATCCCGCTGCTCTGCTCGCTCCTCGACAGCATCTCCGGGGCCACCGTACGGGCCCGGCTGTGGCGGGGCATCACCGAGGAGACGGCCGTGGCCAGGACCCTGTCCGAGCACCGGGCGATCCTGGACGCGCTCGCCGCGCGCGACGCCCGTACCGCGGAGGCCTGGGCGACGATCCACATCTCCAACGTGGTCCGCTGGCTCGACAGCGTGCTGTGAGGCTCCGCGCGCACTGACCGCCCGCGGTCCCCGGGCCGGGTGGCGTCCGGGGACCGTGACATGCCGCGGAGCTCGTTCCCCTGCGTCCTGCGTCCTGCGTCCTGCGTCCTGCGTCCTGCGTCCTGCATCGGCGTCGGCATTCGGCATTCGGCATTCGGAGTCCTGCGTCCTGTGACCGGTCCGGATACGGAGACCGGTGGTTCTGCCGATGCCCGCGCGCCGCGCCGCGCCGACAGTGACCGGGCCAGTCCAGGACGCGCCGCCCGCCGGTTCCGCCGGAGGCCGGCCGTCACACGACACGAGAGGACGACTCCGTCGTGAAACGACACCTCGCCGCGGCCGCCACCGCCACCGCAGCCTGCCTCACCCTGCTCGCCACCCCCGGCGTCAGCGCCGCCGGCACCGCCGCCAACCCCTACGAGCGTGGCCCCGCACCCACCCAGTCGAGCATCGAGGCGCTGCGCGGCCCCTACGCCGTCTCCCAGACCAGCGTCTCCTCCCTCGCCGCCGGCGGCTTCGGCGGCGGCACCATCTACTACCCGACGACCACGAGCGACGGGACGTTCGGCGCGGTGGTGATCTCACCGGGCTTCACCGCCTACGAGTCCTCGATCGCCTGGCTGGGGCCGCGCCTGGCATCCCAGGGCTTCGTGGTGTTCACCATCGACACCCTCACCACCCTCGACCAGCCGGACAGCCGCGGACGCCAGCTCCTGGCCGCGCTCGACCACCTCACCCAGCGCAGCTCCGTGCGGGGCAGGGTCGACGCGTCCCGCCTCGGCGTGATGGGCCACTCCATGGGCGGCGGGGGATCCCTCGAAGCCGCCAAGAGCCGGCCCTCGTTGAAGGCCGCGATCCCCCTGACCGGGTGGAACACGGACAAGACCTGGCCCGAGATCGCCACCCCCACCCTGGTCATCGGCGCGGACGGCGACACGGTCGCCCCTGTCGCCAGCCACTCGGAGCCCTTCTACGAGAGCCTGCCCAGCTCCCTCGACAAGGCGTACCTGGAGCTGAACGGCGCCACGCACTTCACCCCGAACACCTCGAACACCACGATCGCCAAGTACAGCGTCTCCTGGCTCAAGCGCTTCATCGACGACGACACCCGCTACGAGCAGTTCCTCTGCCCGCTGCCCCGCCCCAGTCTGACGATCGAGGAGTACCGGGGCACCTGCCCGCTCGGTTCCTGACAGGGGACGGCGGGCACGCTCTGTGCGCCGTCACAGGACACGGCTCCCGGGTCTGGGCCTCTGCCCACGCCCCCGCCCGGGAGCCTTCCTCCCTTCCCTACGGGTCGGTAACGTGCCTGTCGTGAGCGGAGCGACCCACGCCGCCGCCCCCGGCCCGCGGCTCTACGACCGTACGGCCGAACTCGCCGCGCTGGCACGGCTCTCGGCCCGGGCCGCCGGCGGAACGGGCGGCGTCCTGTTCGTCACCGGTGACCCCGGCGAGGGCCGTACCGCCCTCCTCGCGCGAGCGGCCCACGACTTCCCCGGCACCGCCCACCGGGTCGCCGCGCCCCCGCACCGGGGCCCGTGGAGCGGAGTACGGGGTCTGTGCGCCGCCCTCGCGCCCCACCCGTCCGGCGGGCGCCGCGCGCTGCGGCTCGCGCGGGGCGAGGCCGGTCTGGCCGCGGCCGTCGACGGCCTGACCGGCGGCCGTCCGGTACTCATCTGCCTCGACGACCTGCACCTCTGGGACGCCCACTCGCGTGCCGCGCTCACCACGGCCTGGCGGGGGACCGGCGGCCGGTCGGGCGGCACGGTGTGGCTCGTGTCGGCAGCCCGTCACCACCGGCTCCCCGACGTGCCGGAGGCGGAGACCGTACGGCTCGGGAGGCTCACCCGGGCCGGCGCGCGGGCCCTCCTGGACGACCTGTGCGCGGTGCCGCCCTCGGCCGGCGTGACGGAGCGGCTGCTCGACGAGGCGGCCGGACACCCCGGCGTACTCGCCTGCGCTGTACGGCGCCTCCGGTCCGTCACCGGCACCCGGGCCGCGGCCCCCTCCTCGCCCCTCGTCGACGGCGCCGTCCTCGCCGAGGTGTACGGCGGTCTCATGGACGGCCTCCCGGCGGACTCCCGCCGTCTGCTCGCGGTGGTGGCCCTGGCAGGCCGCACCGAAGCCGGCGATCGGCCCCGGGCGGCCGGGCCCGCACCGCTCCAGGCGTACGACCCTTCACCAGTCCAGCCGTACGACCCCTCACCGCTCCGGCCGGGCGAGGTCGCACCCCTCCAGGCGTACGACCCCGGCCGGACGAACGGACCAGGACCCCTCCAGGCGTACGACCCCGGCCGGACGAACGGACCAGGACCGCTCCAGGCGCACGAGCCCGCCGGGGCGCACGCGCCAGGCCCCTTCAAGGCGTACGAGGTCGACCTCGGCGCGGTGCTCGCCACCGCGCGGGTGACCCGTACCTCCGTCGAGCCGCTGGACGGTCTGGTCGCGGACGGACTGCTCTGCCGCCGTGGCGACGCGCTCCGCTTCGAGGACCCGTTCCTCGGCGGGGCGGCGCTCGCCGCCGCGCCCGCCTCCTGGCACGGGGGGCACCCGGGTGCCGGCCCGGCTCCCGCCCCCGTCAGGACCACGCCCGACGGCCCCGCCGTGCGGGTGGACCCCACGCTCGTCCGCGGCGAGGGGCACCGCGCCGACCGGCTCGGCCCGCCCGCCGCCGTTCGCGCCCTCGCCCCCGTGGTCCGTGGCCGCGCCCAGCTCGTCCGAGGTCTCGCGGCGCTCGCGGCCGGCCCGGTCATGGACGCGCACGAGGCGCTGCTCCAGGCGGCGGAGCTGCTGGGGGACCGTGCGCCGGCGGAGGCGTCGGACGCCCGGTTCCTCGCCATGGAGGCGGCGTGGGCGGGAGGCGACGTCGCCGCCTGCCTGGCCGCCCTCGACCCGGGCAAGGCCGCCCGGGGCACGGAACGCGACTTCGTCGAGGGGCTGCGGGCCGCGCTCGACGTACGGCTCGACCAGGCCCGTTCCTCCCTCGCGCGGGTGGTCGCGCGGGACGACGCGGAGGACGACCCGCGGCTGCTGCTGCGGGCGGGCTCGGCCGCGCTCGTGCTCGGCGACACCGCGGCGGCGTCCCGGGTCCACGCCCGGGCGCTCGCCCGCGCCGAGGCGGAGCACCGGACCGCCCTGGTGCCCAGGGTCCTGGAGCACCTCGCCTACGCAGAGCTCCGGGCCGGCTGGTACAGCAGGGCCGCGCGCACCGCGAGGGAGGGACTGCGGGCGGCCGAGCAGACCGGCCAGCACAACGTCGCCGCCCACCAGCACGCCGTCCTGGCCCTCGTGGCTTCCGTGTCCGGTGACGGGCACACCGTGACGGAACACGCGGGGCGGGCCCTCGACACGGCGCGCCCCCACGGCCTCGTCCAGGCGGCGACCCTCGCCGAATGGGCGCTGGCCCGGGACGAGTTCGGGCGCGGTCTCGCCGACCAGGCGACCGCGCGGCTGCTTCCGCTCGTCCGGCCGGGTCCCCGGAGCGGGCATTTCGCGCTGAGGATGCTGGTGGTCCCCTGTTTCGTGGAGGCGGCCGTCGTGGCCGGGCGGCGCGCGGAGGCGCGGGAAACGGCGGAGGAGTACGCCGTCTGGGCCGTCCAGGGCATCGACCGCACGGCACCGGCCCAACTGGCCCGCTGCCGGGCGCTCCTCGCGCAGGGCGAGGAGCCGGCGTACTGGTTCGGTGAGGCAGTCCGCCGCCACGACAGCTGCGGCAACGACTTCGAGCGCGCCCGGACCCTCCTCGCCTATGGCACGTGGCTGCGGCGCCGCCGGCGGCCCGGCGACGCGCGTGGTCCGCTGAGCGACGCCCTGGTCACCTTCGAACGGGCCGCGGCGGGCGGCTGGGCCGAGCACGCCCGCTCCGAACTGCGTGCCACCGGCGGCACCTCGGGCGGGGTCACGGACCCAGCGGCACTGGGGCGGCTGACGCCCCAGCAGCAGCGGATCGCCCGCCTCGTCGCCGGGGGCGCCACCAACCGGGAGGTCGCCGACCGCCTCACCCTCAGCCCCCGGACCGTGGACCACCACCTGCGGAGCGTCTTCGCCAGGCTGGGCATCCGCTCCCGGGTAGAGCTCCCCGGCGTGGTCGGGAGATGGGACGCCCACCCGGAAGCCCACCGTGAAGAAACATCCGATGTCTACTTGCCTCGGCTCTCGCGGGCGCCGTATCGTTCACGCTCAACAGGCCAATCACCCGATCTGTGCTGATGGTTGGGGCCACTCCGGGTGGGTCCGGCAGATGCCGCCGAACACCGAGCAGGCAGCCCAGGTGTGAAAGGAACCCCGTTGTCCACTGACATCACGCGGGTCATCGCGATGGACACCCACGACATTCGTTTCCCCACCTCCCGCCAACTCGACGGCTCCGACGCGATGAACCCGGACCCCGACTACTCCGCGGCCTACCTCGTCCTGCGCACCGACGAGCCCGACGGCCTCACCGGCCACGGTTTCACCTTCACCATCGGGCGTGGCAACGATGTCCAGGTCGCCGCCATCGAGGCACTGCGCCCCCATGTCATCGGCCGGTCCGTGGACGACCTGTGCGCCGATCCCGGCCTGATCAGCCGAGCGCTGATCGGCGACAGCCAGCTCCGCTGGCTCGGACCGGAGAAGGGTGTCATGCACATGGCCGTCGGGGCCGTGGTCAACGCCGTCTGGGACCTCGCCGCCAAACGACGGAACAAGCCCCTGTGGAAGCTGCTCGCCGACGCCGACCCCGAATGGCTCGTCTCCCAGGTCGACTTCCGCTACATCGCCGACGCGCTCACCCCCGAAGAGGCCCTGGACCTGCTGCGGCGCGGCCGGGAGGGGCGGGCCGAACGCGAGAGAACCCTGCGCGCCCGGGGCTACCCCGCCTACACGACCTCGCCGGGCTGGCTCGGCTACTCCGACGAGAAGCTCACCCGGCTGGCCAAGGAGGCGGTGGCCGCGGGATTCACCCAGATCAAGCTGAAGGTGGGCGCCGACCTCGCGGACGACGTACGCCGCTGCCGCGCCGCCCGTGCCGCCGTCGGCGCGGACGTCCGCCTGGCCGTCGACGCCAACCAGCGATGGAACGTGGCCGAGGCCATCGAGTGGACACGGGCGCTCGCCGAGTTCGACCCGTACTGGATCGAGGAACCCACCAGTCCCGACGACATCCTGGGACACGCCCGGGTCCGTGCCGCCGTCGCCCCGGTCAAGGTGGCCACGGGGGAGCACGTACAGAACCGCATCGTGTTCAAGCAGCTCCTCCAGGCCGACGCCGTGGACATCGTCCAGCTGGACGCGGCCCGGGTCGGCGGGGTCAACGAGAACCTCGCCATCCTGCTCCTCGCGGCCAAGTACGGAGTCCCCGTCTGCCCGCACGCGGGCGGCGTGGGCCTCTGCGAACTCGTCCAGCACCTGGCGATGTTCGACTACGTGGCACTCAGCGGAACCACGGAGGACCGGGTCATCGAATTCGTCGACCACCTCCACGAGCACTTCACCCACCCGGCCGTCGTCCGCGAGGGCTCCTACACGGCGCCCACGGCACCGGGCTTCTCCGCCGACATGCACCAGGCCTCCCTTGCCACCTTCGCCTACCCCGACGGCACGTTCTGGGCGGCCGACCTGGCGGCGACCGCCCCCGCCGAGGTGACGGCATGACCACACCGCCCCTCGCCGGCCTGCGCGCCGTCGTCACCGGCGGAGCCTCCGGCATCGGACGCGCCGTCGCCCGGATGCTGGACGCCCACGGCGCCGCCGTCGCCGTCCTGGACCTGAACCCGGACGCGGCACCCGGCGCGCTCACCGCCCTCCGCGCGGACGTCGGCGACGACGCCTCCGTGCGTGCGGCGGTCACGGCCGCCGCCACCGCCCTCGGCGGCATCGACATCCTGGTCAACAACGCCGGCATCGGCGCGGCCGGGACCGTCGAGGACAACCCCGACGGCCAATGGCACGATGTCCTCGACGTCAACGTCCTCGGCGTCGTCCGTACGACCCGGGCCGCCCTGCCCCACCTGCGCCGCTCGGAGCACGCCGCCGTCGTCAACGTCTGCTCCATCGCCGCCACCGCGGGCCTGCCCCAGCGGGCGCTGTACTCGGCGAGCAAGGGAGCCGTGCTCTCCCTGACGCTCGCCATGGCCGCCGACCACGTCCGGGAGGGCATCCGCGTCAACTGCGTCAACCCCGGTACCGTGGACACCCCCTGGGTCGCCCGGCTGCTCGAAGCCGCCGACGACCCGGAGGCCGAACGCGCGGCGCTCGGCGCGCGCCAGCCCACCGGCCGGCTCGTGAGCGCGGACGAGGTCGCGGCGGCCGTCGTCTACCTCGCCTCCCCGGCCGCCGGCTCCGTGACGGGCACCGCGCTCGCCGTCGACGGCGGCATGTCCGGGCTCCGCCCGCGGCCGGCGACCACATGAGCGCCGCCCCCGACCGCCCCGGCGGCGACCACCCCCGCGCACAGCCGACGGACCGGCCCGTCCCCGACCGCGTCCCCCTCGGAACGTCGGACGCCTGGACGACCCGTCTCGCCTTCGGCGCGGCCGGGATCGGCAACCTCTACCGGGGCGTCACCGACGAGGAGGCCGCCCGGACCCTCGCGACCGCGTGGGACCGCGGCATCCGGTCCTTCGACACCGCGCCGCACTACGGCCTCGGCCTGTCCGAGCGGCGGCTCGGCGCGTTCCTGCGCGACCGGCCCCGCGACACGTACACCGTCTCCACCAAGGTCGGGCGGCTCCTCGTCCCCGACCCCGGCGCCACCGGCGACGACCTCGCGCACGGCTTCGCCGTTCCCGCCGCTCACCGCCGGGTGTGGGACTTCAGCGCGGACGGCGTCCGGCGCGCCCTCGAAGCCAGCCTGGCACGGCTCGGCCTCGACCGCGTCGACACCGTGTACCTGCACGACCCCGACGACCACGCCGAGCAGGCCCTGCGCGAGGCGTACCCGGCCCTGGAACGGCTGCGCGCCGAAGGAGTCGTCAGGGCCGTCGGCATCGGCATGAACCAGACCGGCCTCCCCACCCGCTTCGTCACCGAGACCGACATCGACGCCGTCCTCCTCGCGGGCCGCTACACCCTGCTCGACCAGAGCGGCCTGGCCGACCTGCTGCCGGCCGCGCGGCGCCGAGGAGTCTCCGTCGTCGCCGGAGGCGTCTTCAACTCGGGCCTGCTCGCCGATCCCCGGCCGGGCGCCACGTACGACTACGCCGAGGCGCCACCGGAGACACTGCGGCGGGCCCACCGGCTGCGGGAGATCTGCGAGCGCCACGGGGTGCCCCTGCGGGCCGCGGCCGCGAGGTTCCCACTCGGCCACCCCGCCGTCGCGGGCGTCCTCCTGGGCCTGCGCAGCGCGGACGAGGCCGCGGACGCCGCCGACATGCTGGGCCGCGACATCCCGCCCGCCCTCTGGGACGAACTGCGACGCGAACGCCACCTCCCCGAGGACGCACCCGCCCCGAGCCGGAGGACCTGCCGATGAGAGTCGCCCTGCACACACGGGTCCGCGCCGACCGCGTCGACGCGTACGAACAGGCCCACCGTGATGTCCCCGCCGAGCTCACCCGGGCGATCCGGGCGGCCGGCTGCACCTCCTGGACGATCTGGCGCAGCGGCACGGACCTCTTCCACCTGCTCGACTGCGAGGACTACACCCGCCTCCTCGCCGCACTGGAGACCCTCCCCGTCAACGTCGAGTGGCAGGCCCGCATGGCCGGACTCCTCGACGTCGCGCACGACTACTCCGGCGACGGCGCGGACGCCGTACTGCCCGTGGTGTGGCAGCTGTGACCGGCCCCCTCGTCGTCGACGCCCACCACCACCTCTGGGACCTCTCCGTCCGGGACCAGGAGTGGATCACGGGACCCGCGCTCGCCCCGCTGCGCCGCACCTTCACGGAGCGCGACCTGAGGGCCGAGACCGAGGCATCGGGGGTGACGGCCACCGTGCTCGTACAGACGGTGACCGTGGCCGAGGAGACCCCCGAGATGCTCGCGACCGCCGACGGCAGCGATCTCGTCGCCGGTGTGGTGGGCTGGACGGACCTCACGGCACCCGACGTGGCGGACACCCTGGCCGCCCTGCTCGGCCTGCCGGGCGGCGAGCACCTGGTGGGTGTGCGCCACCAGGTCCAGTCGGAACCGGACCCCGCGTGGCTGCTGCGCCCCGAGGTCCTGCGCGGTCTCGGTGCGGTGGCCGGCGCCGGGCTCGCGTACGACCTGGTGATCCTTCCGCACCAGCTGCCCGCCGCGACCGCGGCGGCGGCGGAACTGCCCGGGCTGACGTTCGTGCTCGACCACGCGGCGAAACCGCCGGTCGCGACCGGACGGCTCGAACCGTGGGCGACCCGCCTGCGGGCCTTCGCCGCCCTGCCGAACACCGTGGGCAAGCTCTCGGGCCTCCTCACCGAGGCCGAACGGGACACCTGGACCGTGGGCGACCTGCGCCCGTACGCCGACACCCTGCTCGACGCGTTCGGCCCGGAGCGTCTGATGTTCGGCTCCGACTGGCCGGTGTGCACCCTGGCGGCCTCGTACGGCGACACGCTGGCGACGGCCCGGGAGCTCACGGGCGCGCTGAGCCGGGCGGAACGGGCGGCGGTCTTCGGCGGCACGGCGGTGAGGACGTACCGGCTGGGGTGAGGGGAACGCGCGGAGAAGGGAGGTCAGCCGCCCCGGGGCCGCGGGACCGACGTGAGGCGCGGCCGGCGCGGCGGACCACCGAAGCGCACCGGAACGCCCGGCGAGTAGAGCACGCTCACGGGCGGCCCGAGGGGCCGGGCGAGACCGGCCGCGGCGAGCAGCGTCTCGTCGCAGTCGAGGAGCCGGGCGCGGTGCAACGGCCAGCGGGGGTGGGTGTTCGGAAGGTAGAGCTGCCGCCCGAGGAAGGAACTGTGCATGCCCCAGCGCGCGGTCAGGAAGTGTTCCAGCGCGGTGGGCTCCTCGACCCGCTCCCCGATGGCGACGCTGATCGCGCTGCGGGCACCGCGGGGCCCGGGCCACCGCCTGCTGCTGGCGTACGTCACGGTCGACCCGTCGTTGCGGACGCTCATCCTCGACCAGACGTAGGGGAGCCGGAACGCCCACCGGCCGACGGTCACGGGGATCAGCCGGGACGCGTCGAGCGAGCGGAAGACGACACCGCGACGGCCGTGGCCGTCCACCGAGTAGAGCCGGACGTTCGTCTCGGGGAAGGTGCCGAGATAGGGGAGCCCGGGCAGGCGGAACCAGCCGACCCGGTGCATCCGGAAGGCGACGAGGCCGGCATAGGTGACGCCGTCGAGGGTGTCGGGCACGGTGCCGGCGGGCAGCAGCGGGGCCACGTCGGCGGGGTCCACGGCCCAGTGCAGGAACGCCAGGTCGAGCCAGGACTGCGTGAGCAGGGTGAGGTCCGCGCGGTGCGGCGGATCGGCCGATATGGGTTCCGGCTCCACGGCGGGCGGCGTCTGCGGCATCGCAGCAGTATCCGGCATCCCGCCCACGAAAGCGGCCCTCCACCGGTGTGTGGAGGGCCACCTCGTCGTGGCTCAGTGGTCGGCCGACCTGGGGTGCGGTGCTGTTACGGCGCCACCTTCAGCAGCTTGTTCGCGGTGCCGGAGGAGGGGTTCTTGATGGCGTCGGCGGTGGCCCCGCCGGTCAGCGCCGCCGCGGTGTCGGCGGGCGTCGCGGACGGGTTGGCCGCCAGGTACAGGACGGCGGCGCCCGCCACGTGCGGAGCGGCCATGGACGTGCCGGAGATCGTCTTGGTGCCGGTGTCGCTGTCGTTCCAGGCCGACGTGATGTCCGAACCGGGAGCGTACAGGTCGATGACGGCGCCGAAGTTCGAGAAGTCCGACTGCTCGTCGTCCTTGGTGCTGGACGCCACGGTGAGCGCCTCCGGCACCCGGGACGGCGAGCCCTGTCCGGCGTCGGCGGACTCGTTGCCGGCGGCCACCGCGAAGGTCACCCCGGAGTCGATGGCCCGCTTGACCGCCGCGTCGAGCGCCTCGTCGGCGCCGCCGCCGAGGCTCATGTTCGCGACCGAGGGCCCCGAGTGGTTCTTGGTGACCCAGTCGATGCCCGCCACGACCTGTTCGGTGGTGCCGGAGCCGTTGTCGTCCAGGACGCGGACGGCGACGACCTTGGACTTCTTGGCGACGCCGTGCGAGGTGCCGGCGATGGTGCCCGCCACGTGGGTGCCGTGGCCGTTGCCGTCGTCGGCGGTGCCGTCGTTGTCCACGGCGTCGAAGCCGTGGGTCGCCCGGCCGCCGAAGTCCTGGTGCGAGATCCGTACGCCGGTGTCGATGACGTACGCGGTCACACCCTCGCCGCCGTTGTCCGGGTAGGTGTACTTCTGGTCGCCCGCCGGGTCGGCCTGGTCGATCCGGTCCAGGCCCCAGGACGGGGGCTTCTCCTGCGTCTCGTTGATGCTGAACCGCTTGTTCTGGACGACCGTCCCGACAGCGGGATCGGCGGCGAGCCGCTTGGCCTCCTCGACGCTGAGGCCGGACGCGGAGAAGCCGTTGACCTCGGAGCCGTAGGAGCGCACCAGCGTGCCGCCGTACTTCTTCGCGAGATCCGCCTTGTTCGCGGATGCGTCGAGGATGACGACGAAGCTGCCGGCGACGGCGCCCGGGGCGCCGAGACCGTGCACGGTCCCTTCGGCCGGGGCGGCCGCCCCGGCGATGTTGGTCGCGAACAGTGCCGCGGCGGCGGCGCCTGCCACACCAGTGGCTATGGCCGCGTGACGAAGACCGTGGGATCGCTTGTGAGTTGCCATGAAAGGGGATCTCTCCTCGTGTTGACGTGTGGGGCGTCAAACGTTCGAGAGAACCCTGTGCGGATTGGCAGGAGCAAATCAAGAGTGAACCCGGGGTACGGGCTTCTTCAACAAGGTTTCTGAATGATCTCTCCGCACCGTCTCCACGGGGCACACGCGGTCTGACGAACTTCTCCGGCGAATGGGCACGTTCTCGCTGCGCCGCGCGAACGCGGCCTCAGTTCTTGCGGGCGGTCGGCGGCGGCGCGGGAAAATCGCTTGCGCCTCGGGCCGCCGCTCACCACCCTCGGCACGTGAACACAGTGAGCGGCGTGCCCGAACGGTGGAGCCAGGCGAACGTCCACCCCGACATGTGGGTGGACCCCGACAAGGACCCCCGCCACAGTGAGGCGGCGAGCCAGGACGGCGAGTTGGCGACGCTGCGGGACTTCCTCGGCGGCTACCGGCTGACCCTTCGGATGAAGTGCGAGGGTCTGAACCCCGAGGAGCTGGCGCGCCGTTCGGTGCCCCCGTCCACCATGTCCCTGCTCGGCCTCGTGCGCCATCTGGCCGAGGTGGAGCGGGACTGGCGCAACTGGATCCTGCCGGGCGACCCGGAACCCACGCTGTACGGGGACGCCGACGGCGACTTCAACGGCGCCGTCGCGGAACAGACGGTCGTCGACGGCGCGTTCGCCGACCTCGCCCGCGAACAGGCGGCGACCGACGAGGCTCTGGCCGCCTGCACGGATCTGGGCGCGCGGGTGATCCAGGACGACACCTCGGTCCGGGAACTGTGGGTCCACAGGGTCGAGGAGTACGCCCGCCACTGCGGACACGCCGACCTGCTGCGCGAATGCGTCGACGGTCGGGTGGGGCAGTAGCGGACGGCGGGACGACCCGCGCTCCCCGAGGGTGTGAGGTCGAGGGTGGACGCCCGTCAGGCGGAGACGTGAAGGACGTCCACCACGGCGTCCAGGGCGTCACGCCAGGGATACGCCGTGGGGTCTCCCTGGCCGGGCTCGTGGGGCACGAATCCGCCCTCGCCGTACAGGACCCTGACGCCGGCACCCCGCAGCGTCTCGAGTGACCGCTCGAACTGCGGGTGCGCGGCGAAGGCGGAGTTCACACAGGGCATCACCGCCATCGGGGTTCCCTTGCCGATCCCCTCCGCCACCACCCCGACGAGCCACTTGTCGGTGATTCCGAGCGCCCACTGGTTCACCGTGCTGAACGTGGCCGGCGCGACGACGATCGCGTCCGCGCGCGGCCACATGTCGGGCTCGCCGGGCAGCCTGTAGTCCCAGCGCACCGGATGGCCCGTCAGCGCGGCGAGCCCGTCGAGGGAGTGAGCGAGCCAGCGGGCGGCCGTCGGCGTGAGGCCGAGGCAGACGTCCCAGCCGTCGGCCTGCGCCTCCTCGATGACCCGGGCGACGTCGAAGACGGGCGAGGCCGCGCCGCTGAACAGGTACAGGGTCCGAGAATCCATGGCCCTATCCGATCACAGAGGCCGTCCGCGTCCCGAGGGGAGTCCGGGGGCGTGGGGCGGGGGCGCCGTACGGGCGGATCGACCGCCCTCTGCCGCGACCGGCCGTGGACCGCTACCGTGGGCGCATGGCACGGGAACTCAGGATCGAGATCAGCGACGAGGCGTACGCGGCGCTGGAGCGGGTCGCGGCGGAGAAGCACGTACCCGCGGAGGACTACGCGGGCCGGGTTCTGGACGCCGATCTGATGCGCACCCGGTTCGTCGAGGGTGCGCGCTTCTTCGTCGGCCGGCACGGGCAGGCCTTCGCGGAGCGGTTCGGCCGCCCCACGAAGACCGGCGCCGGCGCCGTCTGAGCCGCGCGCCGGAATGTTGCTGCAGATAGATCTGTCCTGGCTGCTCGACGTCGCACAGCAGGAGATCCCCGGCGACCCGGAGATCTCCGACTGGGGAGCGTTCGAGGCGGCCCGTGCGCGCCACGCCTTCCGTGTGATGGACACGCCGGTCTACGACCAGCCGCACCACCGGGCCGCCGCGCTCCTGGAGCAGTTCGTACGGGTCCCGGCGCTCGAACACTCCAACGAGCTGTACGGCGTGGTCGTCGCGGCGGCCTACCTCCACGCCTCCGGTTTCCCGGTCGAGGTGTCCGCGGAAGAGGCGATCCACCTCGTCGAGCGGGTGGCGGAGGGCCTGATCGACGTCCGTCAGGTCGCGGCGGTCCTGAAGGAGTGGACCGGGCGATGAGGCTCGGCACCACCGGGCGAGGGGCCCACGCGGACTACGGTACGAGCGTCGCGGCGGGCGGTGTCCAGCGACGGGTGCGGGACGGGGCGTCGGGGAGGCCGAAGTCCTTCCTGAGGTGCTCGGGGACGGCGTAGTGCATGACCCGCCCACGGGTGAGCGAGGACAGCTCGAAGCGGGTGGTGAGATGGCCGAGCCGGTCCAGGGCCCACGCGCCGAGCGGGGAGCGGTCCTCGATGGTCTCGAGGACGCCCAGGAGATGCGGCACCGTCCTGACGACCGTGTCCCAGGGCGTGCTGGGGACCTCCAGCCAGTCGCCGCACGTGTCCCCGACGAGGTAGCGGACGAGTGCGGGGACGACCGGGTCGAGGAAGGTCCCGGGCACGATGTCCTCGTACAGCTCGATGAGCTGCCGCGTCAGGTGCGCGCCCTCCGGGGACGGCCCCATGTACCGGGTCATGTACCGGTCGAGGAACACGCGGGCGTCGTCGAGGGTCGCGGGGACCGCGTCCTGGTCGACCCCCAGCATGGCCCCGACCACCCGCCAGGCGTAGTAGTAGGCCTCCGCTCCCTCCTGGGACATGTGGATCCCGAGGCGGTGCAGACTGTCGAGGACGAGCAGCGAGAAGAACATCTGCCCGCCGATCATGTCCTCCTGACAGATCGGAACCCCCGACGCCCGGGCGTCCCAGCGGTTCTCGCGCGTGAGGTGGTGGCGGATGGAGGCGTGCAGCAGACGGACCTTCTGCGCGGCGGGAAGGAAGCGGCTGCCGGCCTCGAACGCGTCGGGCCGCATCAGATGCACGGTGAACTGGCCGGTCGCCGCCATCCGCGTGGACGGGTAGTTCAGACCGTGTGTCGTGGAGAGCAGCTTCGCCACGTGGGGGACGAGGTAGCAGGCGGGCATGGAGGCGAAGGACAGGGCGGTCGCGATGTGCACGTCGTTGTCGATGAAGAACAGCCGGGCCCGCTCCATCTCCTCCCAGTCCACCCAGGCCGGCGGGGCGCTCGTGGCCCGCAGGTACTCCCTCGCGACGTCCGGCAGCCCGTCCGGCACCGGGGCGCCGGCGGTGGAGAAGAAGCGCATCAGGGTGTTGAACGTGCCCATCTCGCCGCGCGCGAAGAGAGCGGCGACGGTGGCGTCGGCGAGCTCGTCGCCGGTCTGCCGGAGGGCGTTCGTCGATGCGTCGGTGGGGGACATGGGAAGGCTCCTACTCTGTGACGCGAGGTCAGGACAGCCGGACCGCCGCCGAATGCGCCAGGGCGGTCAGGGCGGCGGTGGCGGGCGCGGGCACGTCGAGGTCGTGGAGGGCGCCCAGCGCTTCCCCGACCCGGACGGTGATCATCTTCTCGACGCGGTCGGGCGCCCCGAGCCGGCGCATCACCCCGCGTACGGCCTCCAGGCCGTCCTCGTCCAGATCGGCCCGGCCGAGCAGCGCGCTCAGCCGCTCCCGCTCGCCGGGACCCGCGATGCGCCAGGTCTCCGCGAGGAGAGCGGTGGGCCGATGGCCGCGTACGTCGTCACAGGTGGCCTTCCCGGTGTGCCGCGGATCCCCGAACAGGCCGAGCAGATCGTCCCTCAGCTGGAAGGCCTCGCCCAGCGGCAGCCCGTACGCGCTGTACCCCTCCCTCAGCCCCTCACCAGCCCCGGCCAGGGCGCCCCCGATCAAGAGGGGCTGCTCGACGGTGTACTTGGCGGTCTTGTAGCGGATCACCTTCAGCGACGCCGCCGTGTCCGGAACGGCACCGGTGTGGAGGATCTCCAGACACTCACCCGCGATCAGGTCCCGCGCGAGCGCCGCCCACAGGGGCCGGGCCCGGCCGAGGTACGCGGCGGGCAGACCGCTGGTCGCGAACAGCTGCCCGGCCAGCGACATCAGCAGATCACCCACCAGCATCGCGAGCGACCGCCCGGCGTCCGCGGCCCGCGGATGGTGCGCCACGGCACCGCCGAGGGCCATGTGGACGGTGGGCCGGCCGTGCCGCAGCGGGCTGTCGTCGATCAGGTCGTCGTGGACGACCGCGGCCGCGTGCACCAGCTCCATGGACGCCGCCGCCCTCAGCAGTGCCTCGCTCTCGGGCTGCCGGGCGGCGCGCCAGCCCCAGTAGCAGAACGCCGACCGAAGCCGCTTGCCGACCGCGACCGCCGCCTCCAGCTGCTCGGCCACCGGCCCGAGAGCCGGGTCGACCGCCGCCAGGAGATCGGCTTCCCCGGCGACGAAACGGTGCAGCACCTCGTCGACACGGGCCTTGAACGCCGCCGGCTCCCAGCGCTCAGTCACCGTCGGCCGCCCGCCGCGCCAGGACGTGCTGGGCGAGCACCTCCAGATGGGCCGGGGGCACGGTCGTGCAGCGGTCGAGCATCAGGCGGCCCCGCGCCGTCAGGTCCCGTTCGGCCTCCGCCACCAGCTCCGCCGTGTCCGAACGGCGGGCAAGCCCCCGTACCGCGCCGAGCGCCGAACCCAGCGTGCTCACCGCGATGTCCGCGAGCCCGGCCGCAAGGAGCACCGCCTGCTCACCCGGGCCCCCACGGCGTCCCGCTTCCCGCGTCATGACATCCCTCCACCGACAACCGCTGCGACAGGGCGGCACCGGTCGCGCGCCACCCCCGCAAGGCTCGCGGTACGCCGGGCGGGGCGACGGCGCAACTCACGAACGAGTGATCATCTCGCGTGGGTGTACGGATCGACGCGCCTCCGCGACGGGAGGGGACGCCCACCGCGGCGGCCCTTCCCGGCGCTCCGGAGGACGCGGCGGAAAGGCCCTGTAAGAAGATCGGAATGGTGGGTGTAGGGAAGGGCGGGGCGGGGGAGAACTGAGGTGGACGCCCGCAAGAGGGCGCCGCAGCCGCCCGACCTCGGGGCGGCTGCCGGATTGACCAGAAGGACGAGCATGGCCAGCGGCACCGTGAAGTGGTTCAACTCCGAGAAGGGCTTCGGCTTCATCGCCCAGGACGGAGGCGGACCGGACGTCTTCGCTCACTACTCCAACATCTCGGGCAACGGATATCGCGAGCTCAACGAGGGCGAGGCCGTGACCTTCGACATCACGCAGGGCCAGAAGGGCCCGCAGGCGGAGAACATCGTCCGCGGCTGACCCGGGAGCCCCGTGCATCCCGCTGTGACGGCGTCCGCACCCTGTGCGGGCGCCGTCTGCGTGCCCCGGCGCGCGTCCCGCGTTCCCGTCGACACCCGGGGCGCAAGCCCGCCACGGTGGGCACGTGTAAAAGGTGTAGAAAGGGCAAAAAGCAACGAGAAGGCGGGTGAGCGCATGGCGGACGAAGAGCGCGCGGAAGAAGAAGGGGAGCGGGACCTGTCCGACCGGTTCGGTGTCGAGAGCCGGCTCGTCCCGGGAACGGACACCGTCGTCCTGGTGCTGACGGGGGAGCTCGACCGCGATGCCGTCGACCCGCTGCGGGAGGCCCTGGAGCAGGGTGACGGCAGCGGGCGGATCATCGTCGACTGCTCCGGTCTCGGTTTCTGCGACTCGTCCGGCCTCAACGTTCTCCTCAGGTCCCGTCTCCGGAGGATGCGGGCGGGTGGAAGGCTGGAACTCTCCGGACTGCGCCCGCCGGTGGACCGGATGTTCGACATCACCGGTGCCCGGGAGGTCTTCCAGGTGTACGAGAGCACGGACGAGGCACTCGCCGCGCGCGGCCACGAAGGCGGCGGACGACATGTCCGAGACCGTTGACGGCTCCCCGGAGCAGGTGCGCAGACTCAGGCTGTACGGGACCCGCGGCGTGGTGGCGCGGTGCCGGGACTTCACGGCCCAGGCCCTCACGGACTGGGGGTGGATCCCCCCGAAGACCGAGGAGGCGGAGCAGCGGCTCGAGGACGTGCTGCTCCTGGTCTCGGAAGTCGTGACCAACGCGTGTCTGCACGCCGGCGGCCCGGAGGAGCTGGTCCTCCGGCACGGCGGTGGGTCGCTGCGCGTCGAGGTGGCCGACGCGAGCCCCGAGCATCCGCGCGCGCACGGCTCCCGCTCGCCCGCGCTGCCCGGCGGTCACGGCCTCATGGTGCTGGACAGGCTGGCCGGTGACTGGGGCAGCGAGGACAAGGGCTCGGGAGCGGCGGGCAAGGTGGTGTGGCTGGAGGTCAGCAGTCCGTCTCGTCCTCCGTGGAGTCCTCCTGGAGCAGGCCCGTCCTGAGCTCGCCGAGGATCCGGGTGAGCAGACGTGAGACGTGCATCTGGGAGAGACCGATGCGCCGGCCTATCTCCGCCTGGGTGAGCTCCTCGCCGAAGCGCAGTTCGAGAATGGTCCGGTCGCGTTCGGGAAGCCGTTCGAGCAGGGGGCGCAGCGAGGTCAGGGACTCGATCAGCTCGTACGAGGGCTCGCAGGTGGCCAGGTGGCGCGGGCTCGCGCCGGGGGCCGAGTCCTCGTCGCCCGCGGGGACGTCCAGGGAGCGGGCGGCATAGCCGTGCGCCGCGAGCTGGCCCTCGGTGACGTCGTCCTCCGTGAGGTGGAGTTGCGCGGCGAGCTCCGCGCGGCTCGGACGGCGCCCCAGACCCTGCTCCAGGGTGTCCGCCGCCTTGGCGAGGTCGATCCGCATCTCCTGGAGACGGCGGGGCACGCGTACGGCCCAGCTGGTGTCACGGAAGAAGCGCTTCATCTCGCCGACGATCGTCGGCAGGGCGAATGCGGAGAAGTCGACCGCGCGGTCGGGGTCGAACCGGTCGATCGCCTTGATCAGGCCGATCGTGCCGACCTGGATGATGTCCTCCACCGGCTCGGCGCGGTTCCTGAACCGGCGGGAGGCGAACTTGACCAGGCTGAGGTTGAGCTCCACGAGGGTGTTGCGTACGTATGCGTACTCGGGGGTCCCCTCCTCCAGTACCCGAAGCCGTTCGAAGAGTGCGACGGAAAGGGTCCGGGCGTCGTCCGTGGAGACGGCGGTGGGCCGGATGGGCTCCGGGAGGCCGTCGAGCGCAGCCTGGCGCGTCACGGCTCCCGGCGTCCCTGCGGTGTCCGGGGTGGCCTGGGAGATGGCCGAGCGGTCTCTGACGGTGGACATGAAAGGGCTCCTTCGACAGGGCGATGGGCCTGCGTCGCGCGGCCCCGGGGGAGCGGGCGGCTGCGGTCCATCGGTCGAGCGTCCTGAAGAAAGCGTGCCCGCTATCGTCCGGTTTGACACGATTATCGGCTAATTCATGCAGGTCTGCCGTGCCGTGACGAGCCGATCACGCGCCCGTGCCCCGGACATCGTCCGGGGCACGGCATCGTCGAGGCGCGGGGTCTCCAGAGGAGCGGCCCCCGCCTTACCACCGGTACCAGCGCCCACTGCCGCTCCGCATCAGGAAGCCCAGCAGCCACAACACGAGCACGGCGATCGCGATGTACCAGAGCACCTCGACCGCGAACCCGGCGCCGAAGAGGATCAGGATCACGAGGAGGACGAGAAGAAGGGGAACCATGGTGACACCTCCAGTGCCTCGGGGGCCCGCCGGTCCTCGGCGCGAAACCCTCGGTTGCCGTGCGCTTGCCCTTTTCTCTCCGAGTCATGTGCGCCGTGGCCCCCCAGGAGCTTCCGCGCCCGCCTCGGCGCCCCCCGGTCCGAAGCGCGGGGCCCGGCACTCCGTATCCGCTCCGGTCCCCTTCAGGAGGTTTGAGCGGCGCCCCTGCGGTGAGCCGCAGGGAGGGCGGGGGCAAGAACGCCGGAACGGGGGGCCGACCGAGAGAGGAACACGTCGTGTCGCTCGACGGAAAGAACGTCCTCGTCCTCACCACGAACTACGGGACGGAACAGGACGAGCTGGAGAAGCCGATGGCCGCCCTGCGCGAGGCCGGCGCCGGTGTCACCCTGGCCGCGCAGAAGGACGAGCCCGTCCAGACCCTCGTCTCGGACCGCCGGCCAGGATCCGTCCTCCACCCCGATACGACGCTCGCGACCGTCACGGCGGACGCGTACGACGCCGTCGTCGTTCCGGGTGGCACCCTCAACGCCGACCGGCTGCGCACCGACAGCGAGGCCCGGCGTCTCGTCTCCGCCTTCGCGGAGGCCGGCAAACCGGTGGCCGCCGTCTGCCACGGCCCCTGGCTCCTCGTCGACAGCGGACTGGCCCGGGACCGCGAACTCACCTCGTACCCGTCGCTCCGTCCCGACCTCGAGAACGCCGGAGGCGCGTGGCGGGACAAGGAGGTCGTCGTCGACACCTCCGGAGGCCACCCCCTGATCACTTCCCGCAAGCCCGACGACCTCGACGCCTTCTCGGCGGCGATCATCGACGCCCTCGGCGGCGAGAACCGGGGATGACGAGAAAGGAATCCACTCATGGCCAAGAGCGGTATGGAGAAGGGCAAGGGCAAGGTCAAGGAGACCGTCGGCAAGATGACGGGCAAGAAGGGGATGGAGGCCGAAGGCAGGGCTGAACAGCTGAAGGGCAAGGCCCGAGAGGCCACCGAGAAGGGGCGCCGGGGCGGTACGAAGGCCGTCGACGACCTGAAGAAGCGCGGCACCACCTAGACCGCGGACGCTCGGACCACCCGCGTCCCCGTCGGCCCGTGCCGCCGGGGGCGCGGGCCGCCGCGACCGGGACGAGCAGGATTGAGGGGCCCGCCACCGGGCAGGCGCCCGTCAGACCCAGCCACCCACGACCTTGAGTGCAGGCGATAGCCATGACCAACGCACGCGACATCATGACCCCCGACGCGACCTGTGTGCGCTCCTCCGAGACCCTCGTCGAGGCCGCTCGCAAGATGGTCGAGCTGGACGTGGGCGCGCTGCCCATCTGCGGACCCGACGAGAAGCTGAAGGGCATGCTCACCGACCGCGACATCGTCGTGAAGGCCGTCGCCCAGGGCAAGGACCCCGGGCAGTGCACGGCGGGCGACTGCGCGGAGGGCGAGATCATCACCGTTCAGGCCGACGACAGTGTGGAACGGGTCCTGAGTGTCATGAGCGAGCACAAGATCCGCCGGGTCCCCGTCATCGACGAGCACGTCCTCGTCGGCATCATCGCCCAGGCCGACGTCGCCCGGGCCCTGCCCGAGCGCCAGGTGGGCGACCTCGTCGAGACGGTCTCCGAGGACTCGTGACGGAGGGCGGTCCCGTGGCGGTACGCCCGTCACCGGACCGCCCCGTCAGCTCATCTGCCGGCCGATGACCGACGTGGAAGGGGCCCGTGATGGACGGGATCGTGATGCTCAGGGACGACCACAAGACCGTGGAGAAGCTGTTCAAGGAGTTCGAGAGGGCGGGGGACGACGCGTACGACCGGAAGCGGGACATCGCGGACCAGGTGATCCGGGAACTCACGACCCACACATGGATCGAGGAGCAGGTCTTCTACCCCGCGGCCCGCGAGGCCGCCCCCGACACCAAGGACCACGTCCTCGAAAGCGTCGAGGAACACCACGCCGTGCTCTGGATGCTCTCGGAACTCGACGGGCTCGACCCCACGGACGAACGGTTCGACGCCAAGATGACCGTCCTCATGGAGAACGTGCGCCACCACGTCGAGGAGGAGGAGCAGGACTGGTTCCCCGACGTGCGCAAGGCCATGGGACGCAAGCGGCTGCTCGAACTGGGCGACCGCATGGAGGCGGCCAGGAAGGACGCACCGGGAAGCCCCCTCGCCGTGCCCAGCGCCGACGCCTAGGGGGTGCCTTGTCGATCAGGCCGGGCTCGGCCGGCCCCGGCCTGCGGGGTCACCAGGGGATGTCGGCGGCGTCGACGATCCGCCCGCCCATGTTCCGCTCCACCATGCGCAGAGCGGCGTCCGCGAGGTCGCCGTGGATGTGGGCCACAGCGTCCCGGGGGACGGTGACGCCGAGGTGCCGGATGTGGGCGTCCAGGGCGGAGTAGAGCACGCACTGCTCGGTGACCTGGCCCGTGAGGACGAGCGCGTCGACGTCCAGGGTGCCGAGCAGATAGGCGAGAGGCGTCTCGTAGAAGATGGAATGGCGTGCCTTCACCACGAACAGGGACTCGTCGTCGGGCCGGACCGGGTCGACGAGCTCGGGGTGACGGCCCGCCAGGGCCATGTCGAGGATCTGTCCGTGATGCGACCGCCAGCGGCCGAAGTTGTCGTTCGCGTAGATGACCGGGACCCCAGCCGCCCGGGCACGCCCCAGCAGGTCGACGATGCCGGGGAGGGCGCGTGTCACCGACGGCACGAGCCGGTCCGCGTCGTCGTGCCGATAGGTGTTGAGCATGTCGATGACGACGAGCGCCTGTTTCGCCAAGGTCGTCTCCCGGATCCGCGAGGGTTCAGCGCCCGGCCGGGCACGTCGGTATGGGCTGATTCATCCCATGATGTCCACGCTACCGGCCCGCCCGCGACGCGGCGTACGCCGGTGAGTGAGGTGCGTGCCGTCGGGTACGCGCGGGTCGACCGCACAGTGCCATGACGACTTTCTGGAGGCAGGGCGATGAGCAGGGTCGAGCAGACCATCGACGTGGATGTGCCGCTGCGGACGGTGTACGACCAGTGGACGCAGTTCGAGGAGTTCCCGCGGTTCATGGAGGGTGTGGAGGACGTGCGTCAGGTCGACGACCGGCACTGTCACTGGCGGACGAAGGTGGCGGGGGTGCGGCGCGAGTTCGACACCGAGATCGTGGACCAGCTTCCCGACGAGCGGATCTCGTGGCGGACGGTGGCGGGGGAGACGCGTCAGAAGGGTGTGGTGAGCTTCCAGCCGCTGGACGCGGAGCACACGCGGGTGCGGCTGGCGATGGACGTGGAGCCGGAGGGCGTGGTGGAGAAGGCCGGCGACATGATGGGTGTCCTCGACCGTCGGGTGAAGGGTGACCTGAAGCGGTTCAAGGGGTTCATCGAGGAGCAGGGCGGTGAAACGGGCGGCTGGCGCGGCCGGGTCCGCCCCGCCGACGCCGGCGCCGGAACCGACCCGGGCGCTGCCACCGGACAGAGCCCCACGGGAGCCCAGGGATCCGGACCGGTCGTGGAGCCCGCCGCGCCGAAGACCCTGCCCGCGCCGGACAGCGACGCCGCGTCGACCACCCGGACCGGACCGGCCGACGCGTCCGAGGCCGAGCGGTCCTGGCCCGTCCCGCCCGGCCCCCACGACCCCAAGCCTCGGGAGGGCATGTGAACGGGCCGGCCGCGCGGGCGCAAGAGTCTCGGCGAAGGCCCGTTTCAGGGGTGCCCGCCGTGGCAAGTCGCGGGGCATGATGCGTATCGGATACACCATGATGACCGAGCAGTCAGGCCCGCGTGAGCTCGTCGGGCACGTGGTCGAGGCGGAGCGGGTGGGATTCGACTTCTCCGTGATCTCCGACCACTCCTTCCCCTGGCTGGAGGCGCAGGGGCACGCACCGTACGCGTGGAGCGTCCTCGGAGCCGCCGCGCAGGCGACCTCCCGCATCCCCCTCATGACCTTCGTGACCTGTCCGACCTTCCGCTACCACCCCGTGGTGGTCGCGCAGAAGGCGGCGACCCTGCAACTGCTGTCCGAAGGCCGGTTCCGGCTGGGTCTCGGCTCCGGCGAGAACCTCAACGAGCACGTCGTCGGCAGGGGCTGGCCCTCGGCCCGTGTCCGCCTCGCGATGCTCGACGAGGCCGCCGAGATCATCCACGCCCTCTTCAAGGGCGACCACGTGACACATCACGGACGCCACTTCCAGGTCGACGACGCCAAGCTGTGGGACGTCCCCGGCACACCGCCACCCGTGGGCATCGCCGTCTCGGGCCCCCGCTCCTGCGCCGTCGCCGGGCGCCACGCGGACCTGCTGATCGCCACGGAACCGAAACGTGAGCTGCTGGACGCCTTCGACGCGCGGGGCGGCGCGGGCAAGCCCCGCATCGGGCAGCTGCCCGTCTGCTACGACACGGACCGGGAGGCGGCGGTGGCCCGCGCCCACGAACAGTTCCGCTGGTCCCTCGGCGGCTGGCGCCTCAACGCCGAACTCCCGCTGCCCGCTGGGTTCGTCCAGGCGACCGAGCACACCCGCCCGGAGGACGTGGCCGAGAGCATCCCCTGCGGCGACGACGTCGACGCCGTCGTGGAAGCGGTCCGGCCCTATGCCGAGGCGGGCTTCACCGACCTCGCCCTCGTCCAGGTCGGCGGTGCCCACCAGATGTCCTTCCTCCGCTGGGCGGAGACGTCCCTCCTGCCCGCCCTCCGCGCACTGTAGGCAGGGACCTCCTCGGACACGTCAGGTCGCCGCGGTGCCCGGACGTCGGGCCGTCGCCCTTCCGCAATTCGCAGGGAGATGAACGTCATGACCAGACCGAGCAACCCCGACCCCGACCCCCGGGACATCCCCGAGCAGGACCCCCGCAGCACCCCCGACGCCGCCCGTCGGAACATCACCGGCGGCGGCGAGATCCGGCCCGGCGAGACACCGCCGGCGGAGTCGGGCACCAGCACCGGCACCGGTCCCTACCGGCCACTCCGGCGCGGCTGGGGGAAGGGACCCCTCCTGATCGTGTGGGCGCTGGGCATCGTGTGCGCGCTGTTCTTCCTCGTGTACGCCATCGTGCTCGTCACCGACTGACGGGCCCGGCCCCACCCCGTACCACCGAGACGAAAGGAGCCGGCCATGGCCCGCAACGAGTCCGACGCGGACGCCTCCGGTGACCGGCCCGGCCCGGACGAGGCCCGCGGCGACGACGTGTACCAGCCCACCCACTCCGACGCGGCCAACCGCCCCTCCGGGGATCTCGACCCGGACAACGCGATCGTGACGGAGCCCCTCGAAGACCTGTCCGTGCCCGGCTACTCCCCGCCCGAGCGTCCGCGCGGCGTCACCCGGCACGGCACCACCCAGCGCGAGCAGCGGGAGGGGGAATCGCTCGACGAACGGCTCGCCCAGGAGGTCCCCGAGGAGGCGGCACCCGAGGGCGACGGCATCGGCGACCTCCCGGAAGGCGCCGGCGAACCCGTCGACGAGCAGGCCGGGGCCACCAGGGCCGGTCGCCTCGCCCCGGTCGACACGCCCCCGGGCCGCGACGACCACGCCGTCGCCCGGGATGTCGGCCTTGACGACGGGGCCGCGCCCGCGGAGGAGGCGGCGATGCATGTGGACACGGCCGCCGACGGGGCCGGGGCGGACGCGGGGCGCGAGCCGTAGCGGTCGCGCGAACCGCATGCCGGGCCCCGGCGGGGGCACTCGCCCCTGAAGACCCTCAAGACCCTCAAGACCCTGACGACCCTGACGACGCGGAGGAACCCCATGAACGCGCGCGACAAGGACGAGTCGGCGAGACAGCGTCAGGCGCAGCGCGACGCCGATCGTGCCCGGCAGGAGCAACTCCAGGGGGACGGCGACGACGCGATGCGGCAGACCACCCCTTCCCAGGCGGAGGGCGAGCGCGGGAAGGAGGAGGACGAGAAGCAGGAGATGAAGGGGCGCCACGGAATGTGACGCCGGGCGAAGACTCCGGTGAGGCGCTCTGTCCGTTCCGACATTTCTGGTGGACACCATGGACCTCGATTTCCTCAAACCGCTCCTCGAACGGCCCGGCCCCTGGGCCTCCGTCTTCATCGAGACGAGCAGGGCCACCGAGGACGCGGCGCAGATCCAGAAACTGCGTGACCGTGCCGTCCTCGGGGAACTCGTCGACGCGGGCGTCGATCCGGCCACGATCGGCGTGCTCGCCCAGCAGCTGCGCGCCGCTCCCGCCTCCGGGGCCCCGCCGGGGCGGGCCCTCTTCGCGACCGCCGGGGAAGTCGTGCTCGACCTCCCCCTCGCGGCGGCCCCGCCCGCCGCCGAGGTGACCTGGTCGAGCCTGCCGCACATCGCCCCGCTGATGTTCCTGCGCGACGACGAACCGCGATGCCAGGTGGCCCTGATCGACCGTACGGGGGCCGATCTGGAGATGTGGGGACCCCTGGGCAGGGAGCACGTCGGGCAGGTCGAGGGGGAGGAGTGGCAGGGGCGTGGCCACCGCAGCATGCCCCAGGACCGGTACGAGTGGCACTACAGCAACAAGGTCGAGGACGCGTGGGAGGAGACGGCCGAGATCATCGCCGCCGAACTCGCGCGGCGCTGCCCGCAGGACGGCGGGACGCTGCTCGTCCTGGCCGGGGACGCACGGGAACGAAAGGCGGTACGGGAACGGCTTCCGCAGGCGCTGAGGAGCGTCGCCGTGGAGGTGGACCACGGCAGCCGGGCCCCCGGGGCGTCGTCCGAGCACTTCGCCCGCCAGATCGAGGAGGCACGCGCGCGGTTCGCCCGCGAACGGGTGGAACGCGCGCTGGATGCCTTCCGCGCGGGTCGCGGTCGGCCCGGCGAGCACCGTGAGGCGACCGTCGACACCGGCCCCGGCCCCGCCGCCGAAGGCGTACCGGCGGTGGTGGAGGCCGCCAGAGGACACCAGGTGGCCACCCTGCTGCTCGGCCGCGCGGCCTCCGACGCGGGGCGGTCCGTGTGGGTGGGCTCCGGCGCGGCCGACATCGCCCTCGGTCGCACCGAGGCCAGGAGCTGGGGCTACGGCGGGCCCGAGGAGGCCCGCGCCGACGACGCCCTGCTGCGTGCCTGTGTGGCCGCTGACTCCGAGGTGCTCGTGATCCCCGAGGACATGCGGGGGCCGGCCGGCGGGCTCGGTGCGGTGCTGCGCTGGACTCCGGGCCGGCCGTCCTCTCCGGCGGCCACGCCCTGACCGCCGCCCCCGGCGGTGGAGGACGGGGTTCGCGGCAGTCCGCGAAGCCCGTCCTCCGCAGGTGACCGGGGGGTTCGGGTCGGGTCCCGAGGCCGATGATCCGGCCCTGGCGGGTCGACGGCCTTCCGCGACGCCCCGTCCCACCCCGCCCGACACGTGTCCTCACGCGGCGCGTACGCCGCATGGGTCAACCCCGCGCGTGTCAGACCACCTGATCGGGGGGTGGCCGCCACCCGACGGGTCATCCTCGTCCCATGCGTGCCACCACCGCTCTCCTCCTGATGAGCGCCCTGGGTCTCGGGCTTGCCGGATGCGGTGACGTCGAACAGAGACAGGACGCCGCACGGTCGGCGGCCGTGGACTTCGGGGCGGCGCTGCGTGGCGCCGACGCCGGGCGCGCGTGCGAGGCGCTGGCGCCCGGCACCCGTGAGGAGGTGGAGGAGGACGGGCCTTGCCCCACCGTCCTGGCCGGCCTCGGCCCCGCGACCGCCGCCGGCGAACCGATCGCCACCGACGTCTACGGGGAGCAGGCCCGGGTCGTGTTCGCGCACGACAGCGTCTTCCTCGCCTCCTTCCCGGACGGCTGGAAGGTGACGGCGGCCGGCTGCACGCCGAGGCCGGGGCACCCGGCCCGGTGCGAAGTGAAGGGGGGCTGAGATGCGTCTGCTGTTCGTGCTCTGTCTGGTACTGGTCTCCGCGGGCCTCGCGCTCGCCGTCACGACGGGGCTGACCCAGCGATGAGCGGCGCCGCGCGGTTCCTCCGCCGGAACGGTCTGACCCTCGCCTTCGGCACGGCGTTCCTGCTCACGCTCGTCGGCCAGGCCTTCGCCGGGTGCGCGGAGCTCAACACGGTTCTCACCGCGGCCGACCTGCACCCGATGGGGTGTGGCGCGTACGTGCTGACCTCCGACTTCATGGTGGACGTCACCGAGAACTGGCAGTCGGAGTTCCTGCAGTTCTTCCTCTTCGTGTTCGGCACCGTCTGGCTGGTGCAGCGCGGTTCGCCGGAGTCCAAGCCGCTCGACCGGATCGGCCGGGAGACGGACGAGCAGCAGAAGACCGGCGCGTACGCCACCCCCGAGTCGCCCCGCTCGGCCTCCGCCGGCGGACTGCGGCAGACCCTCTACTCGAACTCCCTCGGCATCGTCATGTGCCTGATCTTCCTGATGTCCTGGCTGGCCCAGTCCGTCACCGGTGTGGTCACCTTCAACGAGGACCAGCTCCGCCAGCTCCAGGACCCGGTCGGCTGGAGCACGTACGTCCGCTCCGCCGAGTTCTGGAACCGCACGCTCCAGAACTGGCAGTCCGAGCTGCTCGCCGTCGCCTCCATGGTCATCCTCGCCGTCTACCTGAGGCAGCGCGGCTCCCCGGAGTCCAAGCCGGTGGGCGCCGCCCACAGTGCGACCGGGGTGGAGGGCTGACCCACGCGCCCTCCACCGTCCTCTGCCCGGCCCTCCACCGTCCTCGGCCGGTTCTCAGGGCCAGGACGTCTCCCGGCGCGGTACGACGACGAGCTCGGCGAGCGCGCTGCCGGGCGGCACCGACAGGGCGTACATCACGGTGTCTGCCACGATCTCCGGACTCTGCAGGACGGCCACGTCCGTGTCGGGGAAGCGGTCCATGATGAACGGCGTCTCCATGCCGCCCGCGACGACACCCGTCACGCCGATGCCCGGGCAGTCCCGCTGCGCCTCCTTGAAGAGGGTGTGGGTGAAGGCCCGCAGTCCCGTCTTGGCGGCCGCGTACGGGCCCGCCTCCGTCCAGGTCCGCAGCGCCGCCGTGGAGAGGATGTTCACGATGTGGCCGCCGCCCCGCGCCATCATGCGCCGGTAACCCTCCCGGCACAGGTACATCGGGGCGAGCAGGTTCGTGGTGACGACCCGGGTCATCTCCTCGGCCGTCAGCTCCTTCACCGCCTTCGTGACGTCGACCGCCGCGTTGTTGACCAGGATGTCCACGGGCTGCCCCGTCTCGTCCAGGTCCCGGAAGACCTCGGCCACCGCCTCCGCGTCCCGTACGTCCAGGACGACGGGAAAGGCCCGGCACCCCTCGCCGGTCAGGCTCTCGCACAGCTCCTTGGCGAGGTCCTCGCGCACATCGGCGACGATCACCTCGGCACCGGAGCGGGCGAGCCTCCGCACGATCGCGGCGCCGAGCCCCCGGCCGCCGCCGGTGACCAGGGCCCGCCTGCCTTCGAGTCCGACCTGTACCCCGCTGTTCATGATGTCCCCTTCCGTTGCCGTGCCACTGTCCGACCCTGTGCGGGTGCCCTCCTCGCCGCGTGTGAGCAAGCACACCAGAAGTCCAAACAGGCTTCCTGGCAGAGGAGTTGGAAGATTCCGGGGCTCCTGGCGCGCGCCTCGGCGCACTGCTCCCCCCTCTTCCCGGGAACCGTCTGCCACGATGGGCGCCGGGCCAGAACAGCCACAGCATCCCCGCCCTCGCGCATCACCCTTCCGGCGCGCGGAGGCCTCGCAGGGCCCCCTCCGACCCCACCGTCCGCGCCGCCGCGCTCTTCCCCGGTATCCCTCCTGTGCCTCTTTTCTCTGCTCGCGGGCTCACCCGCGCCCCCTCGAAGGTCTCGTCCGCCGACCGTTCCCCCTGGCGAGCGCTGCGTCATCGCAGCATGCGCTGGTGGGCCGTCGCCAACTTCGTCTCCAACGCCGGCACCTGGATGCAGCTCACCGTCCAGAACCTGCTGGTGCTCCAGATCACCGGCTCCGCAGCCGCCACCGGCCTCTCCATGTCCGTCCAGGCCGCGCCCGGCCTGCTCATGGGGGCGCTCGGCGGAGCGGCCGTGGACCGCTGGCCCCGGAAGCTGACGGCCGCCGCCGGGCAGGTCCTCCTCGCCGTCGTGGCCGTCGTCACCGCCGTGCTCGTGGCGACCGACCGCCTCGACCTGCCGCTCCTGATGGCGCTCGCCGCCCTCACCGGGATCATCGCCACCGTGGACGGCCCCGCCTGCGCGCTGCTCGGCAACGATCTCGTCGAGACCGACGACGTCCCCTCCGCCATCGGCATCGGCTCCCTCGCCCACAGCGGCGGACGGCTCGCGGGCGCCGCGCTGGCCGGCGTGACGGTCTCGGTCCTCGGCACGGGCGCCGCCTACGGCGTCAACGGGCTCTCCTTCCTCTTCGTCGCCTGCGTCATCCCCTTCCTCAAGCCGGCCCGCACGGCCGCGGCGCGCGTCGCCGGTGCCGAGAAGGCTGTCGGAGGTACGCCGGAGGCACCCGAATCCACGGGCACCGGCGTACGCGAGGGCCTCACCTTCTTCGCCCGGCGCCCGCGTCTCGTCGCCCTCGCCGGCCTCAACGGCGTCAGCGCCCTCTTCGGGCGCAACTACTCGCTGACCCTCGTGGTGCTCGTCACCGGCCCGCTCGCCGGCGACGCGGGCACCTTCAGCACGGTCTCCACCGTGCTCGCCGTCGGAGGCATCCTCGGTGCGGTGCTCGGCGCCCGGCTGCGCCGCCCCGCCGTACGGCTCGTGGCGCTGCTGACCCTCGCCGGTGCGCTGCTCCAGGTCCTCGCGGGCCTGGCGCCCTCGGTCGCGGTCCTGCTCGTCCTCGTCCTGCCCATGGCGGTCGCCGAGTCGGTCGCCGACACCGCCCAGAACACTGTCCTGCAGACCGACCCCCCGCCCGCCCTGCGCGGCCGGGTCCTCGGCGCCTGGAGCAGCATCCGGACGCTCTGGGGGCTCGCCGCGCCCCCGACCCTCGGCCTGCTCATGGAACTGCTCGGGGCCCGTGGAGCCCTGGTGGCGGGCGGCCTGCTGGTGTCGGCCGTCGTCGCCTCGGGCCTGCTCACCCACGCCCGCCGTACGGCGCGGGCCGAGGGCCCGTCGGCCTCCGGCGTCCGGGAGACCGGATCGCTGGTGGTCGCGGTCTCCCCGGTCGCCGTCAAGAGCCTCCCGGCTCCGGTCCCCGCCACCGAACCGGTCGCCGTCATGGACCTCCCGGATCCGGACGCCATCAAGGGGCACCCGGCTCCGGCCGTCGCGCCCTCCGCCGTACGGCCCCTGGTTCCGGCGGCCCGTGTGCCCGAGGCCCTGACGGCCCCCGCCACCGGGGCAGCCGGCCGTGCGGAGCTCGGCACCGCCGTCTGACCCCGACGCCGTCCCGGCTCCCGAGCCACGGAGCTCCGGCCCGAGGCGGCTCACGGGGCGTTCCCCAAGGCCGCGGGGGACTCCGGAGCGGAGCCTCCGGCCACGTCGCCCACGGCCGTGAGCACCTCGTCCACCGTCACCCGCAGCAGACGCGGGTCGGGCGCCGTGCCATGGGCGTCGCCGGGCCTCAGAGCCTCGCCGTCGCCCGCGGCCGGATGCCACAGCGCCCGGTGCGGTCCCTCGGCCGGCGGCCCCCACAGAAGCGGCGACACCGGGCCGAACAACACCACCGAGGGCGTGCCGAACGCCGTGGCGAGATGCGCCAGACCCGTGTCGCCCACCACCACGCAGCGCGCACCCGCGACGAGCGCGCACAGCTCGCCAAAGGGGACCCCCCGCCGTCCGCCGCGCACCGATCCCGGCGGCAGCCCCGCCCGCCGGGCCACCTCACGGGCGTACGCCTCCTCGCCGGGGCCCGCCGTCACCACGACCCGCAGCCGCGCGCCGCGCAGGGCCCGCGCGACGGCCGCGAACCGGTCGGGGGGCCAGCGGCGCGCGGGCGCGTCCGCCCCCGGATGGAGCACCACGGCGTCCGGCGCGGGGGAGGGCCGTGGGGGCGGCGGCAGCCGCACGTCTCCCGGGTCCGCGTCGAGGCCGTACCAGCGCAGCAGGCGGCACCAGCGGTCCCGCTCGTGTTCCCCGGCCTCCCACTCCGGCCCGGTGACCTCCGGAACCTCCGGATGGCGGAACGCCCAGATCCGGCCGGGCGCGAGGCGGACGAGCAGCCGGTGACTGAGGGGCCCCCTGCCGTGCAGGTCGACGGCGAGTTCCGGCGGGCGCCCCGCCCACGGCAGCACGGCAGGAACCTCACGGCCGGGGGCGCGGGTGATCAGCAGCCGGTCCACGGCACCCGTCGCCCGCACGACCGGCGCGAGACCGGCCGGCGCGGCGAGCACGATCTCGTGGCCGGGCAGCCCCCGGCGCAGCGCCCGCAGCGCCGGCAGCCCCGTCAGCGCGTCCCCGAGCCCCAGCGCGCGCAGCACCAGGACCGTGGGCCGCGCGCGGCCCGCCGGCGCCCGCCCGCCACCGGCTTCCCCGCCCGCGCGGGGGCCGGTCACGCCGCCTCCCGGGCCGGGAGCGAGCGGGCGGCGCGGTGGGCCAGGGTCGTCGTGGAGTGACCGTCGAGATAGGGCAGGGCCACAGCCTGGCCACCCCAGGACCGCAGCACCCGCGCCTCCGGCAGGTCGTCGGCCCGGTAGTCGCCGCCCTTGACCCACACGTCGGGGCGGAGCGATTCGAGGAGACGTACGGGGGTGTCCTCGTCGAAGGCGACGACCGCGTCGACGCTGCCCAGGGCGGAGAGGACCCTCATCCGGTCCGACAGCGGGTTCAGCGGCCGGCCGGGGCCCTTGAGCCGTGCCAGGGAGGTGTCGGAGTTGACGCAGACGATCAGGCAGTCGCCGATCCGCCCGGCGTTCTCCAGAAGCCCCACATGGCCCGCGTGCAGCAGATCGAAGCAGCCACCGGTCGCGACGACCGTCCCCCCGCGGGCGTGGACCCGGCGGGAGAGTTCGAAGGCGTCCCTCGGCGCCGGCTCCACCTCCTCGGCGGGAGGCGCCCCCTCCCACAGGAACCGGTTCCCCGCGCCGCCCGCCCGGACGAACGCCGCCGCCTCGGCCACCGCCCGTTCCACGGCCTCCTCCGGCAGGGCCCCGGCCGCGAGGGCCGTCGCCGCCGTCGCCGCGAAACAGTCACCGGCCCCGCAGGGGTCGCCTTCGGCGTGGTAGGGCGCGGGGACGAGTACCGGAGCCGTACCACCCGGCCGGGTGAGGAGCGCGCCCCGCTCGCCGAGCGTGACGGCCACACAACCCGCGCCCCAGCGGGCCGCGAGCTCGGCGCCGCGCTCCGCGTGCGCCCGCAGAGAGGTCCGCCGATCGTCCGGGCCGCACGCCTCGGCGGCGTTCGGGGTGGCGAGGCGCGTCCCCGCCACCGGCGGGCCGCCCCGGGGATGCGGGTCCCAGACGACGGGCACCCGCTGGGCGGCCGCCGCGAGCGCGGGCCGCAGGGAGTCCGCCGTCCCCCGCCCGTAATCCGCGACCAGCACGGCGCCGGCCCCGGCGAGCGCGGCCAGGGTCCGCGCGTCCGGGCGTCCCGGGATGCCGCCACCCTGGTCGAACCGCACGACGGGACGCCCGCCCGCGAGGACCCGGGTCTTGACCGGCAGTGTCCCGGCCAGCGGGACCGGTGCGAGGTCCACCCGGTCACCGAGGAGCCGGCGGGCGGCCGCGCCGGCCTCGTCGTCGCCGAGGGCGGCTACGAGGACGACGTCGGAGCGGTGCCGCGCGGCAAGGAGGGCGGCGAGCCCGGCGCCACCCGGCCGCGAGCGCTCCTCCCCGACGTCCACCACGGGCACGGGAGCGTCGGGGGCCAGGCGGGTGGCGTCACCCACGATGTCCCGGTCGAGGAGGAGGTCTCCTACGACGACGAGCGGTCCTGTCGTGGTCACGAGGACCTCCTCAGGGCATGGAACGCGGGCAGCGGCGCCGGATGCGGCGCCCCGTTGACCGAGGGCCGCGCCGGTACGCCCGTCGGCACGGCGGGGCCCGCCGCGTGTCCGGCGTCCGCCCCGGTCCTCGTACGGGCCCCGCGTCCTGCGGTCTCCCCGCCGGCTCGGGCGCCGGCCGGCCGGCCCTGGGCGCCCGCACCGTCGGCGACCGCCGCGTCGAAGAACTCGCAGAGCAGATGGACCGCCACGAGATGGACCTCCTGGACGGTCGCCGTCGTGTCCGCGTCCACACACAGCGCGTCGTCGGCGGCCTCGGCCAGGGGGTTCGGCGACGGACCGGTCAGCGCCCAGACGGCGATGCCGGCGGAACGTGCCGTCATCGCCGCGGAGAGCAGATTGGCGCTGCGACCGGACGTCGAGAGCAGCAGCAGCACGTCCCCGGCGCGGCCGTGGGCGGAGACCTGACGGGCGAAGACCTGCTCGAAGCCGTAGTCGTTCCCGATCGCGGTGACGCTCGACGTCTCGGCGTGCAGGGAGATCGCCGAGTAGGCGGGCCGCTCGCGCAGATAGCGCCCGACGAGTTCGGCGGTCAGATGCTGGGCCTGCGCGGCGCTGCCGCCGTTGCCCGCGGCGAGCAGCCGGGCGCCCGGGGGCAGCACTTCGGCGAGCCGGCCGCCCCATCGCTCCAGGCGTTCGAGACCGTGGCCGTGGAGCTGTTCCAGGGCGAGCTGGAGCGACCGGCAGTGGCGCTCGGCGCTCTCGTACGTGGGTGATTCGCTCATGGTGCGCGGGTCGGGCGTCCGGTGGACGGCCCGGCCCACCTCCTTCCGGCTTCGGGACGGGTCAGACGCCCGTGGGGGTACGGCCCGCCGGGCCCACAGGGCTCCGGTCGGCGTGGCGGTCGCCGGGGGTCCGGGCGGCCTGCCCGGCGCGGCCGCCGAGCACGCTGAGGTAGGACGCCGCCGTGGCGGCGGCCACCCTCGTCCAGCAGAACCGTTCGAGGACCCGCCGCCGTCCCGCGGCTCCGTACACCGCGCGGAGTTCGGCCGAGGCCAGCAGTTCCGCCACCGCCGCCGCGAGCGCCTCCGGGTCCCGGGGCGGTACGAGGCGCCCGTTGACGCCGTCGGCGACGCTGTCCAGCTGACCGCCCACGGCGGAGGCGACGAGCGGACGCCCACAGGCCATGGCCTCCAGCGGGACGATGCCGAAGGGCTCGTAGTCCGCCGGGCAGAGCACCACGTCCGCGCCCCGCATCAGGGCGGGCACCGCGGCGGCCGGCACGCCGCCCAGCAGACGCACGCGCTCACCCACCCCCGCCTCCCTGGCCAGGGCGCGCAGCCGCCGTACCTCGGGGTCGCCGCCGGCACGGTCGGCGGGCGGTCCGCCCACCACCACGAGCTCCGTGTCCGGCAGCCGCCGCAGCGCCGTGACGGCGACCGCGGCGCCCTTGCGCGGCACCAGCCGGCCCAGATGCAGCAGGCGGTACGTGTACGGGCCCCGGGGCGCCGCCGGTCCGTCCGGCCGGAACACCTCCGGGTCGACTCCGCAGGGCACGACGTCCACCTTGCGGCGGTCGACGCCCATGGCGGCGAGCTCGTCCACCTCGTCCCGGCAGGTGGCGATCACCCGGTCGCACCCCCGCCCCACGTCCGTCTCGCAGCCGACGCGCCCCGCGGGGCTGGTGTCCGCGTCGCCCTGGTGCCGGCGCTTCACCGTGCCGAGGGCGTGGTAGGTCTGCAGCAGCGGCAGGCCCGTCTCGCGGGTCGCCCACAGAGACGCGAGCCCCGACATCCAGAAGTGCGCGTGCACCAGGTCAGGAGCGGTGTCCCCGGCGGCACCCGGAGGACGGGACCGCCACTGGGCGATCAGATGGCGGGCGAACTCCTCCATGTACGGCAGGAGTTCGTCCTTCGGTACCGGCTCGGGCGGGCCCGCGGGGACGTGGTGCACCGTCACCCCGGGGCGCAGCGGCATCCGGACCGGGAGGCCGGGGTCGTCGCACCGGGTGTACACGGTCACCCGGTGACCCCGGTCGGCGAGCGCCCCCGCGAGCTGCGCGACATGCACGTTCTGGCCACCGGCGTCGACCCCGCCCAGGGTCGCGAGCGGGCTCGCGTGCTCGGAGACGAGGGCCAGCTCCAGGGGACGGCCGTCAGGAAAGGACGACGACGGGGACGAGAACGAGGACGAGAACGATGACGTCATGACCGCACCTCCGCGATGAGCCGCTCCCAGTCGTCCAGGAAGCGTTTGAGGCCGTACCTTTCGAGCGCCGCCTGCCGGGCGCGGGCGCCGTCCCGTGCCGCGGCCTCCGGGTCGGCGAGATAGCGCCGGGCGGCCCGCGCCAGCTCCTCCGGACGGGTGGACAGGACGCCGGCCCCGGCCGGGACGGCCTCCACCGCCTCCGTCGTGGCGAGGACCACCACGGGCATCCCCAGGTGCATCGCCTCAAGGAGGGAGAGACCGAGCGACGTCCACCGCACCGGGTGCAGATAGAGGCGCCGTTCGGCCATGGCGGCGTGCAGCCGGCTCTGGGGCAGGTCCGCCGACCGGCACCGGTCGGCGGACAGCCCGAGCTCCTCGGCGAGACCTTCCGTCCGCATCCCGAAGACGTCGAGCGGCGCCGCCTCCGCAAGGCCGGGGAGCAGATCCGTACCGACGTGACGACGGCGCCGCACAGGTTCGTTGACGACCACCGCCGCGCGGGGCAGCCGACCGGTGTACAGGTGGCCGGGGTCGACGATGCCGTGCTCGATGACGGCGGTGGGGGTGGAACCGTTGTCCCAGAAGAGCCGGTTGAAATGGGTGACGTGCACCAGGGTCAGATCCGGCCGGTCCGCCACCGGATGGCGGGTGTCGGGGACGTCCCCGCGTGGCGTGTTGTGCTCCAGGTAGACGGCGGGGACGTCACGGCCGGGCCGGCGGCCGCCAAGCAGGCGGGCGGCGAGCTCCTCCTCGTGCGGACGCTGGAGCACGACGAGGTCGACCGGGGCCTCCGCGAGCTCCGCCGGGGTCACCTCCCGCACCGAGGACGGCCAGGTGAACGTCTCGGCGCGGCCACGCCCGTCCGGCCCCCGGTCCGGGGTGACGGGAACCAGATAGGTGTGCGGACCCTGCACGAAGGCGGTGGTCCAGGAACCGTGTACATGCCACAGAAGAATGTTCATGCGGCGCTCCTCGGGAACCTCGGGTGGGATGCTCGGGTGCGGAAGAAGAGTGCGGAACAGAGATGATCCGTGAGATACCGCGCGTTCCTGTACGGTCCGGCCGCCGGCTCAGCCGTCCTGCGTGTCCCGGAACCACGCGATCGTGCGCCGCAGCCCCTCCTCGGCCGGGATCAGCGGCTCCCACTGGAGCTTGTCCCGGGCCAGGGTGATGTCGGGGCAGCGGACCGCCGGGTCGTCCGTGGGACGCTCGATGAACCGGACCTCCGAGCGGGACCCGGTCAGCTCCACGATCCAGCGGGCCAGATCCAGCATGGTGATCTCGGTCGGGTTGCCGAGGTTCACCGGCCCGCTCATCCCGTGCGCAGCGGCCGCGAGAATGCCGCGCACGGTGTCGTCGACGTAACACAGGGACCGGGTCTGCAGCCCGTCGCCCGTGACCGTCAGTGACTCTCCCGCGAGCGCCTGGCGGATGAAGGTGGGGACGGCGCGGCCGTCGTATCCGCGCATCCGCGGCCCGTACGTGTTGAAGAGGCGTACGACGCAGGTGTCGGTGCCGTGCTCCGAGGCCTCCGCCGTCGTCAGCGCCTCCCCGAAACGCTTCGCCTCGTCGTAGACGCTGCGCGGGCCCACCGGGTTCACGTTGCCCCAGTAGCGCTCGCTCTGCGGGTGTTCCCGCGGATCGCCGTACACCTCCGACGTCGACGCCAGCACGAAGCGGGCCCGCGCGGCGCGGGCGAGCGCCAGGGCGTTACGGGTGCCCAGGCTGCCCGCCTCCAGGGTGTGCAGGGGAAGCCGCAGATAGTCGGCGGGCGAGGCGGGGGACGCGAAGTGCAGGACGAGATCGGGCGGCGGGTCGACCCGGAACGGCTCCGAGACGTTCGCCTCGTGCAGGCGGAAGCCGCCGTGGGGGAGGAAGCCGGCGATGTTCGCCACGCGTCCGGTGCTGAAGTCGTCGACACAGGTCACCGTCGCACCCGAGTCGAGCAGCGCGGCGCACAGATGGGAACCGACGAAGCCGGCGCCGCCGGTGACGACCGCGTGCTGCGGACGGCGCGGAAATGACGTTGCCATGGTGTCTCCTCCGAGGGGGAGCGGGGAGGGATCGCCGCGTCCGGGGAAGCCGGGGGACGACGGCCCCGCGGCCCGGAACGGCGCACCGACCGACCCGGAACGACGAGCGTCGCGCGGTCCGGCTCCGGGCCGGACGGTCGCCCGTATGGAGTGCGGGCGGAGTGCTCACGCGGCTCGCGTGCGGTCGATGGCGTCCTCACGGAGACCGCTCACGGTGAGCTACGTCTCCTGACGCCTCCTGCCGATACCCACAGCGCGCCGGGCCATGCCTCACCGAAGCGGCCGATACTCCGTTCCCTTCGTTTGCCCGGCTTGCCGCAGAACGTGACGGAAGCACCCCTGACGAGCGAAACGCGCTCGTCAGGGGTGTGCGACGCCGGTGCACGTGAGCCGTCGGGCGGTCCCGCCCCCGCTCACGACCGGCGGGGCGTCCCGGTCCGGGGCATCATCGTCGGAGTCTCATTCCCGGACACAGCCGGCCAGATCCTCCGTGTTCATGATCTCCTTGTCCAGCTTGTCCAGGTGCGGGCGGACCTGGTCGAGCGCGGCCGGGGCGTTCATGTTCCGGTCCAGGCGGTCCATGCTGACGTCCAGCTCCCGGAAGGCGGCCTGGAGCGCGTCGGTGTTCACCCCCGCCTCCTCGGCGGCGTCCCGGATGCCGCCCATGTCGTCGGTCATGTCGGCCCTGATGTCCTGGATGCCCTGGACGGTCTCGGACGTGTCCACGTTCCGCATCTCGCTGCTGTGGCCCTGGAGGCCGGACAGCTCCTCGCAGACGGCCGCGTTGGCGTCCGCCCGGTCGTCGGCGGCGCCGTCCCCGCCGTCTCCGTCCGAGCAGCCGGCCAGGGCGAGCACGGCCGCCGCGCTCGCGGCCACCAGGACGCCCGGCGCCGTCCGGTGCCACCGGCCCGCGGTCCTTCGTACGGTGCTGGGGGACATCACGCACCACCTCCTCGGTAGGCACCTCTCGTGCGCGGTCGTCTCGCCGCGGCGGGTACCCGTTGGGGAGGCCCGCACTCGCCCGCGGAGCGGTTGCTTCCCGGGCGTTCGCGCGGGCCGCCGCGCGGTCGCACCGCGGCCTCACGGCCTGAACAGGATCTTCACGGCCCCGTCCCGTTTGGCCTGGAACATCTCGTAGGCGTCCGGCGCCCCGGAGAGCGGAAGGCGGTGCGTGGCGAAGTCGTCCACGCCCAGCGGGTCGTCGTCGGTGAGCAGGGGCCGCAGATCCTCGACCCAGCGCAGGACGTTCGCCTGCCCCATGTGGAGCCGGATCTGCTTGTCGAACATGGCGAGGAGCGGCATCGGGTCGGCCGCGCCTCCGTACACCCCGGCCAGCGACACCGTGCCGCCACGGCGGACCAGCTCGACCGCCAGGTGCAGCGCGGAGAGCCGGTCGACGCCGTAGCGGCGCATCAGGGGCGCGGCGACGGCGTCGGGCAGATGGCCGACCAGCGTCTGGAGGCCCTTGGCGACCGGGGCCCCGTGGGCCTCCATGCCGACCGCGTCGATGACCGCGTCCGGCCCCCGGCCGTTCGTCAGGTCCCGTACCCGGTCGACCAGTTCGCCACCGGCCTCGGACGGGTCCAGGGTGTGCACGCCGCGGGCCGCCGCGCGATCGAGCCGCTCACGCACGGGATCGACGCCGATGACGAGGTCCGCGCCCCGCAGGAGCGCGATCCGGCACGCCATGTCCCCGATCGGCCCGAGGCCCAGCACCGCGACCGAACCGCCGGGCGGCACCTCCGCGTACTGGACGGCCTGCCACGCCGTGGGCAGCACGTCCGAGAGGTAGACGAAACGGTCGTCCGGCGGCCCCTCCGGCACCGGGATCGGGAGGCTGTTCCCGAAAGGGACCCGCAGGTACTCGGCCTGACCGCCCGGCACCTGCCCGTACAGCTTGGTGTACCCGAACAGCGCCGCGCCCGAGTGGTACGCGTGCACCTGCGTCGTCTCGCACTGGGAGTGCAGCCCCCGCGCGCACATCGCGCATGTGCCGCACGAGACGTTGAACGGCACCACGACACGGCTGCCCGGCCGGAGCCGGCTCACCTCGGAACCCACCTCCTCGACGACACCCATCGGCTCGTGCCCGAGCACGTCCCCCGGATCGAGGAACGGCCCCAGCACCTCGTACAGATGGAGGTCGGACCCGCACAGGCCGGTCGACGTGATCCGCACGATCACGTCGGTGGGTTCCTGGATCACCGGGTCCGGCACCGTCTCCACCGAGACCTTCCGCCGGCCCTGCCACGTGAGCGCCTTCATCGCTGCCACCTTCCCGTCTCCCACCGCGCCGGGTGCCTCACGGCGTCGCGGCCATCGGTACGCGGGCGGCGATGACCGCCCGGTAGGACTCCTCCGTCGCGGCCGCGACACGCGACCAGGTGAACCGTTCGAGTACGCGCCGCCGCCCGGCCCGCCCGTACTCCGCGCGCAGGGCCGGATCGGCGAGCAGAAGCCGTACCGCGGCCGCCAGGAGGGGCGGGTTCCCCGGTGGGACCAGCCGCCCGTTCACGCCGTCGGCGACCGAGTCCAGCTGGCCTCCCACGGCGCTCGCCACCAGGGGCCGGCCGCAGGACATGGCCTCGAGCGGCACGATGCCGAACGGTTCGTAGTCCGCCGGGCACAGCACGACGTCGGCGCCCCGCATGAGCGGCGGGACCAGCGCGGGCGGCACGGCGCCGGTGAACCGTACGCGGTCCGCCACACCGGCTTCGTCGGCGGCGGCCCGCAGACGCCGGACCTCGGGATCCGCGTCCACCTCACCGGGCGGCGGCCCGCCCGCCACCACGAGCTCGGTGTCGGGCAGCCTGCCGAGCGCCGCCACCGAGACCGCCGCGCCCTTGCGGGGCACGAGACGCCCCAGGTGCAGCAGCCGGTAGCGGTGCGGACCACGGGCCACGGCCGGTCCGTCGGGCCGGAAGGCGGCCGGATCGACACCACAGGGCACGATGTCGCACTTCGCGCGGGGAGTACCCATCGCGGCCAGCTCCTCGACCTCGTCCCGGCAGGTGGCCAGCACGCGGTCGCAGCCCATGCCGACCTCGGTCTCGTACGCGACGCGCGTCGGCGGACTCGTGTCGGCCGCGCCCTGATGACGCCGCTTCACGGTGCCCAACGCGTGATACGTGTGCAGGAACGGGACCGGTGATCCTCGCGTGGCCCACAGCGTCGCGAGCCCCGACATCCAGAAGTGCGAATGGACCACGTCGGGCGCGTCCGTCTGCCACTGCTCGGCCAGACAGCGGCTGAACGCCCGCATGTGCGGCAGGAGTTCGTCCTTCGGCAGCCGCTCCGGCGGACCGGCCGGGACGTGGTGGACCCGGACCCCGTCGCGCAGCGGGGCGACCGTCGGCAGCGTGGCGTCGTCGCGCCGGGTGTACACCGTCACGCGGTGTCCCCGGTCGGCGAGCGCCCCCGCGAGCTGGGCCACGTGCACGTTCTGGCCTCCCGCGTCGACGCCGCCGAGCGTGGCGAGCGGGCTCGCGTGCTCCGAGACCAACGCGATGGAGAGGGGGTGCGGGGTGGGGGAAGACATGAGCGGGCCTCCGGGGAGGAGAGGGGTGTTCGAGGAGCGGGTTGTTCACAGACGGACGCCCCCTCCCGCGTGGTGCGCGTCGCGCGTCGGCTCGGGGCGACGCGGCCCGGCGCCGTCCGGGGCGCGGACCGGCTCCGGTCCACCTCGTCCGGCGGCGCGGCCCGGGGACCCCACGAGCGAGGCCACCGCGTCCACCACGTCGTCGTCCCGCACCCCGTCGAGGCAGGGATGTCCCGGTACGGGGCAGACACGCGCCCGCGTCATCGCGCACGGCGCGTGCTGGTCGCCGAGCAGCACGTGCCGGACGCCGTACGGACGCCAGCGCCCGGCCGGCACGACCGGCGCGAAGAGGCACACCACAGGGGTCCGCACGGCGGCGGCCAGATGCGCGGGACCCGTGTTCCCCGCGACCACCGCGCCGGCCCGCGCGAGGACGCCCGCCAGGGCATCGAGGCCGACCGTCGCGCCCCCGAGGTCCAGTCCGTGGCGGCCCGCCACGCGGGCCGTCAGCGCGCGATCCGCCGGGGCCCCCGTCACCACCACCCGGTGCCCGGCCTCGTGCAGGGCCGCCACGGCCCGCGCCGCCCGTTCGGGGCTCCACGCCCGCGCGGGCACCGCGGCCCCGGGATGCACCACGACGTACGGCCCGGCGCCGGTCAGCCCCGCCGTGTCCGGCGGGTGTGTGACCCGGAGCCCGGCGTCGTCCCCCGGCGGCAGGCCGAAGCCCGCCGCTCGTGCCAGGTCGAGCGCCGCCTCCGCCTCGTGCCGCCCGTCACCGCGGCGGTGCCGCAGGTCGAGCAGCGCCCCGGGGTAGTCCTCGCTGTCGGCTCCGATCCACGGAACGCCCGCGAGGCGGAGCAGCAGCGCGGCGGGCAGCGGGCTCTGGTGGTACGAGACGAGGATCAGCGCCCGGTCGAAGCGGCGCGCGGCCACCGCGTCGATCAGTGCGCGGCTGGCCTCGGGCGAGACCGGCGGCGGATCGAGACCCACCCACGGTGCCTCGTGCTCCAGCACCTCGTCCACGCCGGGCAGCAGCCGCCCGGCGGGGACGCCCGCCGGGCCGCAGAGCATCGCCGTCCACGAGGACCCCGCCGCGACGGCCCGGGCGGCCGGCCCGGCCAGGAGGACGTCGCCGACGCTGTCGAGACGCACGACGAGCGTGCGCGGGGCGGCTCTCACGGGCCACCGTCCGTGGCTCCCGCGTCCGTGAACCGCGTGGCGAGGGTGATCCGTACGGCCGCGAGGAGGTCCGGCGCCGTTCGGGGGGCCGAGGCGATCTCGGCGGCGAGCGTCGCCTCCGTCGGGACGAGGACGCCCAGGGCCCCCGCCGAGCGGGCGGCCTCCATGTCGCTGCCGATGTCCCCGATCACGACGGAACGCGAGGGGCGTACCTCCAGCCGGTCACAGGCGGCGAGGACGAGTCCCGGTGCGGGCTTCCGGCAGCCGCAGCCGTCGTCGGGACCGTGCGGGCACACCGCCCACACCGCGAACGGCCCCAGGAGCCGGTCCACCCGTCGGCGTACCGCCGTCACCTGACCCGGTGTCAGCAGGCCGCGCGCCACCCCGGACTGGTTGCTGACCACGCCGACGGCGATCCCCAACGACCGCAGCAGCGCCACCGCCTCCTCGGCCCCCGGCCGGAGGAGCACCCGGCGCGGATCCCCGTTGTACGGCACGTCCACGACGAGCGTGCCGTCCCGGTCGAACAGCACGGCGTCGGGACCCGTCGCCCGGGTGCCGCGCCCGACCGCACCGGCCCGGGGGCCGGTGGACACCCAGGGGCCCCCGACCGGCCCGCCTCCGACCGGCGTACCCGTACGGGCCGTCGGCGGCAGGGGCCGCCCGGGGCTCATGAGACCGCCTCCGGCCGCTCGCTGGGACGTGGCAGCCCGACCGGCACGACCGGTGGACGGGCGGGGCCACGGGGGCGCGCCGCTCGGTGCGCCACGGACCCGCGCAGCCAGTGCCAGGTGGCGACCGGCGGAATGACGACACTGGTCAGGACCATGTCGACGATCTCGGCGCGGGTACGCGGGCCGGGCAGCACGCGGGCGACGGTGAACTCCGCCGTACCGGCGAACCAGAGGGCCCCGCAGAGCGCGGCGGCCCGTGGCCGCCCGGCCAGGGCGCAGGCCACGGCGGCGCAGGCGGCGACCGTGACGGCCCTGTGGCGGGGCAGCCGGCCACGGGGCGCTCCTGCCGGGTCACGCCAGTGCGGACCGTGGAGGCGGCCCATCAGGACGTCGTCGCCGTTCCCCGCCTGCTGGCGGACCGAGATCCAGCGGTCGGCCTGACGCGGGGGATGGGCGGTGAGCCGCGCGCCCTGCGCCAGCTCCCAGCCGCCGGCGAGCAGCCGGAGGGCGAGGTCCGCGTCCTCACGGAAGGCGCGGCGGAAACGTTCGTCGAAGCCTCCGGCGGCGTTCAGGGCCTGTCGTCTGACGGCCATGTCGGCGGTGATCCAGCGGGCCGTCGCAAGGGCGGCGGTGTTGCGCTCCCCGTCGGTCGGCCTCCGCCCGGCGGGCAGCGGCACCTCGATACGGGCCGCCACGGCGGCCGTACGGGCGGAGGCCGCCGCCAGGTCACGGGCGAGATCCTCGCCCCAGGTGGCGGACGGCACGACGTCGTCGTCGAGGAAGACGACCCAGGGCACCTTTCCGACCCGGCGGGCGCCGGTGTTCCGTGCGGCGGCCGGGCCCCGGGCCCGCCCCGCCACGACCGTGGTGACCGGGCGCAGCGCCTCGGGCACGGACAGCTCGGGCACGGCTCCGCCACTGCCCGGCCGGTCGTGGACGATGACCACCCTGGACGGCGGAGGGCCGGCCGCCCCCGCGAGGGCCTCCAGGCAGCGGGTGAGGCTGGGGCGCCCGGTGGTCGGGATGACCACCGCGTAACGCGGGGCCGGTGCGCGGCCGTTCACCGGACGCCGCCCTCGCCGGTCCCGGCGTTCCAGTCCTGGCGGCCCGCCTGGAACAGGTCGGCCCTGCGGACCGCGAACGGGCCGATCGCCAGCAGGTCCACCGGGGTCGAACCGAAGCACTCCAGCGCGTCCCTGGGATCGTCCACCATCGGCCGGCCCGCCGTGTTGAGGCTGGTGTTGACCACGACGGGCAGCCCGGTCCGCCGCTCGAACTCCTCCAGCATCCGCGCCACCAGCGGCTCGAGCAGCCGGTCCACCGTCTGGATCCGGGCGGTGCCGTCGACGTGCACGACCGCCGGGATCCGCTCACGCCAGGCCGGGGCCACGCCGTGGACGAACAGCATGTACGGGCTCGGCAGCGGGCCGTCGAAAATCTCCGCGGACCGTTCCGTCAGCACCATCGGCGCGACCGGCCGGAACTGCTCGCGCCCCTTGATGTCGTTGAGCCGTTCCAGGTTCCCCGCGTGCCCCGGGTGCGCGAGCAGCGAACGGTGGCCGAGGGCTCTCGGACCGTACTCGGAACGCCCCTGGAACCAGGCCACGACCCCGTTCGCGGCCAGGGTCTCCGCCACGGTGACGGCGATGTCGGGAGGACGTTCGAAGGGAACGGCCGCCGTCTTCAGCCGACCCGCGAGCTCGGCGTCCGTCCATTCCCTGCCGAGCGCGGCGCCGGGCATCGGGGCCGGGTCCTCGCCCGCCTCCGCCGCGAGCAGCAGCGCGGCGCCCAGGGCCGTACCGGCGTCACCGGCGGCCGGCTGCACCCAGACGCGGGAGAACGGGCCTTCCCGGGCGATACGTGAATTCGCCACGCAGTTCAGGGCGACGCCGCCGGCCAGGGTGAGCACCTCGTCGTGGGTCCTCCCGTGCAGCCATCGCACCAGGTCGAGCAGCGTCTCCTCCAGCACCGCCTGGGTACTTGCGGCCACGTCGGCGTGCGCGCCGGTCCACGGCTCGTCGGCCCTCCGGGGCGGACACAGCTCCCCCCAGGGCACGCCATGCGCCACGAACCCGCCGTCGCCGGTCGGGTGGACGTACCGCCGGAGCTCACCGAGCATCCGGGGCGTCCCGTGCGAGGCGAGCGCCATCACCTTGAACTCGTCGGACGACCGCAGGAAGCCGAGGTGCTCGGTCAGCTCCTCGTAGACGAGCCCCAGCGAATCGGGCAGGGCCTGGGCACGCAGGGGTTCGAGGCGGTCGCCGAGCCGTCGCGCGGCCAGGTGGGAGGCCGATTCGCCACGTCCGTCGAGCACCAGGACCGACGAGCTCTCGGCCGCCTCGGCACCGAACGCGCCGGACGCGGCGTGCGCCATGTGGTGACCGACGAACCGGACGCGCGCCGGATCGAGGCCGGGCAGCGCGGTCGCCAGGAACCCGGGGGCGTGCCGGGCGTACGCCTGACGCAGGCTGTCCCAGGGGTCGTCGAGGCCCATGTCCGCGGCGGGACGGGCCAGAGCGGGGTCGTACGAGTAGGCGACCAGGTCCAGGTCCCCGGGGCGCAGCCCGGCCAGGTCCAGGCACCATCGCGCGGCCTGCTCGGGCAGCTCCCAGGCCGAGAACGGCACCGGCCGCTTGCCGTGCTTGCGGCGCGAGAACCGTTCCTCCTCGGCCGCGGCGACGGTGATGCCGTCGACGACCAGGGCGGCGGCGGGGTCGTGGAAGAGGGCGTTGACGCCGAGAACACGCATGGGAGACCTTTCCGGTGTCGGCGGGCGGGCTTGTCCCGGTACGCGGGAGCGAGAGGTCGGGGGAGGGACCGGGGGCGCACGCCGGGCGGTTTTCCGGGCCGGGCCGCATGTCCCGGAGTGTCCCGCTGGAGTCCGGTCGGGCGGTTACCCCTACCGAGCAGCGCTACTCACCGAATACGGAGATTTCCGGAGAAACGATGAGGCATGGGTGCGCGGTGTCGGGGCAGCAGCCCGGTGCCGCTGCCCGGATGCTTCCCCTCCCTGCCGGGCAGCGGCACCGGAACACGGGGAGGGGGCCCCGGCCGGACGAGCCGAGGGGGCTACCGTCCGACGAGCCGGTGAGCGGCCCTGACGACATGCCCGCGCGAGATCCCGGCGGCGCCGAGGAGCTCGTCGGTGGTGCCGGAGCCGGGCAGACCGGTCACGGCGAGGTGGGCGAAGGCGGGCCGCTGCCCGGCCGCGGCGAGGGCGGAGAGCACGGCTTCACCGATCCCGCCCTGGGGCCGGTGGTCCTCGACGACGACGAGAGCACCGGTCTCCTCCGCGGCGCGGGCGAGGACCTCCGTGTCGACGGGCTTGACGGAGTACAGGTCGACCACGCGCGCGTGCACGCCGTCGCCGGCCAGTCGCTCGGCTGCGGCGAGGCACTCGTGGAGGGTGACACCGGCGCCGACGAGGGTGATTTCGTCGTGCTCGCTCCGGCGGAGGACCTTCGCGCCCCCCACGGGGAACGTCTCGCCCTCCGGATAGAGCACGGGGTGGGCGCCACGGGTGGTGCGCAGATAGGAGATGCCGTCGAGATCGGCCATGGCGACGGTCAGGGCCGCCGCCGAGGTCGCGTCGCTGGGGTAGAGAACGGTGGAGCCGAGGACGGCCCGCATCATGGCCAGGTCTTCGAGCCCCATCTGCGAGGGGCCGTCCGCGCCGATCTCGACGCCGCAGTGCGTGCCGCACAGGGCCATGCTGACCTGTGAGACGGCGGCCATGCGGATGAAGTCGTGCGCGCGCGTCAGGAAGGCGGCGAAGGTCGTGGCGTACGGACGGAAGCCGCGCACGGCCATCCCGACGGCATCGGCGATCATCTGCTGCTCGGCGATGTAGGTCTGGAAGAACCGCTCGGGGTGGGCGTCCCGGAAGTCCTCGGTGTGCGTGGAGTTGCCGACCTCGGCGTCCAGGACGACGACGTCGGGGCGAGCGCCAAGGGCGACGAGAGCGCTGCCGTAGGCGACGCGGGTGGCGACCTTTTCGCCGACCTCGAAGCGGGGCGGGGGAGGGGGCTCGACGCCCCGGCCCTCCGTGCCGCCGGTGGGCACGACGGTGGGCGGGGTGGCGGGCGGCCGGGGGCCGCGCACCCTCAGATCGCGTACGCCGCCGAGTGCGGAGACGGCTCGTTCCGCCATGTCGTCGGGCAGCGGCTTGCCGTGCCAGCCGTTCTTGTCGGCGACCTCGGCGACGCCCCGCCCCTTGACGGTCCTCGCGACGACGACCGTGGGCGCCCGCCCGTCCGCGGCGGTGGTCAGAGCCCCGTCGATCGCTTCGAGGTCATGGCCGTCGACGACGAGTGCCCGGCACCCGAACGCCTCCACCCGGCGGGCGTACGCGTCCGTGTCCCACTCCAGCTCGGTGGGACCGCACTGACCGAGGCGGTTCACGTCGACGAGTGCGGTGAAGCCCGCCAGCCGGTGGTGCCCCGCCTTGTCGAGGGCCTCCCACACGGAGCCCTCGGTCATCTCGCTGTCGCCGCACAGCACCCACACCCGGTAGTCGCGCTTCTCCAGCTCCCGGCCCGCCAGCGCGATCCCGACGCCGTACGCCACGCCCTGGCCGAGCGAGCCGGTCGCCACGTCCACCCAGGGCAGTACGGGCGTGGGGTGGCCCTGCAGACGGTGGCCGAAGCGGCGGTAGGTCGTCATCAGCTCGTCGTCCCCGATCGCGCCGGCCGCCTTGAACATCGCGTACAGCAGCGGCGAGGCGTGCCCCTTCGAGAAGACGAGGTGGTCGGCCGCCGGGTTGTCGGGCGCGTCCCAGTCGTACCGCAGGTGGCGGGTCATCAGGACCGCCATCAGGTCGGCCGCGGACAGACTGGACGTGGGATGCCCGGACCCCGCGGCCGTGCTGGCCCGCACGGAGTCCACCCGGAGCTGCTGCGCGAGCTCGAACACCTGGGCGAGATCGCTGTCGGGGCCGAGCGCGGTGGTCGTGGCGGACGCGGTCATGACGGAGGTCCTTTCACCTGGGTCCGAGGGCCCGTACCGTCGCGAAGGAGGCACACCGGCGCACGGCGGTCCGGAACGCGCCGACCGCTACCGGGAACGGGCTTCGCGCGTCCTCGAACGGTTCTCCTTGCGTATCGCTTCCAAGAGCTCGGGCCTGCTCATCCGTGAACGGCCGGGGATGTCCAGACGCCGGGCCAACTCGTACAGATGCTCCTTGGTGGCCTGCTCGTCGACGCCCTCACCGCTGCGGGCCGGCCGCTCCCTGGGCGTCCTGGCGCGGGGGTCGGAGGGCCCCCTCCGGCCGTGCTCCTTGCGCTCCCAGTGGTCGCCGACCTTCTCGTACGAGTGCTTGAGCGCGCTGAAGGCCACCCGGTGGGCCCGCTCGCCCTCCCCGTACTGCTCCACGGCCGAGTCGTGGGCCTCGATCCAGGTACGCCGCGCCTGCTCGGGGGAACGCTCCAGCGTCGAAGGAAGCTCCTCTCGCCCTGGCATGGGTCACCTCCGGTGACGGACGGACACGGCGGTGCGGGCGCACCACTCCCAGCGGTGCCCCCGCGACCGTGCCGCAAACAGGGCGCCCGTACCGGCGACCGGATCGCCTCGACGCTGCCCCCGTCGGTGAACGTCAGCGCGGTCCGGCCGGCCCGGCGGGGCTGATCCGTGGGGTGCGCAGGGTGGAGATCACCTGGTTGTCGGTGATCTGGGGAAACTCCTCGTACCACTGGCCGACCGACCGGAAGGATTCCGGCCGGTGCAGACAGAAGACCTCGTCGGCCTCCCGGAGCATGGCGGCGTGGGCCTCCGGTGAGCAGACCGGCACGGCGAGGATCAGCCGGGCCGGGCGCGTGCCACGGAGATGGCGGAGGGCCGCACGCGCGGTCACGCCCGTGGCGAGCCCGTCGTCGACGAGGACGACGGTCCGGCCCGCCGTCGCCGGCGCGGGCCTGCCCTGCCGGTACAGATCCTCGCGGCGGTGCAGCTCGGCGCGCTGGCGTGCGACCTCGGAGGCGAACTCGTCCTCGCTCATCCCGAGCATGGCCAGGCTGTCCTCGTCGAACACGGGCGGGTCCTCGTCCACGACGGCCCCGACACCGACCTCCGGCCGGTCCGGCATGCCGATCTTGCGTGCCACCAGCACGTCCATCGTGGTGCCGAGTGCCCGTGCGACCTCCGCCGCGACCGGCACCCCACCGCGCGGCAGAGCGAGGACGAGGGGATCGACGAGATCGCCGTGGCCCGCCCGCTCGACGAGCCGGTCGGCCAGTTCCCGTCCGGCCTGTCGATGATCGTGGAACCGCATCGGAGATCATCCTTCCGTCCGTGGGGCCGGGCGCCACCGCCAGGACGCACACCGCCGAAAGCCCGGCCGAACGGGCGACTACCCGCTTCGGCGCCGGAAATCGACGACGGGACCCGGCTTTCGAGACCCGGGGTGCCCCGGCTTTCGAGACCCGGGCGCAAGCCCGCCCCGGACCGGGGCGCCGGGCCTCCCGCCGCGGGTGGTGGTCACAGGGCCGAGTCAGGCGTTTCGGCGGGGGCTCCCGTGGACCGCGTCGAGTACCAGATCCAGCAGCCGGTGGGGCCGCGGCTCCGCGTGCCCGTCGCCGGCCGTGGAGAGCGCGATGCCGATGACGAGCTGAACGAGCTCGCCGACGGTCAGGTCGGCGCGCGCCGTTCCCCGCTCCTGTGCCCGGCTGAGCAGACCGCTCGCCGCCTCCAGGACGCACGTCGCCGGATATGTCGCGGCGGCACCGCACCAGCAGGCGAACATCCGGAGGCTGGGCTTCGGCGACCCGGACATCATCGGCGGGCCGAGCCGCCGACTGGTGGACGCGATCGTCGCGTACGGAGACGTGGAGGCGATCCGCCGCCGTGTCCAGGAACACTTCGACGCCGGAGCGGACCACGTCTGTCTGCAGGTACTGAGCGCTGATCCGACCACGCTGCCGGAGCGGGAGTGGCGCGAGCTCGCCGCTCTTGTGCGCCTTCGACCCCGGTCGAAATAAGCCGCGGCCCCTGTCTCAGCCCGCCGCGTCGAGGAGCAGGCGCGCGGCCACCGTCGCCCCGTCCGTGCGGACCGTACCGGCCACGGCGGTCGCCCGTGCCCGGGTCCCGGTGTCCAGCGCCGTCCCGAGCGCGGCCGACAGGGACGCGACGGTCGGCATCGGGCCGTCGTGCGCCACGCCGACACCCAACTCGGCCACCCTCTCCGCCCAGTACGGCTGATCCGCGCCCTGCGCCACCACCACCTGGGGCGCCCCCGCCCGCGCGGCCGTCGTCGTGGTACCCGCGCTGCCGTGGTGCACGACGGCGGCCACCCGTGCGAACAGCCTCTGATGGTTCACCTCGTCGACGGCGAGGCAGTCGTCCCGGTCGTCGGCGAGGTCGATCCCCGCCCAGCCACGGGAGAGGATCACCCGAAGGCCCCGCGCGCGGATCGCCTCGACGGCCACCCGGGCGACATTCTTCAAGGCGTCCAGCGGCATGCTGCCGAAACCCACGTACACCGGAGGCGCTCCGGCGTCCAGGAACGCCGTCAGCTCCGGCGGCAGCGGCCGCTCGTCCGAGCGGAGCCAGGCACCGGTCTGCACCACGCCGAGGTCCGTGGGCCGCCACGGGCTCAGGACCGGGTCGGTGGCCAGCCACGGGCGGTCGGTGAAGGCGTAGCCGCGGACGTCGTCCACGGGGGGCAGCCCGACCGACGCCCGATGCGCGTTGAGCATCGCACCGAACATGTCGTTCGCGTTCCGCGCGTCCTGCTCCCACAGCACCCGGTTGTCGTCCACCCCCGGGGGCAGCGGCCTGCCCCGCCGCGCGGGCGGCGGCTGGTAGGGCGACGGCAGGACGACCGGCTGGTGACTCGCGTGCACATAGCGGATGCCCAGCTTCTCGGCCGCCGACCGCGCGCCGGCCGTGACGGGCAGCGGGCCGGTCGCCACGATCGCGTCGCACCCCTCCGCGGCCGCGGCGACCGTGCCGAGCTGGGCGGCGATCAGATCGGCGGCCCGCTGGGCCAGGCCGACCGCGGACCCCGGCTTCACCGAGGAGACCAGGGGGCGCACCGGCTGCCCCACCGGCACCATCGGCACGCCGACACCGGCCAGTAGCTTCCCGAACTCCTCGTCCGGCGGCGCGCACACCCGCACCTCGGCACCGAGCTCCCGCAACCGCACCGCGAGCCCCACCATCGGTTCGACGCTTCCACGCGATCCGTACGTCGACAACAGCACCCGCACGCCGCGACCCCCCTGTTCGATACGTGTTCCGGTCCGAGCCGCCCATTCTGCGCCACGTCCCGGACCCTGCCCCGGGCGCCCCCTTCCCGCGGCCGGTCAGGGGCGCCGCCAGTCGTCCTCCCGCAGATGCGATCCGGCCATGGGACCCATACGCAGCATGCCGCCGTCCACGGCCCAGGACGCGCCAGTGACGTACGAGGAGTCGGGGCCGGCCAGGAACGCGATCACGGCGGCGACCTCCCGCGCGTCCCCCGGGCGCCCCAGCGGCACGCCGGGCCGCGACTCCCGCCGTACGTCGGTGTCCTCCTGTCCGGTCATCGGCGTGGCGATCTCGCCGGGGGCCACGGCGTTGACCGTGATGCCGTGCTCGGCCAGTTCCAGGGCCATGACCTGGGTCAGGAGCCCCAGGCCGCCCTTGGCCGCGCAGTACGGCCCCGCGCCGACGCGCGGCTGGTGCTCGTGGACGGACGTGACGTTCACGATCCGGCCGCCGCCGCCCTGGGCGATCATGCGCCGGGCCGCTCGCTGGGAGCAGAGCAGCGGCCCCACCAGGTCCACGTCAAGGACGTCCCGGACGGTCGCCAGGTCCAGATCGAGGAAGGCCGTGGCGGTGCCGGTCCCGGCGTTGTTGACGAGGACGTCGATCCTGCCGAGCGCGTCCGCGAGCCGGTCGACGACGTCCGCCGCCTCCGGGAGCCGGGTGAGATCCAGATGCTCCACCACGGCACGGCGGCCGTGCCCCCGCACCTCCTCGGCGGTGGCGTGGGCGCCCTCCTCGTCGCTGTGCCAGGTGATGCCGACGTCCAGGCCCTGCTCGGCGAGCCGGACGGCGACGGCCCGCCCGATGCCGGAGTCCGCACCGGTGACCAGGGCGGTGAGGGGGCGGAAGGCGAGACCGCCCGGTACGGCGGACGAGCCGGTGCCCGCCTCCGCCTCTCCGTGGTGCGTGTCCATGGCTGTGCCTGTCCTCCTGTGCGCGTGTCTCTGTAGGCGTGGGCGTCAGACCGAGGCGGGGAAGCGCTGCCACACGCGGTGGCGGCTGAGCAGTCCGGTCAGCTCGGAGAACACCTGCCCCGGGTCCTCGCCCAGGACGACCCCCGGCGCGTCCGAGGACAGCCGGGCCGCTTCCAGAGCCGCGGCTCCCTCGCCCGTCGCGCACACGGCCTTGCCGTGGCGGTAGGCCTCGGTGAGCAGCAGCGCCACCCGAGGGTCGAGGAGCGGCGCGTCCGTCGTGACGTGGCCGGCCTTCGCGTCCCGTACACCCTGCGCGTCGAGACCGGGAGCGGGGCACGCGGCGACGTACAGGGCGTCGAACTCGGTGGACCGCGCCGCGGCGAACGACCGCTGCACCGTGACCGGCTCCCCGCCGGCGTCGAGGACGCCCCCGGTCGCGGCGATCACGAGGGGGACCGTCCCCGCGCTCAGGGCGGCCTCGCGGAACGACCGTACGGCTGCCATGCCGGCGGCGTCGGTCTCGTCGGCGACGATGCCGATGACCCGCCCGTCGAGCGGCCAATCCTCACCGAGCTGCGAGAGCGCGGGGCTGGGACGGACCTCGGCGTACGGCTCCGTCGCCGGCGGCACGGAGAGTCCGAGACCCGCGGCGACGCCTTCGCAGAGGACGGGGTCGATGTTGGCGAGGACCGTCAGGACACGTTCCTTCACCGCCTGTTCGTAGCATTTGCTCAGCTCGAAGGTGTACGCCGCGATGATGTGCTCGCGTTCCGTCGGCGTCATGCTCAGCCAGAAGAGGCGGGGCTGCCCGAAGTGGTCGGAGAACGACTGGGGCGCTTCGCGTCCCTTGGTCGACTCCGGGACAGGGACGGGCGCCTCGATGTACGCGCCGGTGTCCGCCCCGGCGAGGAACGGACATCCCCCGTCGAGGGAGTTGGGGTGGTAGGGGGCGACCCCGGTGTGGACGGCCGTCTGGTGCATGCCGTCACGCAGCATGTCGTTGACCGGGGCGTGCGGGCGGTTGATGGGGATCTGGCCGAAGTTGGGGCCGCCGAGCCTGCTGATCTGGGTGTCGAGGTAGGAGAAGAGGCGACCGGCGAGCAGCGGGTCGTCGGTGACGTCGATGCCGGGCACCAGGTGGCCGGGATGGAAGGCCACCTGCTCCGTCTCGGCGAAGAAGTTCTTCGTGTTCGCGTTGAGGGTCATCAGGCCGATCGGCTGCACGGGGGCCAGCTCCTCCGGCACGATCTTCGTCGGGTCGAGCAGGTCGATGCCCTCGAAGGTCTGCTCCGGGGTGTCGGGGAACGTCTGGACGCCGAGCTCCCACTGCGGATGGGCGCCTGCCTCGATGGCGTCGAACAGGTCCCTCCGGTGGAAGTCGGGATCCATGCCGCCGATGATCTGCGCCTCCTCCCAGACGAGCGAGTGCACGCCGAGGCGGGGCTTCCAGTGGAACTTGACCAGCGTCGTCCCGCCGTCGCCGTCGACGAGACGGAAGGTGTGGACGCCGAAGCCCTCCATCATCCGGTACGAGCGGGGGATGCCCCGGTCGGACATGTTCCACAGCGTGTGGTGGGTGGCCTCGGTGTGCAGCGAGACGAAGTCCCAGAAGGTGTCGTGGGCGCTCTGCGCCTGCGGGATCTCCCGGTCGGGGTGCGGCTTGCCGGCGTGGATGACGTCGGGGAACTTGATGGCGTCCTGGATGAAGAAGACCGGGATGTTGTTCCCGACGAGGTCGAACGTCCCCTCCTCGGTGTAGAACTTCGTCGCGAAGCCCCGTGTGTCGCGGACGGTGTCCGCCGAGCCGCGCGAGCCGAGGACCGTGGAGAACCGTACGAACACGGGAGTCTCGACCTCGTCGGCGAGGAACGCGGCCTTCGTCAGCCGGCTCGCCGTCCCGTAACTCCGGAACACTCCGTGGGCCGCCGCACCGCGCGCGTGGACCACACGCTCGGGGATGCGCTCGTGGTCGAAGTGGGTGATCTTCTCGCGCAGGTGGTGGTCCTGGAGCAGCACAGGGCCGCGGCTGCCGGCCTTGAGCGAGCGGTCGGTCTCGTAGAGCCGGGCGCCCTGCGCCGTCGTGAGGTACGCGCCGCTCTGCGCCGACCTGGCGGGGTCCTCCCCGGTGGCCTGTCCCGTGGGGCTGACGGTCTCGGGGCCGCTCTGGTCCGGCTTGGGCGGCAGCGGGCCGTGGGGCTGGGTGGGCTCCTCGAGGGACGAGGGTTTGGCACCGGGCCGGCCGGGGACGTCGGGCTCGGGGGACGGGTCCGGGGTCGGATTCGCTGTCATGGCGGGGGTCACTCCTGGTGCGATGGTCCGATGGGCGTCTGTCTCGCTCTTCACGCCTGCCCCGTCACTCATGCCCTGAAAATGGGAGAGCGTATGGAATTACGCCAATTGGGTCGATATCGGTAGGGGGTGGCAAGGGGGCCTTGGGGCGACGGGGCCTCTCAGCGGAACGGCCGAGACCTCGACCGACGGGCCGTCGGGGCCGGCCGGTGGGAGCGAAGGGCGGCGCGGGCGGCGTTGGCGCCGGGCGCGCCGTGGACGCCGCCGCCCGGATGCGCGGTGGCCGAGGCGAGGTAGAGCCCGCGGATCGGCGTCCCGGGGCGCCCCGTGCCGGGCACGGGACGGAAGAACAGCTGCTGGTGCAGGCTGGTGGTGCCCTGGTTGACGGCGCCCCCGACGAGGGAGGCGTTCAGCCGTTCCAGGTCGGGGGGACCGAGGACGCGCCGGGCGAGCACCGACGCGCGGAACCCGGGCGCGAGGCGCTCGATGCCCGCCTCCACGCGCGCGGCCACGATGTCCTTCTCCCGCTCGTCCCACCGCCCCCGCAGACCGTCGTCGCCCGCGTCGCCCCTGATCTCCTGCGGTACGTGCGTATATCCCCAGGCCGACTCGGTGCCCGCCGGGGAACGCGTCGCGTCGGCCGTGGTCATCTGGCCGAGGACGGTGAAGGGCACGTCGGGCACCCGTCCCGTCGCGAGCTGGGCGGCGAACCGGGTGAGGGCGTCGACGCCGTCGGCGACATGGACGGTCCCGGCACCGTGCGCTCCCTCGGCCGTCCAGGGGATCGGACGCGCGAGGGCCCAGTCGACCTTGACCGTGGACAGGTCCCACTGGAAGTGGCGCAGATCCGCGCGGAGCCGCGGTGGTACGTCCTCCTCCGCGACCAGCTGCCCGTACAACAGCGGTGCGGGAACATCGGCGAGGACGGCGCGGCGCGCGGGAAACTCGCTGCCGTCCTCGGTGCGGACGGCGACGGCCCGGCCACCGCGTACGACGACGCGCGTCACCGTCCGACGGCAGTGCAGGACTCCACCGCGGGCCTGGAGCCGCCGGACGAGCGCCCGGGTGAGAGCGGCCGCCCCACCGGTGGGCACGGGGAAGCCGTAGGCCTGGCCGAGCATGGACATGAGCCAGCCGAAGCCTCCTCCGAGGGCGGACTCGGGTCCCAGGTCGGCGTGGAGGGCGTTGCCCGCGATCAGGATTCTGCCGCCTTCGCCGGCGAAGTACTCCTCGCCGAACCGCCGGGCCGGCAGCAGCATGGTCCTGGCCAGCCGGAGTCCGTCGGAGGGGCCGGTGCGGGCGGCGAGCCGCAGCCCTGGCAGGACCGGCGGGAACGGGGTGAAGAGGCAGCCGATCAGATCGTCGCCGACCCGGCGCCACAGGCGGTGGAGCCGTTCCCAGGCGTCGCCGTCGGGCGCCGCGAAGGCGGCGAGGGACGCGGTCGTCGTTTCGAGGTCCCGGGAGAGCACCGGACACCGGCCGTCGGGGAGCGGATGGGCGAGGACGGCCGGGGCGTGCGTCCAGCGCAGCCCCTGCTCCTCGAGGCGCATGTCCCGCATCACCGGTGAGGCGGCGGCCAGCGGGTAGAAGGCGCTGAACAGGTCGTGCGTGTAGTCGGGATGGACACCGCGGTCACTGCGCACGGCTCCGCCCGGCTCGTCCTGTGCCTCCAGGACGACGACCCGCCACCCGGCGTCGGCGAGCGTGTTGGCCGCCACCAGACCGTTGGGGCCTGCGCCGATCACCACGGCGTCAGGCATCGACACGGGGACCGCCCCTCCCCGGCCCCGCCTCCGTGCCCTTCTCCGCGTCAGGGTCCGACGCCGGCCCGGACGCGGGCTCCGATTCCACGAGCCGGGCCAGCCGGGTCAGCATGGCGCGGTGGCGCACCTGGATCGCGGCGTCCAGGACCGCGTTGTGCCAGCGTGCCGTCGGCCCGCTCAGCGGGTGCTCGTCGACGATGACGAGGGTGTCCTCCGCCCAGGCCTGGACCGTGATGGCGATGCGGACGCTCCCCGACCTGCCGCCCATCGACTCCAGTTCGAGGCGCTTTCCGGGCTCGTACACGCGCGAGACGGTACGTCCGCGGTACTCCAGCGGCCCGAACCGCACCGCGTACCCGATCTCCGAACCCTCGGCCGGCCACCGTCCGTCCCGGTTCCAGGAGTCGTCGGTGCCGACCACCCACCGGCTGTAGAGGTCGCCGTCGCGCAGGACCGACCAGACCTCGGCGGGGGGCTTGCGGATGAGCTGATGGCGCACGGCCATGAGAGGCCTCCTGTGACTCGTGAGCGGTGCCCGTCAGCCGCCACGACCGCCGTCCGGTGCCGCCGTGGCTCCGGACGGGGCGTAGAGGATGCCGGTCGTGGCGGGGGTCTCGCCGGGGGGTGACAGATAGTGGTGTTCCGTACGGCGGCCGATGGCCGTGCGGACGAGGCCGGGGGCCACGGCGTATCCCCAGGTGAGGAGGCGCCCGGAGCCGCCGACGACGACACGCCTCCTGCGGTGCCGTGCCGCGCGGACGACGGCCCGTGCGACGCGTTCGGGGCGGACGAGCGGGGGCAGTGCCTGGACCCGGCGCCCGGTGCCGTTGGCGGCGTGCCGGAAGAACGGCGTGTCCACCCCGGCCGGCAGGACGCTGCAGACGGAGACGCCGCGTGCCCCGGCGAGCTCCAGCTCCTGTCGGAGCACGTCGTCGAACGTGACCAGCGCGGCCTTGGACATCGCGTACGCCGACATGTAGGGCGCCTGTACGACGCCGCCGAGGACGGAGGAGATGTCGACGAGGACGCCGCTGCCCTGGGCGCGCATGACGGGAACGGCGGCGCGGGCCCCGTGGACCACCCCCATCACGTTGACGTCGAACAGCCGGCGTACGTCCTCGGGCGACGTCCGGTCGGCCCGGCCGAGGATGCCGACGCCCGCCGCGTTCACCCAGACGTCGATCCGGCCGTGGCGCGCCGTCGCCGCGGCCGCCAGGGCCTCCACGGCGCGGGCGTCGGTGACGTCGGTGGGAACGGCGAGCGCGTCGGCCGCGCGGTGTGCGTCCGCGCACTGCCCGGCCACCTCCTCCAGTGCGGCCGCGCTGCGCGCGCCGAGCACGACACGGGCGCCGTGCCCGGCGAAGGCGAGGGCCACCGCGCGCCCGATCCCGCTGGAAGCGCCGGTGACCACGACGACCGGGGGCCGTGTGCGGACCGTGCCACGCCTTCTCATGCAGCGGCGTCTGACCCCTTCGCGGGCACTTCATGCGTCCGGGCGGCGCTTTCCCTCCCGCTCCCAGGTCTGCCGCATGGGCGGTCCGGAGCTCGTCGGGCGGCCGTGCGCGGGCCGACGTATGGTCCGCATATGGGTCAGTACCCGCGCCGCCGCCATGGTGTCCGGCCGGCTCCCGGTACCCGTGCCCGCACGCACCGTCGTCGGCCGACGCGGGTGGGTGAGCGACGTGGCTGAGCCCACGGGGACGGACGCCGGGGACGCCTTCGGTTCGGGCCGCATGGACGCCGTCCTCGCGGACGTGATGACAGGCACTGGGGCCTCGATCGGCATGGTCTACCTCCGGGTGCCGGGGGACCGGATGCTGCGCCTCGCCCTGGTGTCGGGTGTCTCCCAGGCGATCGCCGCTCCCTGGGTACGCATTCCCGTGGACGCCCCGATCCCGGTGGCGGACGCCATGCGGGACGGGAGACTCGTCTGGCTGGGGGGCCGGCAGGAGATCGCCCACCGCTATCCGAGGCTGGGGATCGTGCTGCCGTACGACTTCATGCTGGCGGCCGCCCCGATCGCCGACGCCGCCACCACCTGGGGCGGCTTCGTCCTGCTGTGGCCGGTCTGGCACGCGCCCCATCTCGACGAACGCGAGCGCGCCATGCTCGACGGCTACTGCCGCCGGGCGGCGGAGGCCTTCCGGCGGGCAGCCGACCAGGGCCTGGCGCTCGACCCCGCCGAGCCCCGCGTCGTGCACGCCTCGCGGCCCTCCGAGGAGGACCCCGCCGTGGCGGTGGCCGCCGTCGACTTCGCAGAGCGCCTGCCCGTGGGGTGCTGCGGCCTGGACCTCGACGGCCGCATCACCTTCATCAACACCGCCGCCGCCGAACTCGTGGACGCGGGTGCGGCGTTGCTGCTCGGGAGGCGGCCGTGGGAGGTGCTGCTGTGGCTGAACGACCCCGTCTTCGAGGACCGCTACCGCGCGGCGGTGGTCACCCGGCGTCCGACGTCGTTCACGGTCAGGCGGCGGCCGGACCAGTCGCTGCTCTTCGTGCTCTATCCGGACGACACCGGCATCAGCCTCCACATCACCCCTGTGCCCGGACCGACGGCGACGGACGCCGCCGGGGCGGAGGCGTCCGTGAGAACCGAGGCGACGGCCGGGGCGGCGGAGGGAGCCGCCAGGGAAGCCGCCGCCGCGGCCGGAGCCGCGACGGAAGCCCCCCGGTACGCCGAACCCATCGGCGCGGCCGCCGTGTACCAGCTCATGAACCTGGCGGCTGCCCTCGCCGAAGCGGCCGGTGTCCAGGACGTCGTCGAACTCGTCGCCGACCAGATCGTGCCCGCCTTCGGTCCTCAGGGCCTCGTCCTGATGAGCGCCGACGAGGGGCGGCTGCGCATCATCGGACACCGTGGCTACGACCGGGAGTTCATCGACCGCTTCGACGGTACGCCCCTGACGGCGGACGTCGCCGACGCCCAGGTGCTCGCCACCGGCCTGGCGGAGTTCGTCCCGACGCCCGACGACCTCTTCCGCGCCCACCCGCACGCCCCGCGCTACGAAGGGCGGAACGCCTGGGCGTTCCTGCCCCTGATCGCCTCCGGCCGGCCCGTGGGCTCCCTCATCCTGTCGTACGACCGGCCGCGTCCCTTCCCCGCGGCCGAGCGGGCCCTGCTCACCTCCCTCGCGGGACTGATCGCGCAGGCGCTCGCGAGGGCCCGTCTCTACGACGCCAAGCACTCCCTCGCGCACAGCCTCCAGACCAGCCTGCTCCCGCACAGTCTGCTTCCGCTCCCGGGCGTCTCCGTGGCCGCCCGCTACCTGCCCGCGGGGCACGGCATGGACGTCGGAGGGGACTTCTACGACCTGATCCAGGCGGCACCCGCCGCCGTCATCGCCGTCATCGGCGACGTACAGGGACATGACTCCAACGCCGCCGCCCTCATGGGGCAGGTGCGCACGGCCGTCCACGCCCACGCGACGGCCGGCGCGTCTCCCGGCGACATCCTCGCCCGTACCAACCGGCTCCTGAAGGACCTCGACCCCGACCGGTTCACCAGCTGTCTGATCGCGGAACTGGACCTCGCTCACCACCGCCTCCGGCTGGCCACCGCGGGCCACCCGCCCCCACTCCTGCGCCGCCCCGACGGCCGGACCCAGCTGATGGACGTGCCGCCGGGCCTCCTGCTGGGGATCGCCCCGGAGGTCGAGTACGTGACCACCGAGGTGCCGTGGGAGCCGGGTTCCGTCCTCGCCCTCTACACCGACGGACTCGTCGAGAGGCCGGGTCTCGACATCGGCACCACCACGGCCGAGCTGGCCGAGCGCTTCTCCCGGTCGCGGACCGATGACCTCGAAGCCCTGGCCGACGGCCTGACCCGGCATGTCGAGGACGCGGCGCACCGCACCGACGACGTGGCTCTGCTGCTCCTCCGTCGCCGGCCCTGAGACCTGGACGGCTTGCCGGACCTATCGAATATCGATAGATTGCTATCGCTGGTCGATAGAAGGAGACGTCATGGGAAAACTGAAGGTGCTCGCGCTGCGCACCGTGCTCGCGATGCTGTTCGCCGGCTCGGTCTTCGTGGAGGCGGTGATGGTCCCGCTGCTCGCGAGCGACCTGAACGGGCTGAGGCCCGAGTACGCGTACCTGCGCACGCCGTTTCTCGTCATCATGGTCCTCGGCCTCCTGACGGCCCAGACCATCCTCGTCTCCGTGTGGCGGCTGGTGACGATGGTGCGGCGCGGAACGGTGTTCTCGCCCGCCGCCTTCCGGTACGTGGACATCATCACCGGAGCCTTCGCGGTGGGCGCGGTCCTGGTGTTCGCCTTCGCCGTCGTCCTGGCACCGGGGGAGGCGGTCGCCCCGGGCATCGTCCTCCTGATCTGCGGCGCGAGCCTCGCGGTGCTCGGCATCGCGCTGATCGTGCTCGTCCTGCGGACGCTGCTCGCCCAGGCCGTGGACCGCGATGCCGAGGCGGCACGGATGCGGGCCGAGCTCGCCGAGGTGATCTGATGCCCATCGTCGTGGACATCGACGTGATGCTCGCCCGACGCAAGATGTCCGTGGGGCAGCTCGCGGAACGCGTGGACATCACCCCGGCCAATCTCGCCGTACTCAAGAACGGCCGCGCCAAGGCAGTGCGTTTCACCACGCTCGCGGCCCTCTGCGAGGCGCTCGCGTGCCAGCCGGGAGACCTGCTGCGCTGGGAAGCGGAGGAAGGGGAGGAGGGAGAGGGGCAGGGGACCCCCGACGCGATGGCGGGCGTCGGCGAACGGCCGTAGGGGGTGTCTTGTGGCCTGATCGACAAGACACCCCCTGCGGCGTCGCCACCAGCGGGTATGCCGGTGTGTGCACAGGAGCGGCCGACTAACCTGTCCCGCATGCCTCTTGAGATGAACGACACCGTGCGCCGCCTGCTGGACGCCCCCCACACCGCCGTCCTCTGCACCCTCAACCCCGACGGCGCGCCCCAGAGTTCGCTGGTCTGGGTCAGCCGAGACGGCGGCGAGCTGCTGATCTCCACCCAACAGGGCCGGCGCAAGGAGCGGAACATACTCCGCGATCCCCGCGTCGGCCTGACCGTCTTCGACCCGGCCGACCCGAACCTGTACGTCGAGATCCGCGGCGAGGCCACCGTCACGGAGGACACCGGCCGCGCGTTCGCCGTCCGCGTCGCCGAGGAGTACCTCGGCCCGGGCGGCGGCAAGGAGTACCTGGAGGCCCCGCCGGAGGAGGTCCGCGTGGTCGTCCGCATCACCCCGACCAAGATCCTCGGCAGCGCCGCCAGGCCGGCGTAGCCGGCACGACGACCGGATCAGCGCCGCGGCACGTCGGCCGCCTGCGCGGTGACGATGCGGGGGAGGGCTCCGGGGTGCTCCCGCGTCAGCCAGTCGACGAGCTCCTCCCGTACGGCACAGCGGATCGTCCACAGGTCGTCGGCGTCCTTGGCGGTCACGAGGGCGCGCACGGTGATGCCGGTGGGCGAGGTGTCGGTGACGGCGAGGTCCCATCCCCGCCCGTCCCAGGCGGAGCGGGTGCCGAGGAACTCCCGGAGGTGGGCCCGCATCAGCGCGACGGGTGCGGAGTGGTCGCAGTGGACGAACACCGAACCGGTCAGCTCGTTGCCGCCCCGCGTCCAGTTCTCGAAGGGCCGCGAGGTGAAGTACGAGACGGGCAGGGTCACCCGGCGTTCGTCCCAGGTCCGGACGGTGAGGAAGGTGAGGGTCACCTCCTCCACCGTGCCCCACTCCCCGTCGACGACCACGGTGTCACCGAGGCGGACCATGTCGCCGAAGGCGATCTGGAAACCGGCGAAGAGATTGCCGAGCGTGGACTGCGCCGCCACGCCGGCGACGATGCCGATGATCCCGGCCGAGGCGAGCAGAGACGTGCCGAGCCCCCGGAACGAGGGGAAGGTGACGAGGGCGAAGGCGGTGGCGAGCACGCCTATGACGACCGACGTCACCCGGGTGAGCAGCGTGACCTGCGTACGGACACGCCGCAGCCGTGCCGCGTCACGCGCACGCGCGGCGTACCGCGCGAACGAGGACTCGACGACGGCCGAGACGAACCGTACGGTCAGCCAGGCGCCGCCGCCGATCAGGCACAACAGCAGGAACCGGTCCACCCCTTCCGTGTGGTCGAGGAGCGGGGGCCACTCCGTCGCGCGGTAGGTCCACCGGAACGCGACGGTCAGCAGGACGACGTACAGCGGGGTGCGGCAACGCCGCAGCAGTCCCCACAGCGGGGTGTCGCGGCGGCGCGCGTCCGCGTACCCCGCGAAGAGGTCCGCAGCGCGGCCGACGGCGAGGGCGAGCAGTGCCGAGCCGCCGAGGACGATCGCCAGTCGAACAACGCTTTCCATGGCTCCCCAGTCGATGAGTGGAACGAGGTCGTTCCTGACCGCCTCACCGCCGTGCCCCCCGCCAAACACGCGGGGCGCCGAAGCGCCGCGCGCTACAGGCCCCGGCTCTCCATCACCCGCTGCTCGGCCTCCTCCACCTCGAAGCGCGCGGCGGCGTCACCGTCCGCGCGCCGTACCGCTCCCCGTACGAGAGCGAGGTAGAAGAGCGCCGGCGCGCAGGGGGTCCAGGCCTCCGCCGGCTGGTCCGCGATGAAGCCGAGGACGGACTCCGGATCCGCCGGAACGAAGGCGAAGCGGTCGTGCTCCCACTTGTCGGCGACACCGCGCGACCAGCGCCGCCGAAGGGTCTCCTCGTCCAGGTCGGGCAGGACCGCCCGGAAGAACGCCGCCCACTGGTTGTTGCCGAGGTCGAGACCGAACCCGAGGAGTTCCAGGTCGAGGCTGTCGCTGGCGTGGATCGCGAGCTCCTCGAAGAGCGCCCGGCGGGCGACCGCGTGGAGGCTGATCGGGCCGCCGTCGGCGGGCAGGTCGTGATCGCGGGCGAGGCCCTCGTTGGCGGAGGAGTTCCAGCGGTCGCTGTTCAGACCGACGACCTTGACGCTGCGGTGGGAGAAGAGCATCTTGCCGTCCCGGCCCGTCTCCACCGCCACGTTCACCCCGAAGCTGCAGTTCATGAAGGCGGGCGCGTCGACCGGGTCGCGGCTCTCCATGTACTGCTGGCGCAGGGTCAGACCGTTCTGCTGCCGGCGGTCGAGGTGGAGCGACGTCGTCAGGAAGTCGTAGTAGTCGGCGTCCTGCAGGGTTATCGTGACCACGGGGTCCTCGGCGAGATGGGTCCGCGTCACCACGATCCGGTCCACCGCGAACCGCTTGTTGTTCCAGCGGTACGGCTGGCCGAGGGCCTCCTTGCGCTCCTCGGCCTCCTGCACGGCATGCCGCCACCCGGCGATCTCGGCCGGGAAGCCGACGCTCACCGGCCGGTAGCGGATGCGGACGTCGTCCTCCTTGACGGGACGGACACCCTCCCCCTCGAAGATGTGGCAGTCCGTCTCCCGGCCAAGCAGCGTGAATCTGTCTCGACTCATCAACTACCCCTTAAATAAACTGCGTTCGCATGGACTCGTACAGAGGACGGCACCGTGACCCGGACATGATACGGACGTGATGTGGTCGAGCACCTGGCGATGATCAGATCCGAGCGGGCCTCCTCCGCGCTGGTCGGCACGGTGGCCGTCGCCCGCCACGCCCACCCGCCGGGAGTCCGCGGACTCCTGCCCGACCTGCGCAACGTGGCCGACGTCAGGGCACGGTTCGCCGATGTCACCCGCGCGAAGCTCGGATTCGGCGACCACGTCCGCATCGACGGCGAGGGCGCCACCCGGCGAGCCCTGTGGGAGGGCCTCGACAGCTTCCTCGCCCACGACGCCGAACGGAAGATCCTCTACTGGACCGGCCACGGCCTCGACCGGGGCCGCGAGGGCTACTACCTGGCCTGCGAGGACTCCTGCGCGGACGGTCCCTTCGACCCCGCACGGGCTGTCGCCCTCACCGACCTCGTGGACCGGCTGCTGCGGGCCGACACCGACACCGACACCCTCCTCGTCGTCGACGCCTGCTTCTCCCACGGCCACCTGCCCGCCGCCCTCGACCGGGCATTCGCCGTCCAGCGGGAGAGCGTCGACCGGGCCCGCCGGCACCGCAGGACCGGCTTCGTCGTCGTCGGCACCTCCGGCCTCGACGCCACCGTCCCCGACGGCCGATGGGTCGAATGGCTGGAACAGGTCCTCGGCACGCCCGAGTTCACCGCGGCCGACCACGCCCGCCCCTTCGACCCGGCGGCGCTCTACCTCCCCGTGCCGTACCTGCTCGAAGCCGTCGACGCGGCCGCCGAGTACTCAGGCATCGACGAGGCCGCCCAGCGCCCCCACCACGTCGAGGTGCGCGCGCTGCCCAACAACTTCCTCGCCAACCCGTACTTCGTCGACCCCCGCCGCGCGATCCACACCCCGGCGGTGCTCCGCGACCGCACGCCCTGGTTCGGCACCGAGGAGTTCGGCCTGGAGGACGACGGCCATGTACGACGGCACTTCGCGGGGCGGACCGGGGCCCTCGGCCGGATCGTCCGTTGGATGGACACCCACCCCAGGGGACTGCTCGCGGTCACCGGCCCCGCGGGCACGGGCAAGACCGCCCTGCTCGGCCGGCTCGCCCTGACCTCGCTGCCCGAGTGGCGCGACGCCCTCGGGCCCGGCCTGCCGCCCGCCACCCTGCCCAGGACGGGCACCATCCACGCGGCGCTGTCCTGCCGGGGCCGGTCGCTGCACTCCCTCACCGCCGCGCTGTGGCAGGTGCTCGCCCGGTTGGACGGCATGGAACCGCCACCCGAGGGGACGGCGACACCGGAGGAGTGCCGCGACGCCGTCGACCGGCTCGTCGGCCGCGCCGGCTCCCTGAACCTGCTCTTCGACGCCCTCGACGAAGCGATGCCCGAGCAGGCCCACGAGATCGCGCGCCATCTGCTGAACCCGCTCTCGGCGCTCTGGGGAGTCCGCCTGGTCGTCGGCACTCGCCCGCAACCGCGCCGCCGCACCACGGTCCGCGTCCTGGAGGAGACGCTGCTCGACACGCTCGACCAGTCGGCCGCGCCGCTCGTCCTCGGCGACGACGAGGAGGCGGGCCGCAGCATCGAGACCATGGTGCACTCCCTGCTCTCCGCGCCGGGCTCACCGTACGCGCAGCAGCGGGACGCCCCCGGCTCCGAGGACGCAGCCCCCGAGGACGCTTCCGACACGGACGCCTCCGACCCCGCCCCCGAGGACGACCGCCGCTGGACCGCCCGCCTCGTCGCCGCCCACAGCCGGGGCTCCTTCCTGGTCGCCCGGCTCACCGCGCGCGAACTCGCCCGCCGCCGCAGGCCCGTGACCGAGAACGAACTCGGGGACTGGATGGCGCAGGGCGGCATGGGCCTGGACGAGCGGCTCGCCGAGGAGATCGCCCACCTCACCTCCCAGCCGGGCGCCGAGCGCGCCGAGGAGATCCTGCGCCCCCTCGCCGTCTGCCAGGAGCCGGGCCTGTCCCGGCGCGGACCGTGGCTCGCGCTCGCCAACGCCCTGCGCGACGGGGGGACTCCCGAGCTGACCACGGGCGACCTCCACCGGGTGGCCCTCACCTCGGCCGGCGGCATCGTCACCGCCCAGCACGCACCCGAAGGGCAGGACACCTCCCACCACCTGGCGCACCCCAGCTACGGGGCCCACTTCCTGCGACGCGCCGGGCTCGACGCCCCCGAGGCACACCGCAAGGTGGTGACGGCGCTCCGTGCCCGCGCCGCCGACGGCTGGCAGCACGCCGACGCGTACACCCGCCACTACCTCGGCGCACACGCGGCACAGGCGGGACCCGAGGAACTGCGGGCGCTCTTCGACGACATGGAGTTCCTGCTGCGGACCGACCCCGACGTCATGCTGCCGCTCGCGTCGGGCCTCGCCCGCGAGAGCGAGGGGGCGGCGGTGTACGGCAGGGTCGGCGCGGCGTTCCGCGCCCTCCCCGAGGACGGCGACCAGCGGGCCCGCCGCGCGCTGCTGCGGGCGGCGGCGTTCGTGAGCCACCGGGACACGGCGTATGCCGCACTGGCCCGCGACCCCGGCTTCCTGCCCTGGCAGGAGTACTGGACGGACCAGCCGCCCGACCCCTTCGAATGGCGCAGACCCGCACCCCTGGGCGGTGCCCGCGCCCTCAGCTGGCACGGCGGTCCGGGCGCGGCGGAGCTCCTCACCGGCGCGACCCTGACGGCCGCCGGCCGTGGCGAGGTGCTCGTCCTCGACGCGGAGTCCGGCAAGCGGCTCCTCACCCGGCGCACCCGCACGTCCGACCGGACCAGGGGGGAAACGCTCACCGAGGTACGGGACGTGGGCACCGGCCCCGACCGGACCACTGTCGCCCGCGACGACCAGGCCCTGTACTTCTGGCGCTCCGGCGCCCGGCTGCCCGAGTCCGTCTACCGGTGGGGCGGGACGGTGCGGACCCTCGCCGCGGCCGAACGGCGCGGCGAGACCGTGGTCCTGGCGGCCGACGGCGAACGCGTCTGGGCCTGGCGGTGGCGGCGCGGAGCCGCACGGGACAGGGGCGGAAGCCTCGTCGACATCCGGATGTCCGACACCGAACGGCTCGCGGCGCTCACCCTCGGGCCCCGCCTCTTCCTCCTGGCGGCCGGCCGGAAGGCGACGCTGCACGAGATCGACCGCGGCATGCGCGCCACCGGCCGGCTGCTCGGCACGGGAGTGGAACTCGGCGAACTGACGGCGCCCGCGTACGCGGCGGCCGCCGCGGCGGCCCCACCCGGCCCCGATGGGCGCTCCCAGGGCTGGCTGGCCGTCGCGGACGGCAGCCGGGTTACGGTCTGGCTCTGCGAGACGGACGGCACGGCGCCCTCCGCGCCGCCCCGGGTCCACGAGGTGCTCGGCTTCGACTCGGCGGCCCGCGGCCTCGCCTTCGGCCGGCACGGCGACGACACGCTCCTCGCCGTCCATGAGGCGTTCGTCGTCCGCGTCCGGGACATCCTGGACCGGAGCCGCGAGGCCCGGTTCGCGGTGAGCGACCCGAGGGACGAGGCGATGGCCTTCGACCCCGGCGGCCAGGGAGTCCTCGCGGTGGCCGACGGCCCCGACCTCCGCATGCTCCACGTGGGCTCCGCGCTGGCGTCCCGGCACGGCGTACCCCAACGCGCCCACGATCAGCGCCCGGTGGTGGCCCTCGCCGACACTCCCGGCGGACCACCGCTGCTGTGCCGGGTGTGGGGCGAGCGGATCCTGGTCTCACGGCCCGCCCCGGGCGCCCCGGCCGCCGAACGGGCCGAGACCCTGACCCACCTCGCACCGGTGTCCGCCGTGCGGGCCGCGCGCTGCGGGGACGCGTGGATCGTGGCCGCCGCGGCCCGGCGGACGGTACGGCTGTGGGAGCTCGCCGACGATCTGACCGTACGGGCCACCCACGACCTCCGACTCGGCGGGGACGCCGGCGAACGGGTGCCGTCGCTCGGCCTGGTGGTCGACGAGGCCACCGGCCGCGTACGGGTGTACGCCCCGGACCGGCAGTGGATCGTCCACGCCGAGCTGCCCCTCGACGCGGCACGCGACTGGCGCAGGGGCGAGCCCCTGCCGGCCGGACTGCGCTCCCACGCCGTGGACGCGCGCACCATGCGCGACGGCACGAGCTGGCTGGCCGCCGACCTCGGCGACGAGCTGCTGCTCTGGGAGCACCGCGACGGGCGGTTCGACCAGGCCCTCCGGGTCGTCCTGCCGGGCCGGGGCGAGGACCGTGCCGGCGAAGGCCGCGACGCCCGGCCGGCCCGGCCGGAGGAGTGGGACCTGCTGCCCGACCGGGCCGAGGACCACCAGGGCACCCGGCTCGCACTCGGCGAGTGGTACGACACCGACGACGAGGAGTCCGTCCCGTTGCTCGCCTGGGTCGACGCCGGCGCGGTGCACGTCACCGAGGGCCTGCCCCGGGGGAAACGGCACCGGTTGACGGGCCCCGTCCGTGGCGTCACCTCGCTGGTCTTCGCCGGGCCCCCCGAGCGGCCGCTGCTGCTCGTCTGCGACGAGCGCCGGGCCCCCGGCCTGTGGGACGTACGGTCCAAGGCCTGGCTGGACGGCGAGGCGGCGGTCCCGCCCCGGGGCTACGCGGTACGGGCCGCTGACGCGGCCGTGGATCCGCGGGGCCTGGTCGTGGCACTCCAGGGCGACCACCGCTGCGACCTCATCCGGCTGCCGCACGCCTTCTTCGACCGGGGCGCCGAAGGCGCCCTCGGACACACGCTGGATCCCCGCGACGGGTGACGGAGGAGAGACAGAGATGAAGCACGACCTCGTGGTGTTCGTCCCCGGCATCCTGGGCAGCAGGCTGACCCGGGACGGCAGGGACGTCTGGAACCAGTCCCGGCAGGCCCTGTTCTCGCTGCGCCGCCCCGGCCGCGCCCTCGCGGGCCTCGCCCTGCCGCCGGGGATCGGCGACGAACGGCCCGAACCCGGCTGCGCGCTGGTCGCCGACGGACTGCTCAAGACCCCCGACTCGCTGCCCGGGCTGCTGTCCTGCCTCGGCTACCCCGACATCCGCGCGGCCCTCGGGGACCTCGCCGACGGCCAGTACGCGCCCTTCGCCTACGACTGGCGGCTTTCCAACCGGCTCACCGCCCGGGACCTCAAGGCACACGTCACCCGCGAACTCACCCGCTGGAGCGAGCGGGTCGACACGTACTATCCCGACCGGGCCGACGAGCCGAAGGTCATCCTCGTCTGCCACTCGATGGGAGGCCTCGTCGGCCGCTACTACCTGGAGTGCCTGGGCGGCAGGGAGACGGCCAGGACGCTGGTCACGCTCGGCACCCCGCACCGGGGCGCGGCGAAGGCCGTCCCGTTCCTCACGGGAAACGGCGTCGGGCCCCTGGTCGGCGACGGCCGGATACGGAGCGCGGGCCTCGGCGCGGCCGGGAGGCTGGTGAACGAGTCGCTGCGCGAACTGGCCGTCACCCTGCCGTCGGTGGCGCAGCTGCTCCCCGTGTACGAAGCGGTCCTCGTCCCGGGCAAGGAGCGGCGGCGGAGCCTCGACGACCGCCGCCACTCCGTCCCGGACCTGCCGACGGCGCTCGTCCGCGACGCCTTCGCCTTCCACGACGAGTTCGAAGCCGCTCGGGAGACGAACCGTCGTACCGACCCCGGCGGCCGGCTGCCGTACCGGGTGCACAGCCTGGGCGGCATGGCACACCCCACGGTGCACGGCGTCATCCTCTCGCCCGACAAGCTGAGGTTCACCACCCGGCTGGACCCGGACCGCCCCTGGTCGGGGGACGGGACGGTGCCGAGGGACTCGTCCTTCGCCGGGTGGGCGCTGGACTACGAGGACGACGGCATCTGGAACGGATACCGCCACGCCGACATGGCGGGAGGCGGCTCCGTGGGCCACCAGCTCTCCGTGATCCGCGAGGGCAGGCAGGCCCGCGACATGCTCGCCGGTGACGAGGAATTCGGCCTCGACGTGCCCGAGTGCGCACTCGCGGGGGAGCCCTTCGAGGTGTTCGCGACCGGGCCCGGCCTCGCCGAACGCAACCTCCGGGCCACACTGACCCGCGAGGGCGAAGCACCGCCGGCACCGGTCTCCTTCGCGCCCGACGGCGACGGCGGCATGCGGGTGCAACTGGAGGGCGGCCCTGGGCTCTGGACCCTGGAGGTGTCATCGGAACGCCCCCGCCGGGTGTGCCGTGAGGTCATCACGCTCGTGGACCCGACCGGTTGACCCGGGAACGGACCTGACCGCCCGGCCCCCGCCTCAGCCCGGCAGCTCCTTCCGTTCCTCCTCGCTCCTGGCGGCCGCCGCGTGCAGGGCCCGGAGGGCCACCAGGAGGACGCCGATGTCGTCCAGGTAGACCGGGTCGGGGATCAGGTCGACCGGCGACACGGTGTACACCACGGCCGTCCAGAAGAGCGCCTTGGACCGCAACGGGACACCGGCGTCGAGCAGCAGCCTGCGGGCCCGGAAGACGCGTACGAGCAGCACGGCCGCGCAGCCCGCCACCCCGAGCACGAGCACCACGGCCACCACGAGCCAGAGCGAACCGTCCATGTTCCTCCCCTGCCCCCACGCGTCGCGTGGCGTCGCGGGCCACGGCAGCCGACCGCCGCAGCACGTCTCCGCGCCCCGTCCCCGAGGGGCCGGACGACGCGTCCATCGATGTCCATCCCACCACGGGGCCGCGGACCGGGGCGGGGACCCGCCGTCCTGCGCTCAGTACGCGTTGTGCCGGCGCAGCCTGGCCGGGCGCCCGTCCGGGTCCACCAGGAGGCGGTACGGCGGCATGGCCAGGCCGCGGGCCAGGCGGGACATGCCGGGCGGGTGGTAGGCCCGCAGCCGGCCGGGCGGCCGGGGACCGCGGCGGCCGCCCTCGTACCAGGCGTCCAGGGCAGCGGCGCTCGCGGCGAAGGCGTCGAAGGCCTTCGCAGGATCGCAGAGGCCGTCCGGACCGGAAACGGGAGACGGCCCCTCGTCCCCCGGGCCGCCGAGGTGCTCGTGGGAGAGCTCCAGCCGCAGATCCCGCGCGAAACGACGGGCCTGGTCCCCGAGCCCGCCGGGGTCGCGCGGCGCACGCGGGTCCGCACGGTCGTCGAGGACGACGCAGTTGAGCTCCGAATCATGCGTCCACGAGCGGAGGTTGATGTTGTCGGAGCCGACCGAGGCCCACACGTCGTCGATCAGGCACACCTTGGCATGCACGTACACGGGAGCCCCGGCGGTGTTCTCGAGGCCGTACACGGCCACCCGCCCGCCGCCGCCGCGGCGCAGCCGCTCCAGCGCCGTGACACGTCCGACCAGGTTCATCGGCAGCGTGAGCCGGCCGTCCTGCTCGGGGACGCTGGGTATGACGGCCATCAGCCGCAGGCCGGGGTTCTCGTGCAGGGCCCGGGCGAAGAACCCCACGACGTTCGGGGACCACAGGTACTGGTCCTCCAGGTAGATCAGCGACCGAGCCCGGCGCAGGGCTTTCAGATAGCTGCGCGCGATGCTCCGCTCGCCGTCCGGAGCGAAGGGGTAGCCACGCAGGAGCCGGTTCGGGTAGGTGCGCAGCACCTGCACGGTGTGATCGCCGCACGGCCCCGGGTCGGGCAGCTGCGGCGGCAGCTCTCCGGCGGACGTGTCCTCGTGGTGCATGACCTCGCGGAGGCGGACCAGAGGGCTGCGGCTGAGCGGCGAGGGGTCCTCCCACCGCTCGCGGAAGGTGGCTTCGAGGTCGCCGACCGCCGGGCCCCGGACGGCCAGCTGGACGTCGTGCCAAGGGGGCCGGGGGGCGTAGGCGGAAGCGAACGGCACCGCCTGGGGGTCGCCGCGATGGGAGGCGTCGTCGTTGCGGCTATGGCACAGGTCGATGCCGCCGATGTACGCGACATCGAGGCCGGGCCTTCCGGGGTGGCGCAGGACGACGAGCTTCTGGTGGTGGGAGCCGCCGGGCCGCACCCGCATGTCGAGCAGACACTCGGCCCCGGCCTCCTCCAGCTCCTCGCCCAGATGGCGGTTCTCGCTCTCGCTGAACTGGAACCTGTCCAGGTGGGAGCGCCAGACAAGCCCCTTCACGATCACTCCGCGCCCGGCCGCCTCGCCCAGGACGGTGCTGATCTCCGTCCCGGGGCCGTCGAGACGTTCGTCGGGGTCACCGCGCCAGTCGGTGAAGAGCAGCAGGTCACCGGAGCGCTGGGCCCGGATCGCCCGCAGGAGCTCGGCGAAGTAGACGGCGCCGTGCACCAGCGGCCGGACGTCGTTGCCGCGGGTCCAGGCGGCTCCGTCGGGATGGCGCCTGTCGAGACGGGTGGAGCCGTTCCCGCGTTCACGTACGGTGAGCATCCAGTCGCTGTACCTGTTCCTCACAGTGACCTCCACCCCGCGCGTACCCGCTCCGCCCGGCGGCGATGCGGTGCGGAGGCGGACGGCGGCGACGGCTTCCCCCGCCGGGCCACGAGGGGTCAGCGGAACGTGTGGACGACCTGGATCTCGCCGACCAGATGAGCGTTGAACTCGTCGAGCTCCTCGGCCGGCACCCACAGCTCCAGGATCGTCCGCCCCCCGGCCTGCCGGACGGGATAACGGCTCAGGAACGCGGACTCGACCTCGAAGCGGGTCACGAAGCCGGCACCGTCGTGCTTCACGTTCCAGTCCCTCGCGATCGTGATCGCGTACTCCTCGTCGAGGACGGGGTAGAAGATCGGCTGCTCGGGGAGCCGAGGAGGCCAGGCACGCCAGTCCAGCCGGCGGACCAGGTCCAGCTCCACGGGGCCGGTGGGGCGCCACAGGGTCGTCGTCGCTCGCCGGCTGGTCATGGGTGTACGTCGCTCTCTGGATGGGGATGCCGCCATGGCGGGTGAGCCCGGACGATACCGGCGCCGGGAACGCGAGGGCTACGCGGTTTCCGTCCGGCACCGGCCGGGGGGGGAGTACCAGGCCCTCCCTGCGACGATCTCCCGGCCGCGAGGGCAGCTGCTGGACAGCGCCCGGTACGAGGCGGCGCTGCCGGAGGAGACCGCGCTGCTCACGGGCGCCCGGCTCGTCCGGGCCGACGACATCGAGGCGGCGGCGGAACGGGTACGCGAACTCCGCCCGCACGCCCACCGGCTGAGGTGGACCGGTCGGCCGCGGCACCGGGCGCGGTGCACCGCCGCACCGTCGGCGAGGTCACCGCCGGCCGCTCCGATCCGGCGCCTCATCTGACTACTAGGCTGCGACGATGGAACACGTATCCGCTGTGCCCGAGCGTCACACCCAGGCGTCCTTGGCTCCGGTCCGGGCGAACGACTACGACCGTTTCGCCGAGGCGTACGCCGCGGAGAACGAGCGGAGTCTCGTGAACGCCCACTACGAGCGGCCCGCGATGCTGGCCCTCGCCGGAGACGTGGCCGGACGCCGGCTCCTGGACGCCGGCTGCGGCTCGGGCGCCCTGTCCGCCGCGCTCCGCGACCGCGGCGCCGTCGTCACCGGCATCGACGCCAGCGCCGGGATGCTGACGCTGGCCAGACGGCGGCTCGGTGACGACGCGGCTCTGCACCTGGCCGATCTGGGCGAGCCCCTGCCGTTCGACGACGGCGCGTTCGACGACGTGGTCGCGTCGCTGGTGCTGCACTACCTGGAGGACTGGGGTCCGACGCTGGCCGAGATACGACGGGTGCTCAGGCCCGGCGGCCGTCTGATCGCCTCGGTGGATCACCCGTTCGTGGCCTACACCTTCCACGACCCCCGGCCCGACTACTCCGCGACCACCAGCTACAGCTTCGACTGGACCTTCGACGGCCGGTCCGTCCCGATGAGGTTCTGGCGCAGGCCGCTGCACGCGATGACCGACGCCTTCACCACCGCCGGCTTCCGCCTCACCGCCATCAGCGAGCCACAGCCCGACCCCGCGGCCCGGGAGCTGTTCCCCGACGCCTTCGACGCCCTGTCGACCAAGCCCTGCTTCCTGTTCTTCGCCGTCGAGGTACCACTGTCGGCCACCTCCGACGGGACGACGAGCTCCACCCGGAGATCGGGCGCGCCGTCGATCACATCACGCCGCACCAAGTGATCACACGGTCCGAGAACCGGGATCAGGCGACGAGCGAGCGGCCGGTGGGTGACAGACGGAGCATCCGCGGCGCCGCCGTCTGTTCGCGCTCGATGGCCGGCAGGATCTCGTCCCGCAGCCGCGGATGGGCGCGCATGGCGGCGACGTGGAGTCGGTGCGCGTTCTCGTCGGCGTACGCGGTGAAGACCGCGGCGACGTTCTCGCCCGTACGGACCGGAAGCCGGGAGAACGTGTTGTGCGCCGGTTCGGTGGCCAGGCAGGCGAGAGGCGCGGGCCCCGTCTCCGCGAGCAGGGGCAGGACGCCGTCCCGGATCAGTGCGATGCCGTCGTTCCGTCCGGGAGGGAAGGACCACAGGGTGGCGGCCACGAACCGGTCCGGTGGCGTGGCGCCGACCGGCGGCCGAGCGGACGGGGAAACGTCGAAGCCGCTGCCGGCCGTCGCGGGGCGCAGCAGCAGGACGTCGTCCGAGTCGATCATGGTGTCGTTCGCCCGGGGCCCGTGCGCGGACCAGACGGGACCTCCGTAGAAGGCCGTGAGCGCGCGGTGACGTGCCGTCATATCCGTGAATCCGCGCAGCCAGACGAAACGGTCCGGGTCGTCGAGGTCGCGGAACTGGCCGAGCACGCTCATCCCCGCCTCTTCCTGGGTCTCGATGAATTCCCGGTCGAACAGCTCGACGAGTTCGTCGCGGCGGCGGGGCCGCAGCGTGTACTGGCGGAGCTCGATCACGGCGGACGGCGGACCCGCGAGGTCGGCGGGTGGCGGGCCGGACGGGGCGGTGGGCACAGGTGGACTCCTGTTCGGCGTTCTGGGGTGAGTGTCCCGGTCGTTCGGTCGGATCCGGGCGTGGTCAGACGATAGGAGGATCCTGTGACAGGTCCTGTCAGGGTTTACGAGGAGAATGCGCGCATGTCCGCTGGTCGTCTGCTCTCGGTCCTTCTCCTCCTGCAATCGCGTGGCCGCGTGTCCGCGGGGACGATCGCCGACGAACTGAACGTGTCCGTACGCACCGCCTACCGCGACCTGGCACGCCTGCAGGCCGCCGGCGTCCCGGTCTACGCCGAACCCGGCCCCGGGGGCGGCTACCAGCTGGTCGACGGCTACCGCACCCGCCTGACCGGCATGAACGAGGGCGAGGCCCGGGCTCTGTTCTTCGCCGGACTGCCGGGCCCCGCGGCCGACCTGGGCCTCGCGGCCGAGGCGACGGCCGCCCGGCTCAAGCTGCTCGCCGCGCTGCCGGCGGGACTGCGTGAAGAGGCGTCACAGCTCGCGGAGGTGTTCCACCTGGACGCCCCGGGCTGGTACCGAGCACCCGAACAGACGCCTCACCTCGCGCTGTTCGTCGACGCGGTGCTCACCCGGCGCGTGGTGGACGTCCGTTACCGCCGCTGGCGTGCCCCGCAGGAGGTGGACCGCCGCCTGCGCCCGTACGGCCTCGTCCTGAAATCCGGCACCTGGTACGTCGTGGCCGCCACGGAACGGGGGACCGCGACGTACCGCGTCGCCCAGGTCCTCGCCGCGCTCCTGGGCGACGAGCGGTTCGACCGGCCCGAGGACTTCGACCTCGGCGCGTACTGGGCCGCCCACCTCGAAGACTTCCACGCCCGCCGCTACACCGGAACAGCCACCGTCCGCCTGTCCCCGGCGGGACGCCGAAGGCTCCCCGACAACGTCCCCCAAGAGGTGGTGCGGGCCGTCGAGTCCACCGCGACCCCCACCGGAGACCTCGGATGGGTCGAGGCGGTCATCCCCACCGAGAGCACCGACCACGCCCTCGGCGAGCTGCTCCGACTCGGTGCCGACGTCGAGGTCATGGCACCCCCCGAGCTCCGCCGGGCCATGGCCGCCACCGTGGCGAGCCTCGCCCGGGCCTACGCACATCCCTGACGTCGGAGCCGGGGGACCGACCGCGCCACGGCCGCGGCAACGGCCGCGGCGGCCGAGGGCCATTGTCAGACCCTCGCGAGAGGATCACCCCATGACGATCTCTCCCGCCGATGAGGCGCTGACCAGCCTGTCCACCCGCGCCGCGTACGAGGCCGCGCTGCGACGCCTGCACGACGCCTCCCGGTCGTACTACGGAGACGGCGACAGCGTCTGCGACGACGCCACGTACGACCGGCTCCGGCTGGCCGTCCTCGCCTGGGAGGAAGAGAACCCGGCCGAGGTCTCACCCGACTCTCCCACCGGCCTGGTCGCGGACGGTGCAGCCCCCGTCGGCGATGTCGCGCACACCACCCGGCTGCTGAGCCTGGACAACGTCTTCGACGCCGACGGTCTTGTGGCCTGGGGCGCGTCCGTCCAGCGCCGGCTGGGCCGTGCTCCGGCCGGCGGATTCACCGTCGAGCCGAAGATCGACGGCGCGGCCGTGGCCGCCCGTTACCGCGAGGGCCGCCTCGTGCAGGTCATCACCCGGGGCGACGGCAGCCACGGCGAGGACGTCAGCCATGTCATCGGCCAGATCGACGGCCTGCCCGAGCAGCTCGCCGAGCCGGTCACCGTCGAGGTGCGGGGCGAGGTCGCCTTCACCCAGGAGCAGTTCGAGACGGCGAACGAGGTCCGTACGGCCCACGGCGCGCAGGTCTTCGTCAACCCCCGCAACGGCACGGCGGGCACCCTGAGGGCCAAGGACCGCCCGTACCGGCTGCGGATGACGTTTTGGGCCTACGGCGTGGTCGAGCTGGACGGCGTGCCGTTCCTGCCCGCCGGCGCGACGCACGCCGACGCGCTGGCGGCGGTGGCCACGGCAGGGGTGCGGACGACCGCGGCCACCGCCGCCGGGCTCATCGTCGTCTCCGACCTCGCCGAGGCCCAGGCGCGGGTCGACGCGATCGCCGCGATGCGCGCGGAACTCCCCGTCGGTATCGACGGCGTGGTGATCAAGCTGGACGACTCCGCCGAGCAGGAGGAGATCGGCAGCGGCTCCCGGTTCCCGTACTGGGCCATCGCGGTGAAGCTGCCCGCCGTCGAGCGGCAGACGGTGCTTCAGGACGTCGTCTGGGAGGTCGGCCGAACCGGAGTCCTGGCTCCCACTGCCATCCTCGTCCCCGTGGAGATCGACGGGTCCACCGTCACCCGGGCCACCCTGCACAACCCGGCGGACATCCGACGCCGGGACCTGCACCTCGGCGACACCGTGACGGTGTACAAGGCCGGCGACATCATCCCGCGCGTCCAGGCGGCCGTGGTCCAGCTCCGCCCGGACGGGGCGACGCCCGTGCCGCTGCCCGAGGCGTGCCCGCGCTGCGGCGGCGAGATCAACACCGCCCAGGAGCGGTGGCGGTGCGCCCAGGGCACCTCCTGCGCGCTCCCGGCGCTCATCGAGTACGCCGCCGGGCGCGAGATGCTCGACATCGACGGCCTGGGCAAGACGTACGTGGCGGCCCTGGTCGAGTCCGGGGACGTCCGCGACGTCGCCGACCTCTTCACCCTGACGATCGACCGGCTCACCGCCGCGTCGGGCAGTTCCAAGCGTGCCGCCAAGCTCGCCGAACAGATCGAGGCCGCCAAGTCCCGCCCCCTCAACCGTGTCTTCTGCGCCCTGGGCGTGCTCGGCACCGGACGCAGCATGTCCCGCCGCATCGCCCGGCACTTCGGCACGATGGAAGCCATCCGCGGGGCCGACGCGTCCGGGATGCAGGACGTGGAGGGGATCGGGCCGGAGAAGGCACCGGTCGTCGTCGAGCAGGTCGCCGCGCTGGCACCCGTCATCGACAAACTGATCGCGGCCGGAGTCAACATGACCGAGCCCGCGGACCCGGCGGCGGCGCCCGGCGGGGGCCCGCTGGAGGGCAAGGTGGTCGTGGTCACCGGCAAGATGACCGGGCCTCTGGAGGGCCTGGGCCGGTCCGAGATGAACGCGCTGATCGAGAAGGCCGGTGGACGGGCCGGCAGCGGCGTCAGCGCCAGGACGTCGATACTCGTCGCGGCACCGTCCGCGAACGGAAAGCCGAGCTCGAAGGCCGTCAAGGCCACCGAACTCGGGGTCGAGGTCCTGACACCGGAGGCCTTCGCCGAACTGGTCGCCGACCACCTGACCTGACGGGCGCGCGGGCGGCGACCGGACTGCTGTCGTTTCTCGCTCAGGATGAAGGAGCCCCGCGTGTTCGCGATGCGTGCTGCCCACGGCCGCTCCGGCCGTGAACCTGGCCCATCACGACCCCCGGTGAACCGGTCGCGTCGCCGGACGGAGCCCCGGCCCGGCACGCGGCCGCCCGGTGATGGGCCGCACAGGGGGATCAAATCCCATGACTCTCCTGTGAGTTCATGTCGACGCGCGCCACGAACGGAGCAACGGACCGTCGGCTTGACCGACCCGGACCAGCCGGAGCCGGTCGACGGACGGGTCGTAGCCGATCGGGTCCCCCGGCTCCTGGAAGTGCAGCGCGATCCCGGCACCTGTCCGGTACGCGTCCAGTCCGGCGCGGCAGTAGGCCACCATCGGCTCCGGCAGCGCGTCGAGCGGGAACCAGCCCATGCCGTCGCACACCTCGCGCTCCATGACCCTCGGCGTCCCGGTCCATCGGAGGACCTCGAAGAAGAAGCCGACGCGCGCCCCTCCGGCCGGCGAGCGGTGATGCACGGTGACCGCGCCGCGTACGTCGTCCGGATCCACGACCAGGCCGGTTTCCTCCCGCGCCTCGCGGACGAGCGCGGTGACGACGTCCTCGAAGGGCCCGTCGACGTGACCGGACGGAAAGTGCCAGTGCCCTGCGGCGTAGACCGCACCGGCCCGCCGGGACAGCAGGACCTCTGGGCCCCTCTCCCCGTCACGGACGGCGATCAGGTGCACGTCCACCGGCACCGTGTGCCGCGCCCCGCCGCTCAAGAGACACCGCCAGGGCGCCGGGGGAGGAACACCGAGGCCGGGAGCCTCGTCCGGTACGGCTCGATCGCCGGGCGGTCACCGGAGGTGCTCACGCAGCACTTCCTCCGCCTCGTCCAGCCGCTCACGGAGTACGACGGCAGCCTTGACGCGCGCTCGGGCGTACCACTCCGATGACGGCCGTCCATGACGGCGTCGAGCGGGTACACGGTGCACCCCAGGTACGCGGCCGTCAGCCGCACCTGGCTCACCAACCCGGCGACGGGGCCCGTCGGATGGAGCCAATGACAGGCGGCGGCTAGGCGGCCCGGCCCGTGCGCTTCGGCCGACGCGCGGCCGGAGGCGGCGGCGCTCATGTGGTCGTCCCTTCCGCCGCGGCGACCACGTCGGCGGGCCCGGCCTGCCCGGGAACAGCGGGCGCGTGGAACTGCCGGGCCTGCAGCTCGTACGCCTCGCGGAACGTGCCGCGGCCGGTGGCCGGGTCCATGAGCTCCTCGAACGAGCCGTGCTCGATGACCCGCCCCTCCTCCAGGACGTAGATGAGGTCGGCGTGCCGGACGCTGTGCAGACGGTGGGTGATCAGGACGGTGGTCTGGCCGGTGCCGGCGAGCCGGTGGATCTGGTCGAAGACCCGCTGCTCGGCCACCGGGTCCAGGGCGCTGGTCGGCTCGTCGACGACCAGGACCTGCCCGTTGCGGTACCTCGCCCGGGCCAGGCCGACCTTCTGCCACTGTCCGCCGGAGATCTCCTGGCCGCCCCGGTAGCCGCGGGCGAGCAGGGTGTCCAGGCCACGGGGCAGCTTCGCCAGGACCTCGTCCGCGCCCGCGTAGGCGGCCGCGGCGCCGACGGCGGGGTCGTCGATCGTGCGGCCGGGGCGGCCGATCCCGATGTTCACCCGCGCGGTGAAGGGCCACCGCTGGAAGTTCTGCGCGACCATCGCGACCTGCGAGAAGAGCTGGGACCTGCGGATCTCGGCGGCATCCACGTCGCCCCACGTCACCCGTCCCGCGGCGGGCGTGTGAAGGCCGCACAGCAGCTTGGACACCGTGGTCTTGCCGGATCCGTTCGCGCCCACCAGCGCCACGGTACTGCCGCGAGGGATGACCAGGTCCACATCCCTCAGGGAGGGCTTGTCGGCGCCCCGGTAGGAGAAGGTGACCTTCTCGAACCGGATCGCGTCGAAGTCCTCGGGCAGATCCAGTCCTTCCTCCGGGATGGCCCGCCGTTCCGCCTCGGCGCAGAGCCGCTCCAGGTCGGCGACGAAGAGGGACTCCTCCTGGATGTCGGCGACCCGCAGCACGAGGTCCGTGATGCTCGCCGACCCGGCGCGGATCGCGAGCACGGCGGTGCCGCCGACCGCGAGCGCCATCTGCCCGTTCCACAGCAGCAGACCGAGCGCCCCGTACGCGGCGACCGTCGCCAGACCGCGGGCCCCGTCGGCGGCCAGGCCCGTGCGCGCCCCGATCCAGGCGAGCCGGGTCTGCTCCCGCTCGCTCGTCTCAGCCATGCCCCGGAAGTGCTCCAGGAGGAACGGGCCCACGTCATGGACCCGCACCTCACTCGCCGCCTGCTGGTCGATCAGCAACCGGCTGAGCAGTTGCGCGGCGCGCGCGTGCTGGATGAACCGGTGCCAGCTCTCGTACCGCGCCCGGGCCATCGTCAGGGATCCCCACGCGCTGGGCAGCGCCATCGCGACCAGCAGGGGCAGCAGCACGGGGTGCAGGACCGTCAGCACGCTCGCCGCGGCGATCAGCGAGATGCCCGAGGCGACCGCGGCCGTGCAGTAACCCACCATCCGCCGTGCCCCCTCGGCGCCCCACTGCGCCGAGTCCATCAACTTGTGGAAGGCGTCGTCCTCGATCGCGTCCATCTCCACCCGGGCGACGAGACCCAGATACCGCTCGGTGGCGACCCGTTGGACCTTCGGTTCCAGGACCCCCGTCGAGGCGGTCGACGCCGATTTCAGCAGTGATGCGACGACGCCCATGACCGCTACGAACACCAGCGACGGGACGGACGCGCGCAGCCGGTCGACCAGCGTGCCCGAGGCCAGGAGCTCGGTCAGCAGCGCGTTCACCGCCACGAGGGAGAACGCCTGCGCCACCCCACGACCGACCTCGCTGACGGCCACGGTGTACAGGGCGCGCCGGTCGGCCCGCCGGGCCAGCCGTACGGCGGTTCCGACCTGCCGGGGAAAGCTCACCGCCATGTTCCACAGGCCCAGCTTCACCCAGGTACCTCGGTGTGTGCTCCAGCCGTGATCGAAAGCCAGTTCACCGCCGAACAGCAGCTTCTCGGACGCCGAGAGCGTCTCCGCCCCGTCCGTCGGGGAGGCGCCCTGCGCCGTGGCCGTCATGCGCCCCACCTCGTATCCGGACGTGCCGGACGGAAGGCGCCGGCGCCCCGGAGGGGGCTCGCAAGGCTGCTCCGAGGCACGCGGAGCCGCGGGGGCCCGGCGGGGAGGGGAGCGGAGTGGCGGTCGGGAAGGGGGTGCATGGAGTTCTCCAGACGGCGGGTTCGGGTGTCGTGGGGCTCAACGACGAGGTCCGGCCTGTCGAACACACGTGTTTCGGACGCTGTACGAACCCCGTGGCGGAGCGAAAGTACGTTCGTGCGGGGTGCACCGACCCTTGCGGCGCGAGGGTCGTGGTCGGGCGGGTGGGTGGCCGAATCGCCGATGTACGGCCACCGGGCGGTACGAGACCGGTGCGGCCCCGTTCTCGTAACGCCCGGTGGCCGTACGGTGGCCTTGACGGCGTGACAGAAGCCACGGGAACCTCACGGGAGCGTTCCTCTGTCCGAGTGTTCCGAATGGTGCCGTCGACGGAGGTCGCCACTCATGCGCCGTAGAACCGCCGCCCACGTGCTCGCGCTGCCCCTGGTTCTCGCGGCCGCCCTGTCGGCCGGGCCCCCCCTCCGCGGCGGCCGGCGTGCCCGCTGGCCCCTCCGGCTCGGAGGACTCACGGGCCGCTGGTGTGTCCTCGACTGTCTCCGGCTCGGAGGGCGGCCGCCTGTACACCCCGAAGCCGGACTCCGAGGCGTACCGGCAGGCGGCCTACGCTCACGGTCGTACTGTCCCGGACCGCGGGGACCGTGCGGTGGCGGGCGATGTTCCTGGCCAGCAGTCGAGTGGACTCGGCGACGCCGACCTCATCACCTCCGTCGGCGGCGGGCAGCCGCCCGTCCGCGAGCCGGAGTTCGGTCAGGGCGGTGTCCATCGCCCGGTGCGCGGCGAACAGCAACGGGGTGCTGTAGATCGCGACGTCCACTCCGAGCCCGTCGAGTTCGCTGAGTGAGAGCACGGGGGACCTGCCGCCGGCGATCTGGTTGAAGAGCAGTGGTTTTCCGCCGACGACCTCGCGGATCCGCTCGATCCACTCGACGCTGCGGACGCCGTCGACCAGGACGACGTCGGCGTCGGTGGCGGTCAGGGCCCCCGCGCGGGCGATGATGTCGGCCTCCTCCGTGGCGTCGGTGCGGGCGACGACGACCAGGTCCTTCCGTGTGGCGAGCACCATCTCCAGCTTCTCCAGGTACTCCGCCGGCGGGAGCACCTGCTTGCCGTCGGCGTGCCCGCAACGGCGGGGCCGTTTCTGGTCCTCGAGGATGACGCCGGAGGCGCCGATCCGCTCCAGGCCCTCCACGACGTGGCACGCCACTTCGGTCGTCGACGTACCCGTCGTCGATGTCGACCAGGAGGTGGTGGCGCGGAAAGGCTCCGCGTAGCCGCTGCGCGAACGCCATCATGTCCGGCCAGGCGATGAACCCGATGTCGGGCAGACCGTAGTGGGAGGCCGCGAAGCCGAACCCGGACACGAACAGTCCGTCGTAGTGCCCGGCTGCGACGGACGCCGAGTGCATGTCGTACACGCCGATCAAAGGCGTGGTGCCCGGCTCCGCGAGGGCGTGGCGCAGGGTGTTCCCGTAACTCGTGGTCAGGCTCCGAGGGTGGGTCTCGCTTCGGGGGAGGGGAGCCGCTGCGAGTCCGCAGCGTTCCACCGAAGCGGATCATCTCGTGCCCGTTGTGTGGTGAATGGTTCCTGCAACGGTATGGACGCCTACGCGTCGCCGTATGCACCGGAGACACCTCGCCGAGCCGGGCGTCGGACCGGGCCGGGCGTCAGGTGGACGATGCGCCGGAGCCGCGCCACGGCTGGTGGAGTTCGGCCTTCCCGAACAGGAGGGCGTAGCCGGAGGGGAGCCGGCTGATGACGCGGTCGACGAGTTCCGGTCCGGCGAGCCGCGACACGGCGGCGAGGACGGCGCCGACGTTCCAGCGGGCGGTGGCGGGCGTGCCGCCGGTGCGCTGGGCGAGGTCCTTGACGAACTCCCAGCCCGTGAGAGGCGTGACGGCCGGGACCTGGGCGGTGAGGACCAGAGCGGCCTCGGTGGGGAGCAGGGCGGCGAGGTCGACCCGTTCGTCGCCGACGATCTGTCGGCCCAGAGCGGCGAGCACGGAGTGGACGACCTCCTCGGCGCGCTCGCGCGTGGGATAGGCGCCCTCGTAACGCACCCGCTCGAGCAGGTCGGAGTAGGACGCCGCGACGGTGACGCCGTGGGGCGCGGGCGCTGCCAGGGTCTCGGTCTGAAGAGTCATGCTGGTGGGGATCACCGTTCTCTTCGGGCCCGGTCCGTCGACCGGGCGGAGCGAACACGGGTCAGGGTGTGCCGGCTGACGCGGGGTGGTGCGGCCGACCGAAGAGGAGGTCGTAGCCGGGCGGGAGCTGAAGGAGGATCCGGCCGGTGAGTTCCTCGCCGGCCGCGTCGGCCGCGACGCTGAGGACGGCACTGACGTCCCAGGCCGCGGTCTGCTCGGTGGCTCCCTCGATCCAGGCGGCCGTCGCGCGCACGAAGCGCTCCGGTGAGAGGGGCTCGGCGGCCTGGAGTGGGTTGAGGAGCACCATGGCGAAGGTCTCCGGCAGGCGGGCGGCGAGCGCGCCCCGTACGTCACCGACCAGGTGGGCGCCGAGCAGCGCCAGCACGGTGCGGGCGGCGCGTTCGGCCTCGTGGGGTGTGCTGTAGTCGCCGCGTTCCATGACCTTGTCGAGGAACGCCTGCCATCGCAGTCTCATCACGGTCCCCTTCGCAGGGAGGGATACGGGGTGACGGGGAGCGGAGGGCGAAGGAGGGGGAGGGGCTTCCGCCCTCCGCTCCCTGCTTCCTGAGGACTCAGCCGCTGATCTGCTTGCGGTCGTCGCCCCCGCCGATCGTGATCTTGCGGGGCTTCGCGCGCTCGGCGATCGGAATGCGCAGCGTGAGCACTCCCGCCTCGTACGCGGCCGCGATCTTCTCGGTGTCGAGGGTGTCGGCCAGCATCAGCTGCCGGGAGAAGACGCCGAGGGGCCGCTCGGACAGCTCCATCTGGACGTCGTCGGCCTTCGCGACCGGCCGGCGCTCGGCCTTGACCGTCAGCATGTTCCGTTCGACGTCGATGTCGATCGCGTCCGGCGAGACGCCGGGAAGGTCAAGGGCGATGACGTAGACGTCGCCCTCGCGGTAGGCGTCCATCGGCACCGCGGAAGGCCGTGACCACGTCCCTGTGGTACCCAGCAGCTGCTGGGTGAGGCGGTCGAGTTCGCGGAACGGGTCGGTGCGCATCAACATCGCGAAACACCTCCAGTCGAGTCGGGCAGTGACTGCCAATGCGCTTCATCTGACTCCGTTGTACCATGTCATCCAAACGACGACAAGTTTCATGTCAACGAATGGACGACATGACGGAGAGGATGCGATTCCGTGACAGAAGCGGACCAGCCGGTCGCTTTCCGTGCGGCGCTCGCGGCCCTCGCCGCGATCGACGAAGCCGTACGGACAGCCCGAGCCGTCACCACCCCCGATGCCGCCGCACCGCACGGCTCCCCGGAGGAGGCGCTCACCGCGCTCCTCCTCCTGCGCGAGCTCCGCGAGCAGCTCGCCGAATGGGAGCCCGGATTCATCGAGGCGGCCCGGGACGCCGGCGCCAGCTGGGCCGAACTCGCCCACCCGCTCGGCGTCACCAGTCGGCAGGCCGCCGAGCGCCGCTATCTTCGGGTACGGCCGGGAGGCTCCGGCACCACCGCCGAGCAGCGCGTCCAGGCCACCCGCGACCGCCGCGCCGCCGACCGTTCGGTCACCGCGTGGGCCCGGGGGAACGCCGCCGAACTGCGCCGGCTGGCAGGACAGATCACCGCCCTCGACACCCTTCCGGCAGCCACCAGGGACGCCCTGTCCGAGGCCCTGGCCGAGAGCGACGCGGCCCTCCTCGTGGAGCCGCTCACCCGTACCCTCACGCACCTCGCGGGCCCGCATCCCGACCTGGCCGAGCGCGTCGGCACCCTCACCAGCCGCACGGCCCACCTCCGCCACGAAAGCGACCAGCGCCGCTCCGGCACCGCAGCGCCGTGACAGGAAACGGAGTCGGCGCGGTGGGACTCGTACACCCGTACACCCGTACACCCCGTACGCGCCGCGCCGCGCCGCGGCGGGTCCGAGGCCCGAGGCTTCGCGAGGGAAAAAGGAGCGGGTCCGGGGGCGTAGCCTGCCCCCGGACCCTGTCGATGCCGCTCACATCACACGCCGGCACGCTTGAGGACCCGGGTCATTCGTCATTGCGTCGCGTCCTGCCTTTGGACCACCGCCGATCGAGCTCGGCGGACCAGATTCGAACTGGCATTTCGACGCACCAGGGCCCGGGCCCGGTCGATCCGGCGATGAGCGGCGCATGCTGAGTCTGGAGCAATAGTCTGAGATTGACCGCGGTCTGCCTCTGCCTGTTGGGCCATCCCGGCGGGAAGAGCCGGGAGGAGGACTCGAACCTCCACTGGAACCGCGGATGTCATGACAAGGCTCAGCTTCAGCTTTGCGCTCCTCGCGCACCCCGGCCGTGTTCTGTGGCCGGGGAGTCTGTGGTGTCCCCGCTACCCGAAGAGGTAGCCGAAGACGGCGTCGCCGACCCGCTGGTCGGTGACTTCGGCGCTGTTGGCCTCCTCGCGGGCGAACTTCACCGCCTGCTGGAGCTTCTCCACCCGCTCCAGCAGTTCGTTGACCCGCCGGGCCGGAAGCGCGCCCGAGAACTTCACCGTGGTCCAGTAGCCGACCGGCACGTCCTCGTAGTAGACGTCGACCTGCGCCGGGTGCTTGTCCGTGGCCTCCGCCTTGACGTGGTTGCGCGGCACCTTCTTCGTACGGACCGTGCGGACGACGTCGGTCTTCCACGCGTCGGTCGACGGGTCCTGCGTCCACGACTCGGCGGCGTCGAGCACCGGAAGCCTGCGGACGAAGGTGTTGATGTCCGTCAGCTGCTTCTCCAGGAAGAGGAGGTACGCGACGGGCACCTGCCCCACGAGCACCCGCCCGTCGACGCTGACGTCGGCCCGCGCGTCGCAGTTCGCCCAGTCCTTGGTGGCCGTCACGTCGAAGAGACGGGTCAGCGCCCGCGCGGTGTCGCGCAGCACGTCCTCCGCCTTCACCTGCACCAGCGTCGACTCGGGCGGCAGCTGCTCGCCCTCCTCGTCCTTCGGCTGGTACGTACGGGAGATGCCGGCGAGCAACGCGGGCTTCTGCAGGCCGTGATGGGCCGCCGTCAGGTCCTGGTGCGCCCGGGACTTGACGCCCTTCTCCACGGCGATGATCTGATTGAGTTTCGTTGCCACGTCGCCGACCTTAGAACGGCACACCGCGGTCGGTCGAACGGTTATTCAGCTGGGAACCGTGCGGCACGCCCGGCGGGTGACCAGGCGTCACCCCGCCGGTGCGACGTCCGCCCACAAGGCCAAGGCATCGGCCGAGAGCGGTACGACTCCCCTGCCCGACGCGGGCTCGTCCTCGTCCCACCACATGCCCTGACCGGAGGTCAGGACACGCCCGTCGACGCCGGACTGCCAGCGGCCGCGCAGCACGTGGAACACCCCGGCGTGTCCGGACGGCGGGACGACCGGGCCCGCGACCTGCTCCACTCGTGCCGACCAACGCCCGTGCCCCACCATGATGTTGAGCACCCGGCAGGCACCCGAGGGGAGTTCGGCGTCGAGTGCGAGGTCACCGGAGAACGCCGCCTGCTCACCCGCCCGCGTCAGCAGCCGGTCGAACACGCCGGGGCAGCGCAGACGAACGCCGTCGCCCGCGAGGAGGGTCAGCGTCCGGTCGACACCCGGGAACGTGGAGAACGGCCCGTCCCGGTCGATGTCGGCGATGCTCGCGCGCCACCCGAACGCCCGGGCGTCCACCGGTCGGGAGACGATCTCCCTGGTCGCGCCCCCGCCGTTGCGCCACCGGCCCGCCGTCAGTGTCTCGACATCGAAGTGGCGCATGGGCGGGCTCCTGGAGGTGAGGGCGCGGGGGCCGCGGTCGGTGGCGGGTCGAACGTCGTGGTGTGTGTGCGGACCGGGGGAGCACCCCGGCGAGGCGGAACGGGGACCGGGACCGGGACCCGGCGCCGGCTCAGGGGCCGCGCCAGAGGTTGGCGAACGCGGCGTTCTCGATGTTCCGCCTCTGCCGTACGGCCTCCAGCTCCATCACCGCGTCGTGGACGGCGGCCACCACGGTCGTCGCCGCCTCGTCGTCGAGGTCGGGCTCGTCATCGGCTCGCGCGCCGCCGATGCCCAGGGCCGAGGCGAGGACGGCCAGAACGGGTTCCCTCTCGTCCCGGCGCGCGGCTGCCCGCCGACGGGTGGGGGTGTCGGCGGCCTCCAGACGCTGTGAGCCGAAGGGAAACAGGCCGCTCCGCTTCCGCGTCAGCTCGCCGTCCTCCTCCAGCGCGGCCCGGTACGTGGCCGACAGGTCGCGGCCCCGGCGCCACAACCAGTCCTCGATCCGCTCGTAGGGCGGCTGCCGAGTGACCTGTTCCGCGGCCTCGCCGAGGAGCCGGTCGTCCGGCGTGGGCGGCCCGCCCGGCACGATGCGGTCGCCGTCCACGGTGATGGCGCCCATGCCGAGGAGATCGATCAGCTCGGCTCCCGCCAGCGCGAGCGACAGATCGCCCTGGCCCACCGCGGCATGCGCCGGCCGCGGCTCCAAGGAGATGATGAACAGGTCTTTCGCCGTGGTCATGAACGGCTCCTTCTCGGAGACATCGACATGGGTACGTCCCCGCCGGCCGGGCCGGGGCCGTCCGGAGCCGACTCGGTGGCGGGACGACGGTCAGGATCAGTATCGCCTCCGCCGGCCCGGCCGAGGCCTACGCCGTCGCGCCGGGAAGCCGGACCGTGACGACGAGGCCGCCGCCGGGGCGGGGGAGGAGGTCGAGGGTCCCGTCGTGGGCGCGGACGATGCTGCTGACGATGGCCAGGCCCAGGCCGACGCCCGCGTGCTCGCCGGTACGGACGCGCTCCGTGCCGCGCCGGAAGGGTTCGGTGAGGGTCGGTACCAGCTCCGGTGGGAGCCGAGGTCCCGTGTTCTCGACCCGCAGCGAGCTCGTGGCACCGTGCGCCTCGGTGTGGACGGTCACGGTGCCGCCCGCGGGGAGGTTGTGGACGAGGGCGTTCTGGACGAGGTTCGTCACCATCCGCAGCAGGAGCTCCGCGGATCCGCCGGTCCGGGCCGCCCCGCCGGTGACGTCGAGCGTGATCCGGCGCCGCTCGGCCAGGGGAAGCAGCGTCTCGGCGGCCTCCTCGGCGATGAGGGAGAGGTCGACGCTCTCGCGGCTGAAGTGCCCGCGGTCGCCACGGCTGAGCAGCAGAAGGGCCTCGGTGAGGTCGATCGCCCTCGTATTGACGACGTGCAGGCGTTCGAGGAGTTCGCCCCGGTCCCGTGTGGGGTCCTTGCGGGCGACGTCGAGAAGCGCCCGCGAGATCGCCAGCGGGGTGCGCAGTTCATGGGAGGCGTTCGCGGCGAACCTCTGCTGCTCGGCGACATGCGACTCGAGCTGTTCGAGCATGGTGTCGAACGCGTCGGCGAGTTCCCGGAATTCGTCCTGGCGGCCTTCCATACGGATCCGGTGGGACAACGATCCGCTCCCGGCCGTCCGCGCCGCGCTCGTGATCCGGGTGAGCGGCGCGAGCATCCGCCCGGCGAGGATCCAGCCCCCGACGAGGCCGAACACGAGCAGGAACCCCATCGCCACGGCAGCGGCGGGCGCGAAGGTGCGCACGAGGAGGAAGCGGTTGGGCGAGGTCCAGAGGAGACCCTGCGAGTTGTCGGGGACGTAGCGGAGCAGGAACACCCACACCACGGCCAGCATGAGAGCTCCGGCGACGGCGAGGAACCCGGCGTAGCTGAGGGCGAGTCTCAGCCGGGCGCTGAGCCCTGACCGTCTACGCACGGGGGCCGCCGGGACGGGTGGTGGCGGGGTCGATGCCGATCCGGTAGCCGACGCCGGGCACCGTCGCGATGATCCATGGTTCGCCCAGCCGTTTGCGCAGCGCGGAGACGGTGATGCGCACGGCGTTGGTGAGAGGGTCGGCGTTCTCGTCCCAGGCCCGTTCGAGCAGCTCCTCGGCGCTGACCACCCCGCCCTCGGCGGCGACGAGGACGTCGAGGACGGCGAACTGTTTACGGGTGAGCGCGACGTAGCGTCCGTCGCGGAAGACCTCCCGTCGGAAGGGGTCCAGCCGCAGGCCCGCGATCTCGCGGACCGGGGGCCGGGCGTACGCGCGTCTGCGGTCGAGCGCCCTCAGCCGCAGGACGAGCTCCCGCAGTTCGAACGGCTTGGTGAGGTAGTCGTCGGCCCCGAGCCCGAAACCGGAGGCCTTGTCGTCGATCCGGTCGGCGGCGGTGAGCATGAGGATCGGGATGCCGCTGCCGGACGCGACGATGCGCCGGGCGACCTCGTCGCCCGAGGGGCCGGGGATGTCGCGGTCGAGGACCGCGAGGTCGTAGGAGTTGACGCTGAGCAGTTCCAGGGCGGAGTCGCCGTCGCCGGCGATGTCGGCGGCGATCGCCTCGAGCCTCAGGCCGTCCCGGACGGCTTCGGCCAGGTACGGCTCGTCCTCCACGATCAGTACGCGCATGACCGAAGCCTAAGCAGCACGACATATCGCCGACGTATGCAACAAGACGTGCGCACACCGGACACGCGACCCGGCCCGCCGGCGCGGGGCCGGGACGGGGCAGAGGCCGCTCCGGCGCCGCTCCTCGCCCCGCCGGTCCGGCGCCGCTCAGCCCACCCGCGCCGGCACCGGGCGAAGCCGGTCCGACGGCGTCTCCGCCGTGGTGCGCCACCAGCGGCGCGACGCCAGCGCGGCCAGCACGGCGCCGGCGGCGTTGACCAGCACGTCGTCCACCGAGGACACCCGGTCGAGACGCAGGACGTACTGTGCCGTCTCCACCAGGATCGAGCAGCCCGCCCCGAGCGCCAGGACCCGCGGCAGCGACGCGAGCGCCGCGAACCGCATCGGGGCGAAGAACCCCAGCGACGCGAAGACCAGCAGGTTGCCGCCGACCCCGAGGGGACCCATCGTGACCAGGTCCCGCAGCGGTACCAGGCTCACCCGGGCGGGCACGACGCCGGCCCCGCCTCCCGGCATCATCGTCAGCCACAGGAACGGCACCGTCCCGTGGACCATGCCCACCTCGGCCAGCGACGTCCGCCACGCCGACGCGACACCGGCGGCGCGCCGCCGGCGCGCCAGAGCCCACGCCACCAGCACGGCCGCCGGGATCGTGACAAGCGTCATGAGCACCACACCGTTGAACGTGTCGTAGCAGCCGTGCCACCGCCCGGCCGCGCACCTCGGAGCGGCCATCATCAGCGGCCTCCGGAGGACGAACAGGGCGCCCGCCACGCCGAGGACCGCCAGGCCGATGAGGACGATCCCGCGCGCGCGGCGGGGCGGATCCGACAGGGATGCGTAGTCGTTCATGCACCCATGAGAGCCGGAGAGCCGTTGCGGTGACGTATGCGGTTCTCGATACGCCCGCGATACACCGCACCACCGCACCACCGCACCACCGCGCCACCGCATCCCCGCCCCTGGGCCGCTTGGAGCAGCGGAAAGGCGGGTGACCGCGGTGCGGCCGATGCTGGTGCGGACCCCTTGGACAGGGGGACCCGCCCGCCCGTGTCACCGTGAAGGAGCCCCTGTGCCGGCACGTTCTGGAGTCCGCTCCCGCTCGCGCGTACGTCCGCGTCTGTCCCTCGCCGTCCTGGCCGCGTCCGCGGCGCTCGCCGTCCTGGTCCAGCCCGTCCAGGCCACCGGCACGCCCCCGGCCCCGGACAAGGCCCTGCGGAAGCAGTTGGACGACCTCGTCCGTACGCCCGGTGGACCGCCCGGAGTGATCGCCCTCATGCGGCTGGGCGACCGGACGGTGGCCCACCGGGCGGGCGTCGCCGACACGAGCACCGGGCGCCCGCCCCGTACGACCGACCACATGCGGATCGCGAGCGTCGCCAAGGCCTTCAGCGGAGCGGTCGCCCTGCGCCTGGTGGACCGGCACAAGCTGGACCTCGACGACACGATCGGCGAGCGCCTGCCGTCCCTGCCGGCGGCGTGGCACCAGGTGACGCTGCGCCAGCTCCTCGCCCACACCAGCGGACTGCCCGACTTCTCGACGGCGCCGTCGTTCGTCGAGATCGTCCGGGCGGACCCCCGGCATCGGTTCGACTCCCGGCGACTGCTCGACTTCATCGCCGACGAGGGCCTGCGCTTCCCGCCCGGCTCGCAGTACCACTACTCGAACTCCGACAACATCGCCGTCGCGCTGATGGCCGAGGCGGTCACGGGAGAGCCGTACGAACGGCTGCTCGACAAGCTCGTGTACCGGCCGCTCGACCTGAGGGAGACCAGCCTGCCCCAGGGCCACCGGCTGCCGAGACCGTATCTGCACGGTTACGACGTGACGCCGCCCGCCCCGCCTGAGGACATCAGCGAGGTCCTCGGCGCGTCGGGCGTCTGGGCCTCCGGCGGAATCGTCTCGACACCCGAGGACCTCAGCGCCTTCGCCCGCGCCTGGGCCGGCGGCCGTGGCTTCCTGTCGGAGGAGACCCGCCGCCGGCAGCGGAGCTTCATCCCCGGCGCGGCCTCGGAGCCCGCCGGCCCCGGCGTCAACGCCGGCGGACTGGCGATCTTCCGCTACACGACACGGTGCGGCACGGTCTACGGCCACACCGGCAACTTCCCGGGCTACACCCAGCTCGCGGTCGGCACCGCGGACGGCGAACGGGCCCTCACGTTCTCGATCAGCACCCAGACGAGCAAGAGCCTCAAGCCGGAGCTTCTGGCCAAGGTCCGCGCCGTCCAGGAGGACTTCGTCTGCGCCCTGCTCCGGCGCTGACGCGGACTCGGCGGAGCGGGGGAGGCAGCCGGTACGTACGGGCCGCGGGCTCCCGTCCCCAGGAGGGAAGGCCCGAGCCGGATCAGCCCACCAGATCCGGAGCGCGCAGCAGCTCGGGCGGGATGCCCCACGCGTCGACGAGGTCGACCGCGAGGGGCCGGACCTTGCGGCAGAGGTCGTTCACCTCACGGCTGATCGCCTTGGAACGCTGCACGGTCAGCCGGCCGTGCTCCATGAACCAGGCCCGGTCCGCCTCGATCGTCGACAGGGCGAACAGATCGCACAGCAGGGCGAGCGCCGCCTTCTCTCCGCCCTCGGGCATCGCGCGCACCCTGTCGACGAAGGCCTCCGTCACCAGCCGCTCGACGTGCGCGCGGGCGAGCGCGATGACGTGGTCCTGCACCTGCGAGAAGACGACGCCGGGATCGCGCTTCTGGTCGATCCCGCGTTTGATCCGGCGGGCCACGCCGGCGAGCATGTGCTCCTCCCGGAAGCGGACCATGGCGAGCTGGTACTCCGGGTCGAGCAGACCGGCCTCCCGGTCCCACTCCTCGCCGCCGGGCAGCAGATCGCGTACCCGTTCGAGCAGCTTGTGGGCGGAGGTCCGCTCGATCACCGTCTCGACGGCGAGGCCGGTGACGTAGCGGATCATGCCGCGCTGGTCGAGGCCCTCGAACTCGCTCGCGTGGTCGGTGAGCAGTCCCTTGGCCACGAGCTGCAGCAGGACGTGGTTGTCGCCCTCGAAGGTCGTGAAGACGTCGCTGTCGCTCTTGAGCGCCGCGAACCGGTTGACGGTGAGGTAGCCGGCGCCGCCGCACGCCTCGCGGCACTCCTGGACGACCCGGGTGGCGTGCCAGGTGCCGAGCGCCTTGAGGCCCGCGGCTCGTGACTCGAGCCGCCGCCGCGCCCGCGCGTCCTCCCCGGCGCCCGAGAAGACGTCGTGCAGCTGGGCACGCACCACGTCCTGCGCGAAGTGCAGGGCGTACGTCCGGGCGATGAGGGGCAGCAGCCGGCGCTGATGCAGGCCGTAGTCGAGGAGCACCTGCTCCTCGGCGCCCGGGGCGGTCGCGAACTGCCGCCGCCGCACGGCGTACTTCGTGGCCACCGCGAGGGCGACCTTGGCGACGCTGATCCCGGCGCCGCCGACGCTGACCCGGCCCTGCACGAGCGTGCCGAGCATGGTGAAGAAGCGCCGGTCGGGGTTGTCGATCGAGCTCTCGTAAACGCCTTCGGGGCTGACGTCGGCGAACCTGTTGAGGAGCGCCTCGCGCGGCACACGCACCCCGTCGAACCAGATGCGGCCGTTGTCCACGCCGTTGAGACCCATCTTGCGGCCGTCGTCCTCGATGCGGACACCCGGCGCCACCTCGCCGCCGACCCGGACGGGCACGACGAAGGCGTGCACGCCCTCGGACCTGCCGCCCACCTCCAGCTGGGCGAAGACGACCGCCAGTTCGGCGTGGCGGGCCGCGTTGCCGATGTAGTCCTTGCGTGCCTGGTCGCCGGGGGTGGTGACGACGAACTCCTGGCGCTCGGCGTCGTAGCGCGCGACGGTACCGAGCGCCTGCACATGGGAGCCGTGCCCGGTCTCCGTCATCGCGAAGCAGCCCATCAGCTCCCCGGTGATCAGGCCCGGCAGGTAGGCCTCGTGGTGGCGCTCGGTGCCCAGGTGGAGGATCGCGCCGCCGAAGAGCCCGAACTGCACACCGACCTTCACCAGGACCGACAGGTCACCGAAGGCCAGCGTCTCGAACGCGGCGATCGAGGCGCCGACGTCGCCGCCTCCGCCGTACGCCTCGGGGAAACCCATGCCGGTCTGGCCCGTCGCGGCCATCTCGACGACGACCTCGCGCACCCGCTCGCGGAACGCGTCGATGCCGAGGTCGTCGGCCTCTTCGAGGAGGGAGGCGTACGTCGCCAGGTTGGTCCGGACGAGGCCGCGGATCCCGGCGTACTCGCCGTCGAGCACCGAGGCCAGTGTCCGGACGTCGATGTCGGGCCGTACATAGCCGGTCGCAGGGGTGGACGCGTTGTCGGAGGCCATGCCGCTTCGCTACCCCGCCGCCAAAGGATCAACCCGGGATGTCGGCCGAGTGGCCCACGTCTCATGCTGCGCCGCGGCGGCGCCGTCGAGGTGCCCACGCCGCCCGGAAGTCCACGAAGCACTGTCCGATATATGCGCTTTACTGCCCGTCTGGACGTGAGGCACAGCACTCTCCGCTAGGTATTGCGCATGGATCCCCAGGCCCAGGGCAGGCGGCCGAACCGCCGGTGCTGCCGGCAGGGGGACTCGAAGGAACGAAAGGCCGTGCACGACGTGACCGCAGTACAACAGACCATCCATGTCGGCGGAGAGTGGCGCTCAGCCCTCACCGGCGACACGCGCGACATCATCGACCCCGTCGACGCGACCGCCTTCGCGGTCGTGGCGGAGGGCGGTGCCCAGGACGCCGACGACGCCGTGGCCGCGGCGCGAGCCGCGTTCGACGACGGCGCCTGGCCGCGTACGCCGGTCGCCGACCGGGCCGCCCTGCTGCGACGCGTCGCGGCCCTGCTCGAACGCGACCGCGAGCGGATCGGTGCCCTGGAGAGCCAGGACGCGGGCAAGACGCTGGAAGAGGGCCGCGTCGACGTCGACTGCGTCCGTGACGCCTTCCTCTACTTCGCCGACCTCGTCGAGAAGGATGACGGCGGACGGGTCGTCGACGCCGGTTCGGCGGACATCCACAGCGTCGTCGTGTACGAGCCGGTCGGCGTCTGCGCCCTGATCACACCCTGGAACTACCCCCTCCTCCAGGCCAGTTGGAAGATCGCGCCCGCCCTCGCCGCCGGCAACACCTTCGTGATCAAGCCCAGCGAGATCACCCCGCTGACCACCGTCGCGCTGATCGAACTCCTCCTGGAGGCCGGACTGCCGCTCGGCGCCGCCAACATCGTCACCGGACCCGGCCACACCGTCGGCGCCCGGCTCGCCGAGCACCCCGACGTCGACCTCGTCTCGTTCACGGGCGGTCTCGCCAGCGGCACGAAGGTCGCCAGGGCAGCCGCCGACAGCGTCAAGAAGGTGGCCCTGGAACTCGGCGGCAAGAACCCCAACGTCGTCTTCGCCGACGCCTGCGCCACGCCCGAGGCGTTCGACACCGCCGTCGACCAAGCGCTCAACGCCGCCTTCATCCACAGCGGCCAGGTCTGCTCCGCGGGCTCCCGCCTCATCGTCGAGGAGTCCCTGCGCGAGCGCTTCGTCACCGAACTCGCCCACCGCGCCGGACGGATCCGGCTCGGACGCGGCACCGACGAGGGCGTCGAGTGCGGGCCCCTCGTCTCCGCCGCCCAGCTCGCCAGGACCGAGGAGTACGTGGCCTCCGCCCTCGGCGAGGGCGCGGTCCTGCGGGCCGGCGGCGAGAAGCCCGCGGGCCCCGGCTACTTCTACCGGCCCACGGTCCTCGACCGGTGTCACCGCCGCATGAGGGTCGTCCGCGAGGAGATCTTCGGCCCCGTCCTCACCGTGGAGACCTTCCGCACCGAGGAAGAGGCCGTCACCCTCGCCAACGACACCGAGTACGGCCTCGCGGGAGCGGTGTGGAGCTCCGACGAGGACCGCGCCCGACGGGTCGCGGCCCGGCTGCGCCACGGCACCGTCTGGATCAACGACTTCCACCCCTACCTTCCGCAGGCCGAATGGGGCGGCTTCGGGAAGTCCGGCATCGGCCGGGAACTGGGCCCCAGCGGCCTCGCCGAGTACCGCGAGACCAAGCACATCTACCAGAACCTCGCCCCGCGCCCCGTGCGCTGGTTCGCGGGCGAGACGCAGAAGGACCAGGCATGAACGACCAGCAGGTGTACGACTACGTCGTCGTCGGCGGCGGCACGGCGGGCTCCGTCATCGCCTCCCGGCTGACCGAGGACCCGGACGTCAGCGTCGCCGTCATCGAGGGCGGCCCCAGCGACGTCGGCCGCGACGACGTCCTGACCCTGCGCCGCTGGATGGGCCTGCTCGGCGGCGAACTCGACTACGACTACCCCACCACCGAGCAGCCCCGGGGCAACTCGTACATCCGTCACAGCCGCGCGCGGGTCCTCGGCGGCTGCTCCTCGCACAACACCCTCATCGCGTTCAAGCCCCTCCCCTCCGACTGGGACGAGTGGGCCGAGGCCGGTGCCGAAGGGTGGGACGCGGCGGCCATGGACCCGTACTTCGCCCGGCTGCGCAACAACATCGTCCCCGTCGACGAGGCCGACCGCAACGCCATCGCCCGCGACTTCGTCGACGCGGCGCAGACCGCGCTCGGTGTCCCGCGCGTCGAGGGCTTCAACAAGCAGCCCTTCCACGAAGGCGCCGGGTTCTTCGACCTCGCCTACCACCCGGAGAACAACAAGCGGTCGTCCGCCTCCGTCGCCTACCTCCACCCCTTCCTGGACCGGCCGAACCTGCACATCGCCCTGGAGACCTGGGCCTTCCGCCTGGAACTCGAAGGCACCCGCGCCACCGGCGTCCACATCCGCACCAAGGAGGGCACGGAGCACGTCGTACGCGCCCGACGCGAGGTCCTGGTCTGCGCGGGCGCCGTGGACACCCCGCGTCTGCTGCTGCACTCCGGCATCGGGCCGCGAGCCGACCTGGAGAAGCTCGGCATACCCGTCGTGCACGACCTGCCGGGCGTCGGGGAGAACCTGCTCGACCACCCCGAGTCCGTCATCGTGTGGGAGACGCACGGCCCGATCCCCGAGAACTCCGCCATGGACTCCGACGCCGGACTCTTCGTCCGCCGGGACCCGGAGTCGGAGGGGCCGGACCTGATGTTCCACTTCTACCAGATCCCCTTCACCGACAACCCCGAACGGCTGGGCTACGAACGGCCCGCGCACGGCGTGTCGATGACCCCCAACATCCCCAAGCCGCGCAGCCGGGGCCGCCTCTACCTGACGAGCGCCGACCCCGAGGACAAGCCCGCGCTCGACTTCCGGTACTTCACCGACGAGGACGACTACGACGGCCGCACCCTCGTCGACGGGATCCGCATGGCCCGGCGGATCGCGGCCAGCGAGCCGCTGGCCGGGTGGCTGAAGCGCGAGGTGTGCCCCGGGCCCGAGGTCACCTCCGACGAGGAGCTCGGCGCGTACGCCCGTCATGTCGCCCACACTGTCTACCACCCGGCCGGCACCTGCCGGATGGGGGCCGCCGACGACGAACTCGCCGTCGTCACCCCCGATCTCAGGATCCGGGGGCTCGACGGCATCCGGATCGCCGACGCGTCCGTCTTCCCGACCATGACCGCCGTCAACCCCATGATCGGCGTCCTCATGGTCGGCGAGAAATGCGCCGACCTGCTGGGAGGCACGACCCGATGACAACTCCGCACACTCCGCCGCACACCGCGAATCCGCCGCGGACCCAGGCGTCCCCCGTCTTCTCCGTACGCGACCTGTGGAAGGTCTTCGGCCCGAAGGCCGACCGCGTGCCCGACAACCCGGAGCTCGCCGGCCTCGACGCCACCGAACTGCGCGAACGCACGGGCTGCACCGCCGCCGTCCGCGACGTCTCCTTCGACGTCCGCAAGGGCGAGGTGTTCGTCGTCATGGGCCTGTCCGGCTCGGGCAAGTCGACGCTCGTACGCTGCCTGACCCGGCTCATCGAACCGACCTCGGGCACGATCACCATCGACGGCGAGGACGTGCTGTCCATGGACTCCGGCCGGCTCCGCGAGCTGCGCCGGCACCGCGCCGCGATGGTCTTCCAGCACTTCGGGCTCCTGCCGCACCGGACCGTGCTCGACAACGTCGCCTACGGCCTCGAGATCCAGGGCGTGGGACGCGCCGAACGGCGGGAGCGGGCAGCGGAGTTCGTCACCAAGGTCGGTCTGGACGGCATGGAGCACCGCAGGCCCAGCCAGCTGTCCGGCGGCCAGCAGCAGCGGGTCGGACTGGCCCGCGCGCTCGCCGTCGACCCCGAGGTCCTGCTGTTCGACGAGCCGTTCAGCGCCCTCGACCCGCTCATCCGCCGAGACATGCAGGAAGAGGTCGTACGCCTCCACCAGGAGGAGGGCCGCACCATGGTGTTCATCACCCACGACCTCACCGAGGCACTGAAACTCGGCGACCGCATCGCCCTGATGCGGGACGGCCGCGTCGTACAGCTCGGCACACCCGAGGAGATCGTGGGCGCCCCCGCCGACGACTACGTGCGGGACTTCGTCCGGGACGTGCCGCGCGAACAGGTACTGACCGTCCGCTCCGCGATGCGCCCCGCGCTCGCCGGCGAACAAGGGGCCGGCCCCGCGCTCGCCCCGAGCGCCACCGTCCACGAGGCCATCGAGGCCGTCGCCCGCACGGGAGCCAACGCGCGGATCGTCGAGGACGGCCGGTGCCTCGGCGTCGTCGACCACGCCGCACTCCTCGGCGTCGTCGCCGGGGTCCCCGCAGCGACCGGGAAGGCGGTGGCCTGATGTACTCCCATACGACCTGGCCGCCGCCGTGCGGCACGACCGGTGCCCCCGCCCCCGGGCGGTGGGACCGATGACCGTCACCCTCACCCCCGCCCCGCCCGGCCCCAGGACCGCGGGCGGCACCACCACCGCCGACAAGACCACGACCGCGGTCAAGGCCGAGACCGGTGCGCTCCGCGCGCTCACGCGCCACCGCGGCCGGCTCATCGGAGCCGTCACCGCCGTCGCGCTCCTCCTCGGCGCCCTGCTCCTGGGCGGCGGCAGCTGGCCCGCGTCGCTCGCCGTCGACCTGTCAGGACCGCTCGACCGCACCAGCGACTGGATCATCGACAACCGCGACAGCCACCCGCTGTTCCTCTACTTCCTCGGCCACGTCAGCAACGTCGTCGTCCTCTCCGTCCGCGCGGTGTACCTCGTCCTGCTCGCTCTCGGCTGGGCCGGCGTCACCGCCGCCGCCGGGCTCGTGGCCTGGCGGGTCGCGGGCGTCAGGCTCGCGCTGACATCCGTCGCCGCCTTCGCGGTGTGCGGGCTGCTCGGCATGTGGGTGCCCACCATGCAGACGCTCGCCCTCATGGTCGTCGCCGTCGGCGCGTCCGTCCTGGTCGGAGGGCTCCTCGGCCTGGCCGCCGGTCTTTCGGACCGCATGCACCGGATCCTGCGACCGGTCCTCGACACCATGCAGGTGCTGCCGGCCTTCGCGTACCTCCTGCCCGTCGTCCTCGTCTTCGGCATCGGCGTGCCCGCCGCCGTCCTCGCCACCGTCGTCTACGCCGCCCCGCCCATGGCCCGCCTCACCGCACTCGGACTGCGCGGCGCGGACGCCGGCGTCATGGAGGCCGTCGCCTCCCTCGGTGCGACCGGCAGGCAGCGGCTGCTGTCGGCCAGGCTTCCCCTGGCCCGCAAGGAGCTGCTGCTCGGCGTCAACCAGTCGATCATGATGGCCCTCGGCATGGCCGTGATCGCCTCCGTCATCGGCGCGGGTGGCCTCGGCGACCGTGTCTACCAGGCGCTGGCCTCCGTCGACGTCGGAGCCGCGCTCGCCGCCGGCGTGCCGATCGTGCTGCTCGCCGTCGTCCTCGACCGGGTCACCGCCGCGGCCGGCGAGCGCGCCGGCACGGCTCCGGCCCCCCGGGCCCGGCTCGGCCGGGCCGTCGCCCTCGCGGCGACCGCCGCCGTCGCCGTGGCGGGCCGCCTGACCGACCGGCTCTCCTGGCCCACCGCGTGGACGGTGGACATCGCCGGACCCGTCAACGGCACGGTGGACTGGATGACCGCCCACCTCTACTCCGGTGTGCCCCTCGTCGGCGGCACCGCCGACTGGGCCGCACGGTTCACCACCTGGATCCTCAACCCCCTGCGCGACGGCCTCCAGTGGCTGCCCTGGTGGGCCGTCCTGCTGACCGTCGGAGCACTCGCCCTGCTCATCGGCACCTGGCGCACCGCCGCCACCGCCGTCCTCGCGATGGCCGCGATCGGCGCGCTCGGCGTCTGGGACCCGGCGCTCGACACGCTGTCGCAGGTACTGGCCGCCGTCGCCGTGACCCTGCTGATCGGCGTCGCCCTCGGCGTCGCCGCGGCCCGTCGCAGCCGCCTGGGACGCGCACTGCGCCCGGTGCTCGACGTCTTCCAGACGTTGCCGCAGTTCGTCTACCTGATCCCCGTGGTCGCCCTCTTCGGTGTGGGCCGCGCCCCCGCGGTCGCCGCCGCCGTCGTCTACGCGCTGCCCGCCGTCGTACGGATCACGGCCCAGGGCGTCAGCGCGGTGGACCCGGCCGCGATGGAGTCCTCCCGCTCGCTCGGCGCGACCGGACGGCAGCAGCTCCTCCAGGTCCAACTGCCGCTCGCCCGGCCCGCGCTGCTCCTCGCCGTCAACCAGGGCGTGGTCCTCGTCCTCGCCGTCGTCGTCATCGGCGGCCTCGTGGGCGGCGGCGCGCTCGGCTACGACGCGGTCTTCGGCCTCGCCCAGGGCGACCTCGCGACCGGTCTCGTGGCCGGTGCGGCGATCGTCTGCCTCGGCCTGACGCTCGACCGCCTCACCCAGCCGACGGAACGCCGCGACCTTGCGGGAAAGGAGGCCTGAGATGACTCGCTCACGCTTCGCACGCGGCGGCGCCGCCCTCGCGGCCGCCGCCGCCCTGACGGCCCTCGCCGGCTGCGGCGCCGCCGACATGACCAGCCAGGCCTCCCCGTACGCCGATGCCAGGAGCTCCCGCACGGTGACCCTCTCCGTCCAGTCCTGGGTGGGCGCGCAGGCCAACGTCGCCGTCGCCCAGTACCTCCTGGAGCACGAGCTCGGCTACCGGGTGGACACCGTCCAGATCGACGAGGTACCCGCGTGGGACGCGCTCAGCCAGGGCCGGGTCGACGCCATCCTGGAGGACTGGGGCCACCCGGAGCAGGAGAAGCGGTACATCGACGACAAGGGGACGATCACCCGGGGTGGCGACCTCGGGGTGACCGGCCACATCGGCTGGTTCGTGCCGACGTACTTCGCCGAGAAGCACCCGGACGTCACCGACTGGAAGAACCTGAACAAGTACGCCGACGCGTTCCGCACCGCGGAGAGCGGCGGCAAGGGCCAGCTCCTCGACGGCTCCCCGTCCTACGTCACGAACGACAAGGCGCTCGTGGACAACCTGGACCTCGACTACCACGTCGTGTTCGCGGGCTCGGAGGCGGCGCAGATCACCCAGATCAAACAGTTCGCCAAGGAGCGGAAGCCGTTCCTGAGCTACTGGTACAAACCCCAGTGGCTGTTCGAGAAGGTCCCGATGACGGAGGTGAAGCTGCCCGCGTACAAGGAGGGCTGCGACGCAGAACCGGAGAAGGTGGCCTGTGCCTACCCGCACACCCCGCTGCAGAAGTTCCTCAACGCCCGCTTCGCGGACGGCGGAGGTGACGCCGCCGCCTTCCTGAAGAAGTTCCGGTGGACGACCGAGATGCAGAACGACGTCGCGCTGATGATCGCGGAGCAGAAGCTGTCCCCGGAGGAAGCGGCGGGCCGCTGGGTGAAGGAGAACGAGTCCACCTGGCGGGCCTGGCTCCCGTCCTGACGCACCTGCGGCGGACCGGCCGCGCCCCCCGGTCCGCCGCGCCGCACGCCACTCCGTACCGCCGGCCGCGTCACCCGCCGGCAGAGGCGCCGCCCCGGACGCGGCGGGCGGTGTCGCGCAGCCACAGGGCGCTGCGCTTGGGCGTACGGCTCTGGGTGGCGTAGTCGACGCGCACGAGACCGAAGCGCTTGTCGTAGCCGTACGCCCATTCGAAGTTGTCCAGGAGCGACCAGGCGAAGTAGCCGCGCACATCGGCGCCGAGTGTCCGGGCGCGGGCCACGGCGGCCAGATGGGCCGCGAGGTACGCGGTCCGCTCGCCGTCCTCGACGAAGCCGCCGGCGTCGGGACGGTCCTCGTACGCCGTACCGTTCTCGGTCACCACCATCGGCGTGCCGGGGTAGTCGCGGGAGACCCGGAGCAGCAGATCGGTGAGGTCGTGCGGCATCACCTCCCAGCCCAGGCCGGTGACCGGGAGGCCGCCGTGCGGCAGGTTCCGGGTGACGGGGACGCCCCGGGCATCGGCGGTGGCGCCGTGCTCGTCGGTCCCGGAGGTGCGCATCGAGCGGTAGTAGTTGACACCCAGGGTGTCGATGGGGGCGGCGATGACGTCGAGGTCGCCGTCCCTGACGGGGATCTCGACGGCGTGGGCGGCCAGGTCGTCGACGAGGTCCTCGGGGTACCGGCCGCGCAGGATCGGATCGAGGTAGAAGCGGAAGCCCAGGGCGTCGGCCCGGCGGGCGGCCTCGCGATCGACGGCGCTGTCCGTCGCGGCCCGGCTGGTGCCGAGGAGATGGGTGACGGCCAGGTCGAGCGGGCGGCGGGCGGCGGAACGCAACCGCCGGACCACGAGGCCGTGTGCCAGGTGCAGGTGGTGCACGGCCTTCACCCCGTCGGCCGGGGAACGGCCTCCGGGGGCGTGGACGCCCTCGACATGGCCGAGGACCGCCGAACAGAAGGGCTCGTTGAGGGTGGTCCAGTGGGCGACGCGATCACCGGCGAGGCCAGCAGGGCGACGTCCTCGGGCATGCGGTGGTAGTGGTCGCACGCCACGTCACCGGTGTCGCCGTTGTCGACGGCCCCCGGGACGCGGCAGAAGGTGTCCCAGATGGACGGCGTGCGGCCGTCCTCGTCGGCGGCGCCCTCGATCTGGAAGGCGGAGGTGGCGGCACCGAAGCGGAAGTGCGGGGGCAGGAGGTCGATGAGCGCGTCGTACTGGGCGGTGGCGGACGGGACGGGCGCGGACATGGCGGGCGCGGAGGTGAGCAGGGTGATGGAGGTGGCGAGCAGGGCACCCAGGGAGATGAGTGACCCCGTGGTGCGGACGCGGTTGCCGACGCGCCTTCGTGTCGTCGGATCGGTGATCGCGGTCATGGCGGCTCCTTGACGGAGGCGGGGGAGGGGCGGGGCCGGGGCGCGCCGGGCGGGGGCGCCCCCCCCCGGGGCCCGCAAACCGGGAGGGGGAGGAGAAGACCGGGGGGCGCCCCGGGGCGGGGGCGGGCGGGGGGGGGGGGCCCCC
>NZ_JBHVZO010000012.1:0-39960 GCF_042879855.1 Streptomyces sp. NPDC058326 | reverse complement strand
GCCCCCGGCGTTTTTGGGCGTGGGTTGGGTTATGGGGTTCTTGGGGGCGCCTTGCGGGGGGGGGGGGGGGGGGGGGGGCGGGGGCGCGCGGGAGGGCGGCGCCCCCCGGCGGGACCGTCAGACCGTCAGGGGAAGGAGACGACGGTGGACGGCACGGTCGAGGTGCCGGCGGGGATGGTGGACGCCCCCGTGTCGTTGATGACGTGGTTGTAGTGGCCCATTCCGCCGAGGGACACCACGAGGAGGCTGTGGAACCTCACGCCCGGTTTGACGGGTGCCTTGAAGCCGTGGTCCTGGACGATGGTCGGGTCCACGTTGTAGTTGCAGTAGCTGCCGAGACCCCACGCCTCATGGGTGTTCACCGAGTCGTCGACGCGGTAGGCGGCGTACCCCTTCGTGGTGCCATTCTGGATGGCGGCCTGGTTGGGGGCGTCGTACGCCTTCTCGTTCTGGTAGAAGATCGTGCGGCCGCGCTCGCCGTACCACTCGACGTCGTACTTGTTGAAGTGCTCGACGAACAGGCCGGTGGCGAGCACGTCGTCGCCGTTGACCCGGACGCCGTAGTCAGCGCGGTTGGTCTCCCAGCCCCAGCCCTCGCCGTGGTCGGCGCGCCACACCCAGGTGTGGTCGATGATCGTGTCGTCACTGTTCACGACCATGCTGGTGGTGGCCTTGCCGACGTGGGCGCCGCCGATGCGGATGTACACGTCCTGCACGGTGGTGGGGTTGGCGGCGTGGTCCGCGCCGGAGTTCTGCGGTCCGAGCTCCAGCAGGGTCGGGGAGTTGACCGGGCCCGCGTCGATCAGGAATCCGGCGAGCCGGACGCCGTCGACGTCGGCCACCTTCATCGCGGTGACGCCGTTGTCCGGGATGATCGTGGCGAGGCCGAGACCGAGCACGATGGTGTTGGCGCGGTTGACGTTGATGCTCTGGTCGACGTGGTACACGCCCGGGGTGAAGAGCAGGTGCAGGCCCTGGGCCAGTGCCTGGTTGATCGTGGCGGCGGTGGCGCCCGGCTTGACCACGTAGAACTGGCTCAGCGGGATGGACTCGCCCTGCGGGGTGCCGGCCGCCCAGCTGGTGCCGCGGGCGTTGGTCCGCTTGGCGGGCGCGAACACCTTGTACTCGCTGCCGTCGAGGTAGAGGTAGGGCTTCTCGCGGGAGATCGGTGTGGCGTCGAGCGTGGTGTAGCGGGGCTCGGGGAACGAGGTGGCCGGAGCGCCCTGGACGCCCGAGAAGGTCTGGTTCCAGACGCTGTTGGACCAGCCGCCGATGGAGCTGTCCCGGGTGTACCACTGCTGCTGCGAGTAGTTGCCGACCTGGCCGTCGATCTTCGAGTCGGCGATGTACCCGCCGCTGGCCCAGCCGTAGCCGTTCGGCGCCAGGTTGAGGCCGCCCTTGACGTGCATGCGGCGGAACGAGGACGCCTGCGAGACGGCCCACCGGTTGGTGCCGTTGACCGGGTTGAGGGTCAGGCCCTCGGCGCCGCGCCAGAAGTTCTGGGTGGCGTTGCCGTTGAACCAGCCGGCGTCGACGGTCACGTCACCGTTGATGGTGGTGTCGCCGGGGCGCAGGCCGAGTCCGGCGATCTGGGTGTAGAAGCCGATCTGGGCGTTGAGGTTGTTGTACGTGCCGGGCTTGAAGAGGAAGGCGTGTCGGCCGGAGCCGAACTGGGCCGACTCCTGCTGCTGGAAGACCTGGTCCAGCTTGGCCTGGATGCCGGGCGTGGACGGGTCGAAGACGTGCACGTGGGGGCCGAGGTCGCCGCCGCCGGGCAGGGTCGGGCCGCCGCCGTCGGTGCTGCCGTAGACCTGGAACTCCCAGAGGGAGAAGCCGTATCCGGTGGCCCGGGTGAGACCGTTCATCCGGATGTAGCGGCCGGTTCCGGAGAGGGTGACGTCGTCGGTGCCTCCGTCGCCGGCGGCGACGGAGGTGACGGTCCGCCAGTCGGTGCCGTTCTCGGAGGACTGGATCTGGTAGCTCTTGCCGTAGGCGCCCTCCCAGGTCAGGACGGCGTGGCTGAGCGTGGCGCTCCTGCCGAGGTCGACCTGGAGCCACTGGGCGTCCTGCCAGGAGCTGGCCCAGCGGGTGCCGGTGAGGTTGCCGTCGAACGCGGCGCTCGCGGCGAAGGCGGGGCCCTCGGTGGAGGAGGCGGTGGCCGTCTTCCCCTGCGAGAGCAGGGTGGGGGCGGCGTGTGCCGTCGTGGCGGGGGCCAGGGCGAGCAGGCTGCCGGCCAGCGCCGAGACGAGTGCGCCGACGGTGGCCCGTCGGACGGCTGAGGCGGGGCGCCGGTGGACCGGCGGTGACCCGACGGAAGACATGGGTCTCCTCTGGATGCATGGGGAAAGGTGGGAGAGCGCTCTCGCGCTCTTTCGAAACCTTGCCTGCGCGGCGAGTTGACGGTCAAGGCATAGGACACGGCTTTTCTTTTGTCTTTCATTAAGTGGCGACCTGTCGCGCCGCGACACGATCGGCGGACCGGTTGCCGAGCGGGTCCGCGAGGGCACCGCCGTAGGCGGCAGGAGGACCTGCGCTCCCGGTACGGAACGTGAGAGGCGGCCCGGGAGGTGGCCGGGGGACGCCCCCGACAGCACCGCCCGGGCCGCCGCACCGCACGCCACAGCCCCCCGCGGAACGGAGCGCCCCCGTCCTCCACGGAAGGCCGCCCGGCCCGAGGGCCCCGTGCTCACCACGGGCCGAGAGTCAGCCGGCGGTCGCCTCCCGGTGGGCGCGGACGATCTCCGCGTACCGGCGGCCGCTCGTCTTCACGGTCCTGCGCTGGCTGGCGTAGTCGACGTGCACGAGGCCGAAGCGCTTGTCGTAGCCGTAGGCCCATTCGAAGTTGTCGAGCAGCGACCAGGCGTAGTACCCGGCGAGCGGGGCGCCCTTGCGCAGGGCGCGGGCGCACGCCGCGAGGTGCTGCTCCAGATAGCGGGCGCGCTCCGGGTCGTGGACCGCGCCGTCGGGGCCGACGCTGTCGGGGAACGCCGAGCCGTTCTCGGTGACGTACAGCTCCCGGATGCCGTACTCCTCGGTGAGCCGCAGCAGGAAGGCCTCCAGGCCGCCGGCGTCGATCTGCCAGTCCATGCCGGTGCGTGGCACGTCGGGGAGGCGGACCTCGCGGGCGTACGGGACGGGCCCCGCCGGGTCGTCGGCGACCGTGACCGGAAAGTAGTAGTTGAGGCCGTGCCAGTCGAGCGGGGCGGCGATGGTCTCCATGTCGCCCTGCCGCTCCGGCAGTTCGACCCCGTACAGCTCGCGCATGTCGACGGGGAAGCCGCGGCCGTGGACCGGGTCGAGCCACCAGCGGTTGGTGTGGCCGTCCATACGGGCCGCGGCGGCGATGTCCTCGGGCCGGGTGGAGGCGGGCGCGACGGTCGAGTGGTTCGTGACGAGTCCGACCCGGGCGCCGGGGGCGGCGGCGCGGATGGCGCGGGTCGCGAGGCCGTGCCCGAGGAGGAGGTGGTACGAGGCGCGCACGGCGGCCGTGAGGTCGGTGAGCCCGGGGGCCATACGGCCCTCCAGGTGACCGATCCACCCCGAGCAGAGGGGTTCGTTGAGGGTGGCCCAGCGGGTGACCCGGTCACCGAGGCGCTCCGCGACGACGGAGGCGTACGCGGCGAAGTGCTCGGCGGTGGCCCGCTCGGTCCAGCCGCCGTGGCTGTCGCGGGCCTGGTCCTGGAGGGCCTGTGGCAGGTCCCAGTGGTAGAGGGTGACGGACGGGGTGATCCCGGCGTCGAGGAGGCCGTCGACGAGCCGGTCGTAGAAGTCGAGCCCGGCCGCGTTGACGGGCCCGTCGCCGCCGGGGACGACGCGCGGCCAGGCGACGGACAGCCGGTAGGCGTCCGTCCCGAGCTCCCTCATCAGGGCGATGTCCTCGGGCCAGCGGTGGTAGTGGTCGCAGGCGGTGTCACCGTGGTCGCCGTTGTCGATCGCGCCGGGGACACGGGAGAAGGTGTCCCAGATGGACGGAGCCCTGCCGTCCTCCGCGACCGCGCCCTCGATCTGATAGGCGGAGGTCGCCGTGCCCCAGGCGAAGTCCGGTGGGAAGGCCTCCAGGTCGAGGGAGGCGCGGGAGTCGGCGTCGGTGGATTCGGACACAGGGAACCTCTTCGTGTGCGATGGGGACAGGGGCGTCGTCGGTACGGAGAAGGGCGGCGCCGGTGCCGGGAGGCGGGCCGCTGCGGGCAGGGGCGTCACTTGACCGCACCCGCGGTGAGGCCGGCGACGAGATAGCGCTGGAGGAGCAGAAAGCCGACGACGACGGGGACGCTCACCACGAGGGAGGCGGCCATCACCTGGTTCCAGTACACGTCGTTCTGGGTGGCGTACCCCTGGAGACCGACGGCGAGGGTCCGCGTGGAGTCGTTGGTCATGACCGAGGCGAAGAGGACCTCGCCCCAGGCGGTCATGAAGGCGTAGACGGCGACCGCGATGATGCCGGGGGAGGCGGCCGGGACGATGACCCGGAACAGCGCGCTGACGGGTCCGCAGCCGTCGACCTTGGCGGCCTCGTCGAGTTCTCGCGGGATCGAGTCGAAGTACCCGGTCAGCATCCAGATGGAGAACGGCAGCGAGAAGGTCAGATACGTGAGGACCAGCCCTTCGCGGGAGCCGAAGAGGGCGATGCCGGTGGCGTTGCCGATGTTGACGTAGATGAGGAAGAGCGGCAGCAGGAAGAGGATGCCGGGGAACATCTGGGTGGAGAGGACCGTCACCGTGAAGACCCGCTTGCCCCGGAAGGTGTAGCGGCTGACGGCGTACGCGGCGAAGATCGCGACGACCACCGAGAACACCGTGGCCGCGCCCGCGACGACGATCGAGTTCACGAAGTAGTCGGCGAGCGGGACGGTCTCCCAGATGTCGACGTACGGGCGCAGCGTGAGCCCCGACGGGATCCACTCGAACTTCCCCGACACGTCCTCAAGGGGTTTGAGCGAGCTGGAGACCATCACGTACACCGGCAGCACCACGAAGGCGGTGAGCAGGGTGAGGAAGATCCGCCGGGTCCAGAGGAACGACCGGGACGCGGCCATGGGGGAGCGCGGAACCGGCTGGGCGTGCCTAGACATCGGTGGCCTTCCTTCCGCGGGTGGTGAGCAGGAGGTAGACGCCCGTGACGACGAGGAGGAACAGCAGGAGCAGCACGGACATGGCGGAGCCGGTGCCGAAGTTCCACGTCTGGAAGGACGACTGGTAGATGTGGAGCGAGATGAGGTCGGCGGCTTCGGGGGCCGCCTTGCCGAAGAGCACGAACGGCGTGTTGAAGTCGTTGAACGTCCACAGGAACAGGACGAGCACGAGGACCTGGTTGACGGACCGCAGCGACGGCAGGGTGATGTGACGGATCTGCTTCCACACGCCGGCCCCGTCGAGAGAGGCCGCCTCGTACATGTCCCGGGGGATGTTCTGCAGACCCGCCATGACGGTGAGGAAGGCGAACGGCCAGCCCTTCCAGACGGAGACGACGAGCAGGGCCCAGAAGCTGTTGTCCCCGATGAGCCAGAAGGCCGGGCTTTCGCCGATGCCGAGCTGGTCGTGGAGGACGTGATTGACTAGGCCGTTGTCCCTCTGGAACATGAACGCCCAGGTGATCACGGCAGCGTAGACGGGCAGGGCGTACGGCACGAGGAACAGGGTCCGCAGGATGCCGCGGCCCCGGAAGTTCTCCTGGAGGAAGATCGCGGCGGCCGTACCGAGGAGCCAGCACAGCCCCACGGACAGCACGGTGAACACGCACGTCGTCAGGAACGACGAGAGGAGCGCCTGGCCGACGGGAGCGTCGAAGTCGATCGCGACGGTGTAGTTGTCAAGACCCGACCGGGGCGCATCCGACCAGCTCCGGATGAAGAACTGGGTGAGCTCCTTGAAGCTCATGGTGATGCCCATGAGCATCGGGACGAGATGGACGAGGAGTTCGAGGAGCAGGGCGGGCAGGAGCAGGAGATACGGCAGTGCGATGCGGCGACGCCCGGAGCGGCGTGGTGCGCGCGCCTCTCCGGGTGTGGCCTTGCGCACCGTCCGCTCACTCGGGGGAGTGACGACGGTTTCGGTCATGACGGGGCGGCCTACTTCTTGGGCATCTGCTGCTGGGCCTTTTCGAGCCTGGCCCGCACGGACTCCGTGGTCACCGTGCGGCCCGCGGCGGCGTCGGCGAACAGCTCCTTGACGGCGGTGCCGACGACCGTCTCGAACTGCGACTCCTCGGGGACCTGCGGCAGGGCCGCGGCGCTGGTGGCGAGGGTGTCGCGGATGACGGCGAGCCACGGGTCGGCGAACACCGGGTCGTCCTGCGCGGACTTGACCGGCGTGACAGAGCCGTACGCCTTGTTGAGGAGGATCTGCTCGTCGTCACTGGTCATGAACTTGACGAACTTCAGCGCACCGTCGAGGTTCTTGGTGTTCTTGAAGACGGCCATGTTGATGCCGGCGACCATGGAGTTGGTCTGACGGCCCGCGCCGGGCTTGCCGGACGGGACGGGGGCGGGGACGACACCCCACTCCTCCGGGGTCATGCCCTGGGACTCGAAGGTCTGCGACGGGGTCTGCCACAGGACCATGCCGGTCTTGTTCTTGGCGAAGTCGCTGAGGGACTGGTTCTGGGCGTACTCGGCGTTGCCGGGCGCGACGATCTTCTGCGCGGCCATGAGATCGACGTACTGCTTGACGGCGGCGACGGCTCCGTCGGAGGTGAAGTCCGGCTTGCCGTCGGCGGTGAAGAAGTCGGCGCCGTGCTGCTTGCCGAGCACGAAGACCTGGTGGATGTTGTTCGAGAGATTGGAGCCCTCGACGCCGATGCCCCACTTCCCGTCCTTGCTGATCTTCTTGCCGGCGGCGATCAGCTCGTCCCAGGTGGTCGGCGGCTTGGCTATGTCGGCGTCCTTGAACATCTTCTTGTTGTAGTAGAGCGCGTACGCCATGGAGTACAGCGGCACGGCGGCCGGATCCTTGCCCGCCGCGCCGGTGGAGCCGAGCGCGGAGTCGACGAAGCGGCCCTTGCCGCCGATGGCCTCGAAGTTCTTCTCGTCCCAGGGCAGCAGCGCCCCCGTGGACTGCAGGGAGGCGCTCCAGGTGTTGCCGATGTTGAGGATGTCGGGGCCCTGGCCGGACGTCGTCGCGGCGAGGATCCGGTTGAGCAGGTCGGACCAGGGGATCACCTCCAGCTCGACCTTGATCCCGGTCTGCTTCTCGAACCGGTCGAGCTCGGGCTGCAGGACCTTCTTGTCGACCTCGAGGCTGGAGCCCTGATTGGTGGCCCAGTAGGTGAGGGTCTTCGGCGACGCCTCCCTCCCCTCACCGCCGCCGCAGGCGGTGGCGGTCAGGACGAGGGAGAGGGTGACGGCACCGGTGACAGCGGCTCTGACTCTGCGCATGGCTCGTGGGCCCTTTCGGGGACGACGACGGGGGGCCGGTGCGGTGAGCGTCCGGAAGCCCCGCCGTCACACCGGCTTAATTTAGGATGTGAGTTAAACCCCATGAGAAGGTCGCGTCAAGGCTTGTCGTGCGGGTATGTTGCGACGAACGACTTCAGAGACGGGGGCCCACGTGCACGCGAGAACTGGCCGTACGGTGCGTGACCTGCGGCGTGAGAACCGCACCGCCGTGCTGCGCAGGCTGTACTTCGACGGCCCGATGAGCCGCCTCATGCTCGGGCCTGCCACCGGTCTCAGCTCCGGTTCGGTCAGCAACGTCGTCGCGGAGCTCGTCGCGGAGGGCCTGGTGGAGGAGGCCGGCAGCGTCGACTCGGCCGGCGGCCGCCCCCGCACCCTCGTACGGATCACCCCCGCCAGCGGTTTCATGATCGGCGTCGACATCGGTGAGACGCGGATCAGGATCGAGCTGTTCGACCTCACCCTCACCGAGCTCGCGCGAGCGGAGCGCCCCTTGGCCAGCTCCGGCCCCCGCACGGCCCGCTACGACGTGGACCTGGTCGTCGCCCACCTCCGCGAAGGTATCGCGGAGGTGCTGCGGGCCGCGGGCGTGCCCGCGGAGCGGCTTCTCGGTGTGGGCGTCGGTGTTCCGGGCATCGTGGCGCGGGACGGCGGGGACGGTGCGGTGGTGCACGGCCAGACGGTCGGCTGGGACGGCGTTCCCCTGGAGCGGCTGCTGCGGGAGAGTGTGGAGCTGCCGGCCGAGGTGCCGTACTGGATCGACAACGGCGCCAAGACCCTCGGGCAGGCGGAGATGTGGTTCGGCGCGGGGCGGGGCGCGCAGAGTGCCGTGATCGTGCTGTTCGGCTCGGGTGTCGGCGCCTGTGTGGTCACCGATCCGCTGGGGCCGGGGCGGGCCGTGGAGTGGGGTCATCTGACGGTACGGGTCCGGGGCCGCCGCTGCCGCTGCGGGGCCCGGGGCTGCCTGGAGGCGTACGCGGGCGCGGAAGCCCTTCTGGAACGGTGGCGGGAGGCCGGGGGCCGGCCCCCGGCCGGCGCGGACGAGGAGACCGCCCTGACGGCGATGCTCGCCGCCGCGTACCCGGCCGACCCGGCGGCGGCCCCCGACGCGACCGCGCTCACCGTCCTGGAGGAGACCGCCGAGTACCTCGGCGCCGGCTTCGCCGACCTCATCAACCTCTTCCAGCCCGAACGCATCCTCGTCGGCGGCTGGGCAGGCCTCCAGCTCGGCACCCGCTTCCTCGAAACGGTGAAGAGCTACACGAAGGAGTACGCGCTGACGTACCCGGCCAGCCGCACCGGCATCGGCCTGGGCACGCTCGGCCCGGAGGCGGTCACGGTCGGAGCGGCCCTGCTGCCCCTCGTCGACTTCTTTGCCCAGGGCGGCCGCCGCCCCGAGAGACGGCCCAGCACTCCGCCCCCCGCCTGGCAGTCGGCGCTCCAGGACAGGGTGTCCACCTGAGCGGACCACGGCGGCCCGTGCACGGTGAACCCGAGCAGGACCCCGCAGGGCGTGCCGTGGCCGACTGCGGTCTGGACGCGGGTTCCTAGGCGGGCCGTGTCGAGGTCAGGACGCCGATCTTGTCGATGCGGTGTTCGGGGTTGTTCTGCGCGTCTCGCCAGAAGTTGCCCGCGGCGTTGTCCTCGGGTGTCGCGCAGGTGGAGAGTGTGATCATGGCCCGGGTGGGTTTCTCTCCGGGTTCGCCCGGTACCGGGGCACGCTGTTCGGCGAGCGAGCGGGCTGAGCGGAATGACGTGGTCCGGGTCTCGGTGATCTCGTAGGTGTAGACGGTGTCCTCAGTGGTGATGTGGATCTTGTCGCCCGCCTCGACCGAGGGCAGTTCCCGAAGGGGCCCGCCGGCGGAGAGACGGTGGGCGGTCACGAGATAGTTGCCGACCTCGCCCGGCCCCACGCCGCCGTGCTCCCCGTAGGGACTCGCCGCCACGCCACGATCCTGGATGCGGGTGCCGGCCCGGTCGTCGGTCGTGCCCTCGTACGGCACGATGTCGAGTCCCTCGACGCCGATGGACGGTATGGACATCTCGGCGGCGACGGGCCCGCGTGGCGTGGGGGCCGGCGACGTGGCCGCGGTGGCCGGCGAGGCCGTGGCGGAGAGGACCGGTGACGCGGCGGAGGGGACGACGGAGGTCGGGCCGTGGGCGCCCGTGGAGGTACCGCTGCCGCCCGAGCATCCGGCCGACGCGCCGAGGGCCATGATCACTGCGGTGACACCGGCGACGGCGACACGGGGGGAGCGGGAGCTCCGCCCGCTGCGCGGTCTCTCGGGGAGAACCCTGCCCTGTTCGGCACCCATACCCCCAGGATGGCCCCATCCTGCCGCCCCGGCACCCAGGGCGCATGCGCTGCGCCGACGGCACTGCGATCCCGGTGCGGCTCACGGTTTCAGTCCGTACACTGCCGACGCGGCCCTCGTCGTTTCACCGGCTGGTCACTCACGACACCCATGACGAGCCGCCCTCCATTCGCCGGGACGGCGTGGTGCGACTTCATGTCACACGCGTTCATGTCACATGCGCCTGACCGACCTTCATACTGTCTCGGAATGCTCTGCCGTGTTCGGGACGGCTGAGGGCTCCCGTGCCCGGAACCCGTCCCGTCCTGAGGGGTTTCGCGAAGAGGGCTGTGGGCGGACACGGGCAGCGGGCAGGCCGACGAGAGAGAGGGGAACGTCCTGTGGGACGCGACAGCCGGAAGAAGCTGTGGGCGGGGTTCGTCGTGGCCGCCGTGGCGGTCGCGGCGGTGGGCTTGGTGTGGTTCAAGCCCTGGGCCCTGTGGGTCGACGAGACCGTTGACGAAGCGCTGCCTTCCGCGAGCGCTCCGGCCGCCACATCAGCGGCCCCGTCGACGGGCGCAAGTCCCTCGGCCGCCGTGACGTCCGCGCCCGCGGGGCCGGTGACGCTTGCGCGGGGTGCCTTCATCAGCCACGAACACGCGACGACGGGCACGGTGAAGGTCGTCCGTCTTGCCGACGGGAGCCATACTCTCCGCCTCGAAGGACTCGACACGAGCAACGGCCCCGATCTGCGCGTCTGGCTGAGCGACGCACCGGTCAAGGAAGGACGGGCGGGCTGGGGTGTCTTCGACGACGGCCGCTATGTCAACCTCGCGAAGCTCAAGGGAAACAAGGGCAACCAGAACTACCTGCTGCCCGCCGCTGTCGACTGGTCGAAGTACCCCAGCGTCAGCATCTGGTGCGACCGCTTCGACGTCTCTTTCGGTGCCGCCGCCCTCGTCCGCGCCTGATCCCGCCCGGCCGGCCGCCCCCCCCCGCCGTGCGTCGCGCACCGCGGGCGCACGTTGCCACAACGCCGCTTGGCGCGCTGCCGCCGTCGCCCGGGCAGCACGGCATGGGATCGAGCCCGGTCGGCTCCGGACGCCTGCCGGCAGCCCCTGCCAGGCCGGGCCGTGGAGCCGGAGAGAAGCGACGGCTGGGTACTCCGCGGCTCAGCCGCTGGTGGGCGCGTCGAACTTCTCGGCGGGCCCGAAATCACTGAAGGTGGCCTTGTTGGCCGCCTTCACACCGCGGAGCTCGAAGCGCTGCTCGAAGCGGAGGGTGCGGCCCTGGCTGTCGATCCACTGGTCGCAGTCGAAGCCGGTGACACCCTTGGCCTTCATGGAGGCATGGGTGCGAGGGTCGACGGAGGCGATCTGCGCGACGCTGAGACGGCCCGAGAGGTGATAGGTGGCGACGCCGTCCTGATCCTCCATGCCCTTGCGCGCGGAGGGGCCCGCGTCGAGCAGCAGCTTGGCGTACCCCTCGTAGCTGGCCAGGCCACTGTTGTCGGTGCGGGGTGTCGTCGTCCACTGGGCGCCGGCCAATTCGATGCTGCGGAAGTAGTTGGTGTCCGCCGTCGTGACCACTTCGGTCGTTCTGCCGAGGGATTTCATCTCCATGCGCCCCGTGAAGAGACCGTTGAGGTTCGCCCGGCCGCTCATGGTCAGTGAGGGCATACCGCGCGTCTCGCTCGTCACCATGACATTCGCCGCGTAGGGCTTCTTCGCGGCCGAGGCGAGGGCCTTGCCCGGGTCGAAGGCCTTGTCCGCAGAAGCGTCGGGCGCGGCGGGCGCGGTGGTCGTGGCGCCGGAGGCCGATGCCGAACCTGCGGGAGCGGCCGTGCCCGCGGAGCCGTCGTCGCAGCCGGTCAGCAGGGTCACGCCGCATACCGCGGCGGCGAAGGCGAGGGCTGTGCCGCGCCGACGCGGCGAGACGGTGCGCGTGTTCGTATTCATTGCGGCGAGCATTTCATACGCCTGATCCGGCTCTGTGGGGCACCTCAGAAGGGCGGACGTGAGTGAATCCGTCGTTCAGGCCCGGTTCGATCCCTGGCGGAGTCGAACCGGCTGTCACGGCGCCCACCCGCTGTGCCGGGTGCCCCGTTCTCCTCCCGCCGCCGTCCGCCTGGTCCCTCGAACGACGCCGCACCGGCACGCCGGACGACCATGCCGCTGGACGCTCCCGCGGCGGGCCGGCCACCTGCGCTCGAGACGCCCCTGCCGACGACGCTCAGCAGCCGCTGTCAAGCCGTAGATCAGTCCAGCGAGTACGGCCAATGCCAGCGTGATCAGACCGGTGTCGAACACGGAAAGGAAGAGCCCGACAGCGACAGCGACAGCGACACCGAACCCCGTAGCGAGCGGATGGCGCGCCACCCACTTCTGGATCGAGGTGGGAGGCTCTTCTCCGCCCAAAGCGAGCTCAAGGGAACGGAACGCGCTCCCCAGGGAACGAACTCCACCCCGCGAGCTGCCAGAGCCCGGGATCTTCGCCGGCCTCCAGGGACGTGGGCCCGTACGGCGAAGGGGAGGGGGGCTTGGACCGATTGTCACTGGGGACGCCTAGAGTCCTTTTCACCGTCACGGTGCGTTGCCATCGACGGGTTCATCAGCGTGCCGCCGGTTCGGCGGCCGTCCGGAACAACGGGGAGAACAGCGCATGGGGTGGGTTCCTGCGGGCGACTACGAAGTCGCCCTGGAAGCGGGCAAGGTGGTCTGCCGGAACGGGAAGGGACGGCGGCTGAAGTCCGTCCCGGCCGGCTTGAAGGAAGACCCGGCGGTCGTCGGGCTCCGGCAGTTGACCGAGTGGCTGGAGCGGCACGAACGCCAGTGCCTGACCGACGTCGAGCAGTGGATGGTGCGTTCGTTGCCCGTCCCCACGGCCGTACTCGTCCGGGTCTGGCCCGACCCCGCGTGGCAGGCGGCCCTGCGGGACGTGGTGGTCACCGGCGCGGACGGTGGGGTCGCCGGGTTCCTGCGAGATGTCGACCCCGACCGCGGTCTCGGCCTCGTCGACCTGGACGGTGACACGGTCCGCATCACCCCCGACGTCGTCAGCGTCCCCCACCCCGTCCTCCTCGACGACCTCGACGAGCTGCGGGAGTTCGCGGTCGAACTGGAGGTGCGCCAGAACGTGGAGCAGTTGTTCCGCGAGGTGTGGCGCCGCCCGCCGGGCCTCGCCCCGGACACCACCTCCGTGGACACCTACGCCGGCGGCGTGTTCAAGGAACTGCGGTTCCTGCACGGCCGCGTCACCCAGCTCGGGTACCGGTCCCGCGGCGGATACGCGGTCTGCCCGGTCGTCGAGGACGGCGCCACCGCCGAGGCGCGCATCTGGATCGGCGAGCACGACGGATACGACGAGTACGGCACCGAGACGGGCCCGCTGGGCTGGACCGACCCAGGGGGGCGCGCGCTGACGGCCGCCGAGGTCGGCCCCGTCGCGTGGTCCGAGGGCATGCGCATGGCGGCGGCGCTCTACGCCGGCCGCGACGTGCAGGACGAGGAGCGGGCGGCATGAGCACCACGACGACGAACACCCACGCGCACACGACTGCGGAGGAAGCGGCGCTCCTCCGCCCTCAGGCCCGGGGCGAAGGCACCTCCACCCCCGCCGCCGAGGCCCGTGCGGCGGCCCTGCTGGACGCGGGCGCGATCCTCCCGGCCGGCACCACCGACCGGGACGACGCCGACGCGCTGACCGCCCGCACCTACGCGCACACCGCCCTCGGCGACCGCCCCGTGGTCCGGCTCGTGACCGGCACCCTCGGCGAAGCCGAGGACCTGGCCCTGGAGTTCCTCGGGCTTGCCCGTACCGCCGAGGCCCCCGTCGTGGGCCAGGTGCGCCGCGAGACGCTGGGCTTCCCGGCCTGGGCACTGGTCAACGACCCGGCCAACGGGCACCACGCCCTGGCCCTGGTCAAGGACATCGAGCGGCTGGGCCGGCAGGCCAGGACCCGCGCCGGAGCGGCCAAGGAGGGCTTCGACACACTCGGCACCCGCCTCGGCCGGGCGGTGCCCCACTTCCTCCCCACCTACTACGAGCAGGTGGCACGCCTCTTCCTCCAGGCCGAGAACACCACCTACGCCGCCTCCTTCTTCGGCAAGGCCCGTGAGGCCGAGCGGGTGCACGGGCTGGTCGTGGACGAGGACCGGCAGCGGGCCGTCTTCCTGGAGTTCGCCTTCGCCGGCGCGCTGACCGTCAAGGCGCTGCGGCAGTACGTGCGTGACCTGGTGGCCCGGCTCGCACCGGCGGACGCCTGGGCGCAGTTCCGCCGTCTGCTGGTCGAGCGCTGCGCGGCCGGCATGCCACCGTACGCGGCGCTGCCGCAGGACGTGCGCGCGCTGGTCAGGGCCGCCGGACTGGACCGCGAGGCCGCCGAACGCGATCTGGTGGCCGATCTCATCGGCTCCCCGGGAGTCGTCCGCGCCCCTGCCTCGTTCTGGTCGACCTACCGCTCCGCGCTCGTCGCCCTCGCCCGACGGGACGCGGCCGTGCGGGCCCGGCTCCTCGGCTTCTTCCCGCAGACCTTCAGCGAGAGCGACCGGGACACGGACGGCGAACGCGGCTGGCTCGAGTTGCTGGCCGAGTCCGGCGCCGAGGACCTGCTGACCGCCCTCCCGGCCGCCTCCGGCAACGCCCCTTCAGGCCCGGCCGCCCCTTCAGGCCCGGCCGCCCCTTCAGGCCCGGCCACCCCCTCGGACTACGCCTCCCCCTCCGACCCCTCAGGCAACGCCCCCTCCGGCCCCGCTTCCCCCTCCGCCTCCGACCCCTCCGTCTCCGCGGCGGACTGGCTCGCCCGCTGGGAGGCACACCGCCGGCGCAACCGGGTCGCCCCGGGCCGCAGCCCGGAGACCCTCGGTCTGGCCGCCCGGATGGCGGACCGGCTGCGCGCCGACGGGCGTCCCGTCGAGCTGTTCCACGGCCGCTGGCAGCGCACCGCCGACCTGGACCTGCTCGATCTCTGCCTGGCCTCCGGCGTCCCCGTCGCCGAGCCGGACGACCAAGACACGGACACCGCGCGGCATCTCGGTGTCCCGGTCGGCCCGTGGCTCACCGACACCGCGTCCGGCGCGCGGGACCTCACCGCCGTCGCCGAACGGCCGGTCTTCCGCGCCCTTCTGAGCCGGAACGTCGGCGACCTCGGCGACGGACGCGGTCAACGGCTGAGCGACGCCGGCATGGCGAAGCTGGCGGCGCACCCGGTGCTCTCCGGCATCCTGCGGGAGTGGCTGACCGCCCGCGCCGAGGAGTACACGGCCGCGCGAGGACTTCCCGGGCTCCGCACCACCCTCAACAGGCTCTCGGCCTTCCGCGCCGTGGTCGCGGACGTCGCCCCGGAGGCCGTGCGACTCCTCGAGGGCCACGATGTCGTGCCGCTGCTCGCTTCCACCCTGCGCACCGGCGTCCTCGACGAACTGGGCTGGCCCGCACTCGACGACACCTACGCCGAACTGGCCGCCGAGGCCGCCGCGGTGCCTCAGAGGCGCCACCGGGCGGAGAGTGTCGGTGTCACCGGCGCCTGGCCCGCGCTGATCCTGAACACTCTCGAACGGGCCGTCGTCGTCGGCCCGGAAGGCGTCCTGCTGCGGCACACCCTGCGGCTGCCCGCCACCGTCGACCACTGGCGGAATCTCGCCTTCCGTTACGTCGACGGCGAGTTGCTGGTCATCTGGTGGGAGGACGGCAAGCTGCGCGGCTACTGGTCGCACCGGCCCGCCGAGGTGTTCACCGTCGGCGGCGAACAGATCCCCCGCTGGGGCGGTTCCGGACCCTCGGACGAGGTCTGCCTGCCGCTGCCCGACGGCGGCCGCACCACCGGCGGCAAGGCCCTGTACGCGGGCGACACCTCCCTCCCGCCCCAGCGCGCCATCATCTCCGACGGCACCGGTCACTGGCGCGAAGGCCACCAGGGCACGCAGCGGGTGTGGCTGGAGTACGACCCGGTCGGCGGCACGCACGGCCGCGCGTCCCTCCCCGCCTTCCTCCGCTCCGGCGTGCGGGACGGCACCCGGCTGCTCACCGAGCGCTGCCAGGTGCTGCCCATCCAGCCCGGCCTGGAGACCACCCCGTTCGGCACGGACGGCACGGTCCTCGGCCGCTGGGTCCGCTGCACGGTCACCGAGCCCGGCACGGCCGCCCCCGCCGACGGACACCGGATCGTCGCCGGCACCCCCGACGGCCACACGGTGTCCCTGCCGCACCCGCTGCCCGGCGGCGGCTCCCCGGTGCCGCTCGGCGCCCTGACCCTGCCCGGCGGGTCACGGCCGGTCCTGGCCGTAAGCCACCGCTCCGTCGAAGCGCACCCCGCGGACACGGACGGCACCGGCGGCAGCCTGTGGTCCGTCACCCTCGACTCCTCCGGTGGGAACGACGCGGCCGGCACACCTTACGTGCCGCCCGTCGCCTACTGGCACGCCCTGCGTCCGAGGGACGAGCGGGGCTCCGCCGCCCTGCGGAACCTGACGGACTCCCGCGCGGGAGAGCTGATCGAGGAGGTGGCCGCCGCGGTCGCCCGGCACCTGGAGGCGTTCCGGGCCGCCGAGGAGTACACCGGGCCGTCGTCGCGGGAGATGAGCCAGGAGGCCGCCGCCCGGGTGCTGCCCGAGGTGTCCGACGCACGGCTCCTCGCGGGAGTCACCGCGCTCGTACGGAACGCGGTGGACCGGGCTGTCGCAGCCGCCCGGTACCTGGAACCGCCCAAGCCCGTGCAGCCGGCCACTCCCCGGGACACCGCGCGCACCCAGGGCATGTTCTTCGATCACGCGCCCGAGCACGGCGACGACACGACCCTGCGGGACGCCACCGCCTGGGGCTCCGAGCGGATGCACGGCAACTGGTGGGGAGCCGGGAACCGGTGGACCGTGATCCGGCAGATCCTCGCCGTCAACCATGTCCTCGGCGGCGAGCCGGCGTTCGGCCCGCCGGTGCCGTCCAAGGTCCCGTTCACCCCGGCCGACGGCTGGCAACGGGACGAGTACACCGTGCCCGGCGACGCCCTCACCTGGACCTCCCTCCTCGACAAGCTGCCCCAACTGGCCTACCGGGCCGCCGCGGCGACCACCTCCCCCGAGCACCGCACCGGGCTCCTCGCGCTGCTGGAGGCCCTCGCCACGGGCCCCCTTGCCGACCCGGCGGGCACGCTCCGGCAGGTGGAACTCGTTGAACCGCTCGGCGCCGGGGCACCCGGGCGCGGACGCCCCGAGGCCGTGCACCGCCTCGGCCAGGTACTGCGCAAGGGCACCCGCACGGTCGTGGTCCTCGCCGACCGCGGCCGGAACTCCCGGGACGACGCGGCATGCTGGCTCGCCCTGGACCACGACCCCACCGGCGCCTTCGGTCCCGTCCCCGGCTTCACCCTGGACCACGAGAACGTCCACCGGCAGGGCATCGCCCGTGATCGGCTCACCCGGCTCACCGCTCTGGTACGGGAGCAGGGCCCGGCACCGTGGCGTCCGGAGACCGCCGAGGCGTTCCACGCGGCCACCGGAATCGGTCCCCTCCAGTCCACCGCCCTGCTGTCGGCAGCCGTCAAGGAGCCCGGCGCCGAGGCGCTCGCGCTGCTCGGGGCGAAGACACGTGCCTTCGAGGAGGCCCAGGCCAGGCTGGACGCCCTGCCCCGCGACGACCGGCACGCCCTGATCCAGGCGCTGCTGCCCGCTGACCCGGCCGAGCTGTGGTCCACGGGCCCCGACGTCCGGGCCGCCGCCGAGGTCTGGCAGCAGCGTCTGGCCGCCCTCGTCCGCGTCCCCGAGGAACTGGACCTCGACCTCTCGGGCACCACCTCCGGCGCCGTCGACCTGATCCTCAACACGGGCTCCCGGACCTGGCTCGCCCACGGCACCGCCGTCCAGGACGGCACCGGTCGCCCAGGTCTGAGCCTGGTGGGCGCACGCGGCTCGGTCTCCTCCGCCGTGACCGCCCTGCGCACCCTCGCCTACACGCTGCCGTACGGGCATCCCCTGCGGGCGCACCTGCCCCTCGGGCTCGCGGCCCTGCGTGGCCGCCTCGCCGACCCGGACCTGGTCCTCGATTTCGGTCTGCACTGGACCGAGTCGGGTGGCTCGATCGGCGCCATGGTCCGCGCCGCCCACGGTCTCCCCGAGTCCGGCGGCGCCGACGCCGACGGACTGGTCCGGGTCGGCACGGCGCTGCTCCTCGCCCCCGGACACGGAAGTCACGAGAAGCTGCTGATTCGCCCGGCCGGCCTGGCAGGCCCGGACGACCCGGTGTTCGGCCTTCTCGAGGGCACCGTCGGCAGCCACAGCACCGGCGATCTCTTCGCCCTGCGCGCACTGCTGAGCGAAGAGACCGATGCGTTGGTCTCGGCGGGCGCCCCCGACGACACCCCGCACCACCCGGCCCAGGACCCGACACGCGCGGTGCCGGACCTGGTGGCCGAGGCAGCCGACGCCCTCAGCCTGAGCACGGATGCCGCCGCCCTGTACCTGATGCTGCTCGCCCTGCCCGACCCGACGGACCGCAACTGCGTCCGTTGGACCGGGTGGAAGCCGGCACGGGTCAAGAAGGCCCGGGCGGAACTCGCCGCCACGGACCTCGTCGTGGAGGCGAAGCGCTCCCGCGCCGGCCGCACCCTGTTCCTCCCCTGCGGCTGGCTGGAACGCGGCGCCCCCGGGCTCCCGCTGGAGACCTGGAAGGAACGCCTGTACCCCGTGGCCGGATCCACCCGGACCCTGCCCCACCTCCCCGTACCCGCGCTGTTCGCAGCCGCCTGGGCACGGGTCCGCGGCGGCGACGCCCCCGCCTTCGAAGAACTGGACACCCGCGCAACCCGGAAGGGCCGCCGCCGATGACGAACGACACCACGACCACCATGGACAGCACCACCACGGGCGGTATCCCGGACCAGGCGAAGGCGCCCGGCCGGGAGCACCGCCAGGTCACACCGCCCGAGGACCGGTACGCCACCGAGCTGGCCTTCCTCGCCGCCCACGACTCCGGGCCGCGCCCACCCGGCTGGCTGCTCACCCCCCGCGCGGTCGTCACCTTCGTGATGGGCAGCGCCGGAGAGGCACTGAGCCTGCCGAAGGGCGCCCGGCCCGGAGCCGGGGTGCCGCGCCGCCTGGTGATCGAGCAGAAGTTCGTCGGCGAACGCGCCCTGATCGAACGGTGCGTGGTCACCCTCGCCGGAGAGCGGGGACTCCTCCTCGTGGGCGAACCCGGCACCGCCAAGTCCATGCTCTCCGAGCTGCTGTCGGCTGCCGTCTGCGGAACGAGCGCGCTCACCGTGCAGGGCACCGCGGGCACCACCGAGGACCAGCTCAAGTACGGCTGGAACTACGCGCTGCTGCTCGCCCAGGGCCCCACCGAGCAGGCTCTGGTGCCCTCCCCGGTGCTCACCGCCATGACCCGGGGGGCCGTCGCCCGCGTCGAGGAGGTCACCCGCTGCCTGCCGGAGGTCCAGGATGCCCTCGTGTCACTGCTCTCCGAGCGGCGGATCGCCGTTCCCGAGCTCGCGGGCAGCGAGAGCGCCCAGGTGCACGCGGCCCCCGGGTTCACCCTCATCGCCACCGCCAACCTGCGGGACAAGGGCGTCTCGGAGATGTCCGCCGCGCTGAAGCGGCGTTTCAACTTCGAGACCGTGGGCCCCATCGGGGACATGGACGCCGAGACCGCGCTCGTCAGGCGCCACTCGCGGGCGGCCGTCGAACGGGCGGGCGCCGCCTACCAGGTGGACGACGCGGTCCTCGAAGCCCTCGTCACCGCCTTCCGGGACCTGCGCGAGGGGCGCTCCGTCGAGGGCTGGGAGGTCGAGCGCCCCTCCACGGTGATGAGCACGGCGGAGGCGGTCTCCGTCGCGGGCTCCCTTGGCCTGTCCGCCGCCTACTTCCCCGGCGACCGGGACGTGCTCTCCCTGCTGCCCGGCCATCTGCTCGGGGTCGTCCGAAAGGACGACCCGGCGGATGCGGTGCGGCTGTTGGGGTACTGGGACGGGCCGGTGCGAAGGCGTGCGGAGCAGGGGTCGGCTACCTGGCGTGCCCTGTGGGACCTGCGTGCGGTGCTGGAGAACTGACGGATGAGTGAGTCGACGACCTCCGTGACGCGTTCCGTGCCGGAGATGGGGTCCACCCCCGAGACGCGGTCCACCGTCAACGTGTCCCACGCGGCTTCCTCGGCCCAGGGTCCGGTGGCTGGGACTGTCACTCCGGAAGCTGTGGTGGCGGCCCTCTCGGCGACCGGACCCGGGCTGCCGTTTCTGATCGGGGTGCGTCACCACGCGCCGTCGCTGGCGGCTGTCGTCCCGGCACTGCTGGACGCGGCGGCTCCCGACGTCCTCCTCGTGGAACTGCCCGCCGAGTTCCAGCCCTGGCTGGGCTGGCTCGCCCACGAGGAGACCGAGGCCCCGGTGGCGCTGGCCGCCGTGCCCGCCGACGGACCCGGGCCGGGCTCGGCAGGCGAACGGGGACCCGCCTTCTACCCGTTCGCCGACTTTTCACCCGAATTGGTGGCCTTGCGCTGGGCGGCACGAAACGGGGTCCCGGCCGTGGCCTGTGATCTGCCGCTGGCCGACCGGGTGTGGGCGGACGGCGGCCCGGTCACCCCCGCCCCCGCCCCTGTCCCGGGTGCCGGCCCCGGGCCCGTAGGGGAGGGGTACGGGCTGTCAGCCGTGCTGCGGTCCCGGCTCACCGGCCGCGACGGCGACGACTTGTGGGACCGGCTCGTGGAGGCCGCCGCACCCGGTTCGACTCCCGAGGCGCTCCGCCGCGCCGCCCTGCTCACCGGCTGGGCGTTGCGCCACGAGGCGGAGGCGCGGGGCGGGGTGCAGGGCACCGACCTGGCGCGCGAGGCATGCATGCGCGGACATGTCGCCGAAGCCCTGGCGAACGGGCGGCGGCCCGCCGTGGTGGTGGGAGCCTTCCACACCCCGGCGCTGCTGCCGTCCGCCTCCGGGCCTGCGGGTGGCCCGGCGCCGGCTGCACCGGGCACGTCTGTCTCCGGGCTCTTGGGTGGTCAGGCGCCAGGCACACCGTCCGTGTCCGTTTCCGGACCCGCGGGAGGCCCCGCGCCGGCCGCACCGGCCGTGTCCGTCGCCGTGCCCGTGCCGGGTGCCGGCGGTCATCTGAACGGTGCTGCCGGGGTGGCGGCCTGTACGGTCTCCCTGATCCCATACACGTACCCGCTGCTCGACTCCCGGTCCGGCTACCCGGCCGGTATCCGCGATCCGGAGTGGCAGCACACCGTCCTGGACGCAGCCGGGGATCCGGCCGCGTTGCACGAGGCGCTGATCCGCACCGCGGTCCGCGTCTGTGCCGCCCTGCGTGAACAGGGCCACCCTTATGGCCCGGCGGACGGCCAGGAGGTCGTCCGAGTGGCCGGTGACCTGGCCCGTCTGCGGGACCTGCCCGCCCCCGGCCGCGGTGAATTCCTGGAAGCCGTGCAGACGGTGCTGGGGCGCGGCGAGACCTACGGCACGGGCCGCGCCGTCGCCCAAGCCCTCGAACGCGTACTCGTCGGAGCCCGTACCGGACGGCCCGCGCCCGCCGCTCCGCGCAGCGGGCTCGGTCCCGACGTCGAGGCCGAGACCGCGGCGCTTTCCCTTCCTGGGCCGGAGGACGCGCACGAGAGAGCACCGCGTGACCTCCGGCTCGATCCGGTGCGGTCCGTCCTGGACCGGCGCCGTGAGCTTTTGCTGCGGAGGCTGGTGGTGTGCGGCGTCCCTTACGCGCAGGAGCAGAGGGTGACCGGTGTGGCGGGCACGGAGGGACTCACCACCCGCTGGCAGGTGCGGTGGACCCCCGCGACCGCGGCGATGCTGACCGCCGGCGGGGTTTGTGGTGTGACCCTTGCTCAGGCGGCGGAAGGTGTGCTGAGGCAGCGGCACGCGGCCGAGCGCGCGGAGGGCGGTCCGACGGCCGCGCAGGTTGTCCGGGGCCTCACGGAGGCCGCTGGGTGCGGGCTCCCCGCCCTGGCCGACGAACGGCTGGCGGAGCTGGCGGCGGTACTCCCGGCGAGCGGTACCCTTCCCGAACTCCTCGCCGGGCTCGACCTGCTGGACCGCATCGACGCCGGTCATCTGCCGGGCCTGAGCGCGCCCGGCGACCCCTCGGTCTCCGAAGCCCGGGACGCCACCGCCACCGTGCGTGCCGCCCGCACCGCGCACGCGGCTGACGTCCTGACCTCGGCGGCGGTCCGCCAGGTCGACGGTCTGACCGGTTCCGGGGAGCCCGAGGACGCCCGGGCGCTGCTCGAACTGGCCCAGCGCGCCGACCGGGTGGGTGGCATCCGGCTCACCGACGCCCTCGCCCGGCTTGCTGCCGACGGGAGCCCGCTGATCGCCGCGGCCGCCGGAGCGGTCAGAGTGCTCACCGGTCACGAAGAGGCCGAGTCTTTCGGGGTGCGTGTCGCCTCCTGGGTGGACGGAGCCGCGGACAGCACTTCCCGGGCCGCGCTCACCGCCCGCCTCACCGGCGTTCTGACGGTGGCGGGCCCGCTCCTGACGGTCGGCGTCGGCGCCCTGGACCCGTTGCTGCACCGGGTCGTCGAGCTGGACGACACCGGGTTCCTGGCCCGGCTGCCGGCCCTGCGCGGTGGCTTCGACACGCTGAGCCCGGCCGCCCGGGACCGGCTGCTGGACACCGTCGAGGAGCGGCTGGGCGAACGGGTGGGCGTCCTCGACACGGACGGCCCGGCCGAACTGGCCCGCCGAACGGCCGCCGACCTCGCGGCCCGGGAGCTCCTGACCGGCCTCGGCCTGCCCGTCCCGCCACCCGCCGCGTACGACGACGGGTTCCCGCCGCCGTCCGGCCACCCCGCCGTCACGCGCCCTCTCGTCACACCCGCCACCACCCCCACCACCACAGCCTCCGCCGAGGCCGCCTCCGCGCGGACCCTCGCGCCCGCCGACCGGTGGCGGCTGGTGCTCGGCCGCCGTCCGGACCGACTGCCGTCCGGTGCCGCCCGGCTGGCGACCGCTCTGGACGAGCTCTACGGCGCGGGACACGGCGAGGGGTCCCGCGGTGGCCTGCCCGGCCCGGGTCGCGGTGGCGGCTCCGGGCCGCGTGGCGGCCGGGAACCGTCGTTCCCCGGTGTCCGCGAGTGGTCCGAGGAGCTGGCCGCGCTGTTCGGCCCCGGTATCCGTGAGGAGGTCCTTGCCGCCGCGGCCGTCACCGGTCGGCAGGATGTCCTCGCCGAAATCGACCCGGCGGCCGCCACCCCCTCCGTGGAGTTGCTCCGAACCGTCCTGCGGTACGCCGGCGGCCTCCCCGAAGCCCGCCTCGCCGCCCTCCGGCCCCTGGTCCGCCGCCTGGTCGACGAACTGACCCGGGAGCTCGCCACCCGGCTGCGGCCCGCCCTGACCGGCATGATGTCGGCCCGGCCCACCCGCCGCCCGGGCGGCGGACTGGACCTGCCGCGCACGCTGCGTGCCAACTTGGCCACCGCACGCCGGACGGCGGAGGGAACGGTCCGGGTGGTCCCGGAGAAGCCGGTCTTCCGCGGTCGCGCCCGCAGGTCGGCCGACTGGCGCCTGATCCTGGTCACCGACGTCTCCGGTTCCATGGAGGCGTCCACGATCTGGTCCGCGCTGACCGCCTCCGTGCTCGCCGGTGTGCCGACCCTGAGCACCCATTTCCTGGCCTTCTCCACGGAGGTCGTCGATCTCACCGGGCACGTGCGTGATCCTCTCTCCCTCCTGTTGGAGGTGAGCGTGGGTGGGGGCACGCACATCGCTGCCGGGTTGTGGCATGCCCGCAGCCTGGTCGCGGTGCCCACCCGTACCCTCGTCGTCGTGATCAGCGACTTCGAGGAGGGCGCGCCGCTGGGTGGACTGCTGGCCGAGGTACGCGCTCTGGTGTCGTCGGGCTGTCATGTTCTGGGGTGCGCGAGTCTCGATGACGCGGGCCGTCCCCGCTACTCGACGGGTGTCGCCGGGCAGCTCGTGGCCGCCGGCATGCCCGTGGCGGCCCTCAGCCCACTCGAGCTGGCCCGCTGGGTAGGGGAGAAGACCGTATGACCGCCATCCCGTTGCCACCCGTCGCGCCGGAGGTCACGGCAACGCTGGTGGAGGACCTCTCACCCCGGCTGCGCAAGCGTCTTGACGCGGCGGTCACCAAGGTCGGTGCCTGCCCGAGGCGCCGTGACGGGGACACGGTGTCGATCGAGGTCGACGACGAGACCGCGTTGCGCCTGCATGCTCCCGGCGGTGTGGTGGCGTCACCGGACGCCATCACCTGCGGCTGCCTTCTCGCCCCGGCCTGCATCCACCGCGCGGCCGCCGCCTGCGCCGCCCCCACGGCGGACCCGGTGCCGGAGCCCGCCGCCCGGCCCACCGGTGAGGCCCCCGAAGCCGCCTCCGTAACGGGCCCGGCTCCGGGCCTCGGCGGCGAGGCTGTCTCTGTCACGGGTCCGGCCCCCGGCCCCGGCCCGGAAGCCGTCTCTGATACGGGCCCGGCTCCGTGCCCCGGCGGCGAAGCTGCCTCCGTTACGGGTCCGGCCTCCGGTCCCGGCGTCGTGCCCGTGGTGGCGACCCCGGCGCAGCGTGCTGCGGCCGACGCTCTGTGGTCGGCGGGCGCTGCCGTGCTGGAGGCCGGTGTCGAGGGGGCCGGCGCCGTCACCCAGTCGGCTCTCCTGCGCGCCGCGCACACCGCGCGCCTGCGGGACCTGCCGCGCGCCGCGGGCGCCGCGCTGTCTGTCGTCACGCTGTTGCGCGCGGCCCGCTCCAAGGATCCGTCCTACCGGACCTCCGGCCTCGTCACGGCTCTGGCCGAACTCCTGGGCACCGCGCACCGTGTGGGGACGGCGTCCGGAGCGGAGCTGGCCGCTGTCAGGGGCCGGGCACGCCGCCCGTACAGCCCGGACGGCTCGCTGCGCCTGTACGGCCTGTTCACCGAACCCGTGGTCACCGACTCGGGGCACGGCGGGGTCCGTACCTGGGTCGCCGGTCCCGACGGCCGTCTGTGCACGGTCGGTGACGTGGCACCCGGCGGCGTCGGGCGAGCTCTGGGTGTGGCCGACCGGGCGGTGCGCCTGGGGGACAGCGCGCTCACCCACCGCGAGCTGGGCCGGGCCGGCCTGGCGGTCTCGGGGGCGATGGTCTCGCCGGACGGCAGGCTGGGCGCCGGGAAGGGCGTCAGAGCCGTCACTGCCCGGGGCGCGGCATGGACGGAGCCGCCACTCGCCGCCCTGTGGGCGACGCCCCCGGGCGAACAGGCCGCGCGTGCCCTGCGGTCCACCTCCCGTTACGCGGATCCGGACGACGGCGGCAATGACCTCCTCTTCCTGGACGTCGAACTCCTGGGCCCGGTAGGGGAGTCGGGCGGAGTCTGCCTGCTCGCGCTGTGCGAGGGAGGCATCTCCGTCCGGCTCACCGTCGCCGACGACGACCCGGCGCTGGCCCACCGCGACAATCTGATGCTGCTGGCCACGGCGCCGGGGACACGGCTGAGGATCATCGGGCGTCTGGTGCCCGCCCTCCACCCCCGGCTCGCCCTCCTGGCCTGCTCGCACCCCACCGGTGAGGGCAGAATCGACCTGGGCCTCGACCGCCTGCGCCGCGCCGACCTTCCGGCACCGGCTGCCCCCGTGCTTCCCGTCGCGCCGCAGCCCGGCGGGTCGGGCGAGCTGTCGCCCCTGTACCTCCTGGAGCGCCGGGTCGAACAGACGGTCACGGCGGGCCGTGCGGCCCTCGGCATGCTCGGCGACATCACCGCCGAGACCCGTCGTATCCGCCGCGGGGGCCTGCCCACGGCCGCCGGACTCCTCACCGCCCTGTGCGCCGCGGCGGCCCAACGCGATCGTGACCTCTTCGGCCGCCTCCTGCCCGCCGACACCGACGGCTTCGCCACCCGCTGGCTCACCGCCGCCCGTTACACGGCCGCCGTGGCCGAGTCCCTGTGCGCGGCAGCCTGGGAACCGACGGAGCGGGGTGCGACCTCGGCGCCGTCCGCCCCGGGCCGGGGGCCGGGAGGGACCGTGGCGTAAACGGAGTGTCAGCCCTCCTCTGCTTCGAAGGTGTGCAGCAGATCGGCGGCGACGCTCACGGCGATGGTCGCGGGTTCCTTGCCGGTGATGTGGGCCAGTCCGATGGGGGTCTTGATCCGGTCGACGGCGGTTTCGTCGTGACCGCCTTCTGTGAGGAGGCGTTTGCGGAACCGTGTCCATTTGGCGGCCGACCCGATCAGCCCGATGGAGCCGAGATGGGCTGTCCGCAGGGCGGCGTCGCACAGAGCGGCATCCTCGGCGTGATCATGGGTCATGATCAGGACGTGGGCGCCGTGCGGCAGCGTCTCGAGGACCTCCTCGGGCAGCAGCGGGGTGTGGTGCACCCGCACCTCCGCCACCGCGTCCGCGAGGACGGCGAGCCGCTCCTCGGCCAGGACGTCGGCGCGGCTGTCGATGAGGTGGAGGTCAAGGTCCTGACGAGCCAGTACACGCGCCAGTTCCATCCCGACGTGCCCGACGCCGAAGATCGCCACCGCCCGTACCACCGGGAGCGGTTCGAGCAGCACCGAGACCGTGCCGCCGCAGCACTGCACGCCGTGCCGGTTGGTCACCTTGTCGTTGAGAGCGAAGTCGATCAGCTCCGGTTCGCGTGTGGACGCGACGATCATCTCCCGGGCCCGGTCGATCGCGACCGCCTCGATGTTGCCGCCGCCGATCGAGCCCCACGTCGTTGTCCGGCCCACGACGAGTTTCGCGCCGGCGTCACGAGGGGCATGGCCGCGTACGGCCGCGACGGTCACCAGCACGCCGGCCTCCCGGCGTGCTCGCAGCCCCGCGACCGCGGCTACCCAGGTCATGTCAGGCACCGCTCAACGCTTCTGCCTCGGCTCGCGTCCCGGCCCCGGCGGCGAACCCGCCGTCGGTGCGACCGTCAGAGGAGGGACCCTCAGGGGAGCGACCGTCAGGGCCGGGGAGACCGGCGGCCCGGCGTGCCGCCTGGATCGCCCAGTACACCGCTTCCGGGGTGGCGGGGGAGGCGAGTTCCACGCTGACTCCGTCGGGCCCGAACGCCGCGGCGGCCTGCCTCAACGCCTCGCGTACCGAGAACGCCAGCATCAGCGGGGGCTCACCCACGGCCTTGGACCCGTAGACCGCGCCCTCCTCGGTGGCGTTCTCGAGCAGCCGGACGTGGAACTCCTCGGGCATCTCCGAGAAGCTGGGCAGCTTGTACGTACTCGCCGCCTGGGTCAGCAGCCGGCCGCGGCCCGGCCCGTCACCGGTGTCCCAGCGCAGGTCTTCGAGTGTCAGCCAGCCCGCGCCCTGCACGAAGCCGCCTTCGACCTGGCCGATGTCGATCATCGGAGAGAGGCTGTCGCCGACGTCGTGCACGATGTCCACCCGCCGGATGCGGTACGCGCCGGTGAAGCCGTCCACTTCCACCTCGGCCGCGGCGGCACCGTAGGAGAAGTACTTGAACGGCGAGCCCCGGAACGCCTTCGCGTCCCAGTGCAGCCCCTCGGTCCGGTAGAAACCGGCGGCCGACAACTGCACGCGCTGGAGGTAGGCGGTGCGCACCAGGTCGTCCCAGGCCAGTTCCTCGTCCTGGCCGAGCGCGCGGGCGACGCCCTCGACGATGCGCACGTCCGCAGCGTTGACACCCAGCCGGGTGGCGGCCACCGTGAGCAGCCGCTCGCGCAACTGCTCGCAGGCGTTCTTCACCGCCGCGCCGTTGAGGTCCGCGCCCGCGCTGGCCGCCGTGGCGGAGGTGTTGGGCACCTTGTCGGTACGTGTCGGGGCGAGGCGCACCTTGTGCGGCGGGATGCCCAGGGTGGTCGCGGCCACCTGCAGCATCTTGGTGTGCAGGCCCTGGCCCATCTCGGTGCCGCCGTGGTTGATCAGGACCGAGCCGTCCTTGTAGATCAGCACCAGCGCGCCGCCCTGGTTGAAGGCGGTGAGGTTGAACGAGATGCCGAACTTGATGCCGGTGATCGCGAGCCCCCGCTTGGTGTGCGGGTGCGCGGTGTTGAACGCCGCGATCTCGCGCAGCCGGTCGGCGACGCGGCCGTCGGCGCGCACCTGCTGCCAGACGGTGGAGATCCGCTCGGGGTGGGTGACCAGCTGCCCGTACGGCGTGGTCTGGCCCTGCCCGGGCCGGTAGAAGTTGCGTTCCCGCAGCTCCGTCGGATCGAGGCCGAGCAGCGGCGCGCACCTGCCCATGATGTCCTCGATCACCAGCATGCCCTGCGGCCCGCCGAAACCGCGGAAGGCGGTGTTGGAGACCTTGTTGGTCCTGGCGATGCGGCCGGCGACGCGGGCGTTGGGGATCCAGTACGTGTTGTCGATGTGGCACAGGGCGCGGGCGACCACCGGTTCGGACAGGTCCAGGCTCCAGCCGCCGTCCGCGGTCAGGGTGGCGTCCAGGGCCTGAATGTGCCCGTCGGCGTCGAAGCCGATCTTCCACTTCGCGTGGAACCCGTGGCGCTTGCCGGACATGGTGAGGTCCTGGGTGCGGTTGAGCCGTACCCGGACCGGCCGGCCGGTCAGCCTGGCGCCGAGCGCGGCGACGGCCGCGAACCCGTGCGGCTGCATCTCCTTGCCGCCGAAGCCGCCGCCCATCCGCAGGCACTGCACGGTCACCTCGTGACTGTGCAGGCCGAGCACGTGCGCGACGATCTCCTGCGTCTCCGAGGGATGCTGGGTACTGCTCTGGACGAACATCTGCCCGTTCTCGTCGACCAGGGCCAGCGCCGCATGCGTCTCGAGGTAGAAATGCTCCTGATCGGAGAACTCGAACTCGCCCGAGAACACGTGCGCGGAGTCCGCGAAGCCGGCGTCGACGTCTCCCGTGACCATCACGGGCCGGGCGCCGTGGAAGCTTTCCGCCGCGATCGCGTCCCGCAGCGCGATCAGGGAGGGCTGTTCGTCGAGTTCCACCTCGACGGCCGCCGCACCGAGCCGGGCCGCCTCCAGGGTCTCGCCGAGCACCCAGGCGACCGCGTGACCGTGGAACATGACGGTATCGGGGAACAGCGGTTCGTCGTGCTTCATTCCGGCGTCGTTGACACCGGGCACGTCGGCACCGGTCAGCACGCGGACCACCCCGGGCACGGCGAGCGCGGGCCCGGTGTTCAGTGTGGTGATCCTGCCGTGGGCCCTCATGACCTGGACCGGGTAGGCGTGCAGGACGTCCTTGGTGCGGTGGATCAGGTCGTCGGTGTAGAGCGCGGTGCCGGTGACGTGCTGGGTGGCGCTCTCGTGCGGCATCGACACGCCGACGGCCGGCTTTTCGGGGCGCTGGGACAGATGGCTCATGAGGAAACCGCCTCGGTGGTCTGCGCGTACAGCTTCAGCAGGCTCTGGCCCAGCATCGCGGAGCGGTAGGCGGCGCTGGCGCGGTGATCGTCCATGGGCGTGCCCTCCGCGCGCAGGACCGGCGCCGCGGTTTCGACGGTCTGCGTCGTCCACGGCCTGCCCTCCAGGGCCGCCTCGGTGGTGAGCGCGCGGATCGGGGTGGCGGCCACGCCGCCGAGGCCGATGCGTGCCTTGAGGACGATCCCGTCCTCGATCTCGAGTGCGAAGGCGACCGCCACGCTGGAGATGTCGTCGAAGCGCCGCTTGGCGATCTTGTGGAAGGCGACGACCGGCGACAGCGGCAGTGGGACGCGTACCGCGCGGATCAGCTCGCCGGGACGGCGCACGCTCTGCCGGTAACCGGTGAAGTACTCCGCGAGGGGAACCTCGCGCTCACCGTCGGCGTCGGCGAGCACCACCGACGCCTCGAGCGCGAGCAGCGCCGGCGGGCTGTCACCGATGGGGGAGCCGGTCCCCAGATTGCCGCCGAGGGTCGCACCGTTGCGGATGAGCCGCGACGCGAACTGCGGGAACAGCTCGGCAAGGAGCGGGATCCGGCCGTCGAGGCGGCGTTCGATCTCGGTGAGCGTCAGCGCCGCCCCGATCTCGATGAAGTCCGACTCGACGCGCAGCTCCCGCAGTTCGGGCAGTCGGTCGACGGCGATCACACAAGGGGCCCGGCGCGCGCGGATGTTCACTTCCACGCCCCAGTCGGTGGATCCGGCGACCACGACCGCGTCGGGCCGCTCGCGCAGCAACCGCAGGGTTTCGCCCAGGGTGTTCCTCCGCAGGAACGCGCTGCTGCCCTGGACGTAGTCGGTGGCGACCGGTGCGGGCGGGGACTGCTCACGACGCTGTGCGAGCGGGTCCTCGTCGGTGGGCGCACCGATAGCGAACGCTGCATCGCGAATCGGACGGTATCCGGTGCAGCGGCACAGGTTTCCGCTCAGCGCGTGCAGGTCGAAGCCGTTCGGCCCGTGCTCGGGGTCGGTGCTGCCGGCCGGGTCGGCGTGCGAGTCCGGGTCCCCGTGCGAGTCCGGGCCGGCGTGCGCGCAGCGGTCGGGCCGGTAGTACTCGGCTGCCATGCTGCAGACGAATCCCGGTGTGCAGTAACCGCATTGGGAGCCGCCGCGGAGTGCCATCTCCTCCTGCACCGGGTGAAGCGTGCCCGGCGTGCCGGCTTCGCCGGCGGTGGCAAGCCCCTCGGAGGTGACGACCTCCTGGCCGTCGAGTGCCGCGACCGGGAGCAGGCAGGCGTTGACCGCCACCCAGTCGGTGGGTTCGTTCATCCCGGGACGGGCGACCAGGACCGCGCAGGCGCCGCACTCGCCCTCGGCGCAGCCCTCCTTGGTGCCGGTGAGGCCGCGGTCGCGCAGGAAGTCCAGCACCGTGGTGTGGGGTGCTGTCGGTGAGATCGGTGCTTCATTTCCGTTGACCGTGATGCGCGCCGCCGTCACGACAGGCCTCCGTCTCGGCGCGCGATCGGTCGATTCATCATCTTCATCAATGTCGGACAGCTCTCTTTGTTTCAGACGCGCCACGTGAGAGAAGCGGGCGCGGAACGGCACGCGGCAGCGAGGTGCCGGGAAAAGGGGGGGAAGGGAAATCGGGAAAGCCGAAACGTGCCACGAAAGGGCACAGGAGAAGGGGCGCGCTCAGCAGCCGTGCGCGATACGCCCCGGAGCCCAGGCGGTGCACTCGGCGAGGCGACCAAGGTCGGAGTAGGTGAGCATCGGCTGGTCGCCTCCTTTCGAGGAGCCATGGGTCGGCGTTCACGGCAAATTAGTGGCCTGCCGCCACGGAGGTCAAGGGGGCCGCCCGGCCCCGAGCCTTGCTCGAGCGCCGCCCGGGAGCGAGCGTCGTGGGCGCCGGCTGTCCCCGGACTGCGGATCTGGGGCGGGTGGAGCACGTGGCCCTCATGGTCTGCCGGGCCGCCCCGTCCCTCCGGCCGGCGTCGCCCTCCGCCCCCCCCGAGCGCGCACGGTGCCGGCCCCGGTGGGCACGGCAGAAAGCTTCACCCACGGCGGGTCGCGGGCCACCGGCCCTCCGGTGCGCTCGCCCGCTCCACCGCGTGCCGCGAGACGGCCGCCGTCCGGCCGACGAGCACCCCGTATCCCTGAGGACGCGTCCGGCGTCGCAACTCTTGACGCCTGTCACGGGGTCTCTCCATACTGACGGCCAAATCGATTTGGCCAAATCGATTTGGCCCTCCGTTCGGGGCCGGATCGCGGCTGATGTCCGAGCATTCCTCCCTCCCGAATGGAGCTCCCACATGCCCCGCCATCGCCAGCCCGCACCCGGAACGGAACAACCACCGACGCCGGAGCCCGCCGCGGACGGCGCCCCGCATGCCGCCGCGGAGGCCCCGCCCGCTGCCGCGGACGGCGCCCCGTCCGTCGCCCCGCCCGCCGACGCGGGCGGCGCCCTCCATGCCGCCCCGCCCACCGACGCGGCCGTCACTCCGCCCCCCACCCCGCCCACCACCCCCCACCCCGCCGTACACCCCGTAGACGAGTCGCGCCCCCTCGGGCGCATCATCCTCTTCGGGATCCAGCACGTCCTCGTCATGGCCGCCACCCCCATCTCGGCGATCTTCCTGATGAGCGCCACCCTCCGCCTCGACGCCAGCCTGACCGTCAACCTGCTCTCCGCGGCGTTCGTGCTCTCCGGTGTCGGCTCGCTGATCCAGTCGCTGGGGCCGTGGAAGTTCGGTCCCCGGCTGCCGTTCGTGATGCTGCCCGGCGGCGCGCCGCTCATCCTGTTCATCGCCATCGCCGAGCAGCACGGTCTGCGCACCGCCACCGGCGCGGTCATCCTCACCGCGGCGTTCTACTTCGTCGTCCTGCCGGTCTTCTCACGGCTCCTCAGATTCTTCCCGGCCCTCGTCATCGGCACCATGATCGTCATCGTCGGCGTCAACCTGGTGAAGGTCGGCGCGGTCCTCGTCACCGGCCGGCCCGGCGAACCGGGATTCGCGGATACGACGAACCTCGCGCTCGGCACGGCGACGATCGGATTCACCGTCGTCTTCTACCTGCTGTTCACCGGCATCCTGCGGCAGCTCGCCGTCATGCTCGGACTCGTCGCCGGCACCGTGCTGGCCGCGTTCCTCGGCCGCTTCGCCCCCGACGGCGCCGCCGAGGGCGGCCTGGTCAGCCTGCCCCAGCTGATGCCGTTCGGCTCACCTCAGTTCAGTCTGATCGCCGCACTGCCGCTGATGCTCTACAGCCTTGCCTCCATGGCGGAGGCCACCGGCCAGACGGTCGTCAACGCCGAAGCCGTCGGCAAGAAGATCGACACACGGACCGACGTCCCCAAGACCGTCCGCGGTGACGCGCTCACCTCACTCTTCGGCGGGTTCTTCGGACTGCCGCTGATGGTGACCAGCGGCGAGAACATCGGGATCGTCCGTGTCACCGGCGTCCGCAGCCGCTTCGTCACCGCCGCCGCCGGTGTGGTCCTCATCGTCATCGGGTTCCTCGCGCCGGTGACCCGCGCGATCAGTGTCGTCCCGTCCGCCGTGATCGGCGGCACGGCCATGGTCGTCTTCGCGGTGATCACCGTGCTCGGCGTGCAGATGCTCAGCCGTTCCGACCTCGACAAGCACACCAGCACCTTCATCTGCGCCGTCGCCCTGGCCCTCGGCCTGCTGCCGATCCTCGTCCCCGGCGTGTACGCGGGCTTCCCGCCGAACGTCCGCATCCTCCTCGAAAGCGGCGTAGCCGTCGGCGCGTTCGTCGCCGCCGTACTCAACATCCTGTTCCACCACGTCAGACCGCGCATCGCCGCCCGGCTGACCACCACACGCACGGAAAGCGACCGATGAACCAGCTCACCCGCGACCTCCTCGACTCTCCCGGCCCGCTGCTCCTCGTGCCCGACGCCGTGCTGCTGCCGCAAGGACCCGTCCACGGACACGCGATCGTCGTCGCCGACGGCTCCTTCCGCGCCGTCGGACCCGCCGAGGAACTCGCGCGTACGCATCCGCAGCTCGACGCCGTACGCCTGCCCGGCCACCTCCTCATGCCCGGCTTCGTCGACGCCCACCACCACCTGACCCAGAGCTTCGGCTCCGCGCTCGCCTTCGGGGAACCCTCGGAGATATTCCGCAGGGTCTGGGTCCCGCTGGAAGGAGCACTGGACGAGGAATCGGCCTACGTCGCGGCCAAACTGGCGGCATGGGAGGCACTGCGCGGCGGATTCACCACCGTCACCGACGCCGGTACACGCGCCGACGTGGACATCGACGTCATCGCGTCGGCCGCTCGCGACGCCGGAATCCGCTGCGTACTCGGCCTCGTCTGCAACGACGCCGTCGGCGGTACCGCGGCCGCCGCCGAAGACACGACGCGCACCACCGCAGTCCTCGAAAGCGCCGCACAGCACCTCGCCCGGTACGGCGGCGACCCACTGCTCCACCCCTCGCTCGCCGTCTCCATTCCCGAAGCAGCCACCCCCACGACGCTCCACCGCACCGCACGCCTCGCCGCGGAAGCCGGAGCGATCGTGCAGATCCACGTCAACGAGCACCTGGCCGGCGTCGAACGCTCCCTCGTGCAGCACGGACTGCGCCCGCTCGAGTACCTGCACCGCATCGGCGCGCTCGGCCCACAACTGCTCGCCGCCCACGCCACCCTGCTCACCCCCCGCGAACTGACCCTGCTCGCCGACACCGGCACCGCCGTCAGCTACAACCCCGTGGCCAGCGCCTGGAAGGGAAACGCCGTCGCCCCGGCCACCGCCATGGCCGAGCGCGGCATCCGCTTCGGGCTCGGCACCGACGGCACCCGCGGCGACGGATTCCGGCTCGCGGACGCGGCCGAGTTCGCCCAGCGGATCGCCTACGGTCTCGCCACCGGCGACTCGTCGTGCGGCGCCGGCTGGACCTGGCTCGAACACGCCACCGCCGGCGGCGCCGACGCGGTCGGCCTCGGCACGCGCACCGGTACCGTCGCCGAGGGACTGGCCGCCGACTTCCTCCTCGTCGATCTCACCAACCCCGAGCTCGCACTCTCCTGGGACGTGCCGTGGGAGCTGGTACGCCGCGGCAACCGCGACCAGATCACCGCCGTGTTCGTCGCAGGGCAACTGCGCCTGTGGCACGGCCGGCCCACCGGCTGGGACGGCCCCGCACTCGTACGGCAGGCAGCCGAACTGGCCCGTGCCACCGTCGCAAGGGCGCCCATCACCCGCGTACACCCCACGTCCACGGCGGCACGACAGCGGAGCACCGCCCTGTGAGCACGGAAGCACTCGCCGTCCTCGCCGTCACGGTGGCCGTCGCCGCGTTCGTCCAGGGCACCAGCGGCCTGGGCTTCGCCCTGATCGTCGCGCCCGTGGCAGGGATCCTCGACCCCGGCCTGCTCCCGGTGTTCGTCCTGGCGGCCATGATCCCGCTCAACCTGTACGTCGCCTGGCGCGAACGCGCCTCGATCGACCTGCGCGGCGCGGGCTGGATCACCGGCGCACGGCTCGCCGCCACACCCGCCGGCCTCGCGCTGCTCTGGTTGATCCCGGACCGCAGCATCGGCCTGTTCGTGGGCATCGCCACCGTGCTGGCCGCCGTCGTGAGCCTGGTGGCGCCCGCCTTCACTCCCGGCCGGGTGGCCTACCTCGGCGCGGGCGTGGTGACCGGTCTGACGGAGACCGCGACCGGCGTCGGCGGCCCGCCGCTCGCGCTCGTCTACCAGCACCGGCCGCCCGCGGAACTCCGCTCGACCGTCGCGGCCTGCTTCCTCGTCGGAGAAGTGGCCTCGTTGGGCCTGCTGTTCGCGACAGGGGAGGGCGAGCCCGGAGACCTGGGCCTTGCGCTGGCGCTGCTGCCCGTGATCGCCGCGGGCGCGTGGCTGAGCCGGCTGGTGCACCACCGGCTTGACGCGCGCAGAATGCGGCTGTGCGTCCTCGTCTTCGCGCTGGTCTCCGGGCTCGTGCTCATGCTCGGGCTGTGACCCGTAGCGACGAGGCACGCGGAACGACCCGCGGCTCGGGCGCCGTCGCCACCGTGGCGGCGGCGCCCTCGCCGCGCAACCGGCCGAGCAGCAGCTCCACCGCGTCGGCCGCCGCACGGTCCAGGTGGAGATCCACGGCCGTCAGCGGCGGCTCACAGGTCCGCGCACGCAGCCCGTCATACCGGGTGACGACCATGACGTCACCGGGCACGGACCGCCCGCTGTCCCGGATCGCCCGCACCGCGCCCACCGCGAACGCGTCCACCAGCGCGCAGACCGCGTCGATCCCGGGATGCTCGGCCAGCAGAGCGGCACAGCGCTCGTACCCGGCCTGCTCGCCGCCCGCCTCCGGGGCGCTCGCCACGACCGGCACCCAGCCGTACCGCTCGGCGACCCGCTCGTACGCGGCGAGCGCGTCGACCGACGAATGGCGTGAACCGGAGCCGACGATCAGCGCGGGCCGCCTGGCACCCTGCTCACGCAGATGCGCGAGCAGCAACTCCGCGACCAGCCCCCCGCGCAGATCGACATACGGCGACATGTCGTCCGGCGACACCGGCCGGCCGAGCGACACGTAAGGCAGACCCCGCTCCCTCAACTGCGCCGCTGCCGCGTCGTTCGCGTCCGGCTCGACGACGATGGCCCCGTCGATGTCGACGGAGTACAACGCGGACCCCGACTGCACGGGCGGGACGAGCACCAGCGCGTAGCCGTGCAGCAACGCGCTCTCCGCCGCGGCGGCGGCGATCTCCATGTAGAACCCGAGCCGCGACGGTCCACCGGCCACCGCGAACGGCATCGAAGAGGCGAGCGCGATGGCCTTCGCCTCCCCCCGGCGCAGCCGCTGCGCCCGCAGATTGGGCCGGTACCCGACCTCGGCGGCGACCTGTTTGATGCGCTCCCTGGTCCGCGGATCGACCTTGCCGATCCCGTTGAGGGCATGCGAGACCGTCGTACGCGACACCCCGGCGATCCGCGCGACATCGGCGATCGTCGGTGGCCGCGAGCCGGGACCGGATGTTCGCGCCAACGGACGCTCCTTGCAGGCTGAGGACAGGACACCCCATCTTCGCCTACCGGCCTCCGGCGGCGCAGCGCCCGCTGCCGGACGAGGACCCACCGTCTCCCCGGCGGTACTCCCGAGCGACAACGCTCAACCGCGACACGGCGGACGATTCGACCGAGCTCCCGTTTCAGCGGGCACCACGGCGGCTGCCCCGCTCGCGCAGACCCGACCGGGAGGGAGCCGAACGAGACATCTCTCATGGTCCCGAAGCAAGCACCCAGGCGCTCTCGCAACCCAGCAACAAAGCCACAGGACCCGTTGCACTGACCTGCGGGTCCAGGCGCTGGGCAGCAGGAGCCGCGTGTATCGCGGGCGTATCGAAAAACGCATACACCACCACAACAGACGTCCGCCTTGAGTAGACACGGCCGGTTTCGTCGATCAGAAAAGGATCGTGATCATGGATGCGGATTCCACAAACGGTATCGACCGGCGGCGGCTGCTGGGATGGAGCGGGCTGACGGCCGCCGGGATGGCGGCGGCGGGCGCGCACCTGACGGGCGCCCCGCCCGCCCGCGCCGATGCGGCCCCGACCGGCTCCGGTACCCCGCCGGACACCCGACCTGGCGGAGCTTACGACCGATACGTGGCGAAGCTGGCCGCCGAGGGCAGGTTCTCCGGCGTGGTGCTGCTGTCACACCGGGGCCGGACGGTGCTGTCGCGCAGCTACGGCATGGCCGACAAGGAGAAAGGGATCCCCAACGGCGAGAACACGGCGTTCAGCCTCAGCTCGGCGGGCAAGCCGTTCCACGCGGTGGCCATCTTGCAGCTGGCGCAGCAGGGCCGGCTGCAGCTGTCGGACACAGTGGGCACTCACCTGACGGGTTACGCCAAGGAGATCGCCGAGCAGGTCACCATCCACCAGCTGCTCACCGGCACCTCCGGGATGAAAACCCCGGACGAGGACGTGCAACGCATCTTCCGCAGCCGGAAGGAGGTGCACGAGTTCTACGAGCAGTGGGCCCGGCAGGCGACGCCGGAGGCCCCTCCCGGCACACCCAGCAGCCACTCCGGCGCCGAGGTCGCCATTCCCGCGCAGATCATCGAAGCCGTGACCGGCCAGACCTACTGGGACTACGTCCAGGAGAACATTTTCAAGCTCTGCGGCATGACCGGTTCAGGGTTCTACACCCGGCCACAGTGGCTCACCGACCAGCACATCGCACACCCGTACATGGCACTGGCCGACGGCAGCCACGTGGACGCGGTCCGCAATCTGGACAAGGGCAGCCCAGCCCCCTACGTACAGGGCAAGAACCCGGGCCGAGCCTTCATCGACGCCCCTGGAGACGGCGGCTTCGCCACCGCTCCGGATCTGGTGCGGTTCGCGCGTGCGCTGGGCGACGGCACAGTGCTGGACCGGCACTACGCCGAACTGTTCACCGGACCCAAGATCCCCCTGGCCCCCGAGGGAGGCGGCCTGGCCCGCCGGGCAACCCCCGCCGACGCGTCGTTCGGGGCCTACCAGATACCGGTCAGCCTCGTCAGCGGCCAGTGGGTGTGGAGCCGCGCCGGTGCCAACCCCGGCGTCGGCGCCAACTGGACCATCTATCCCGACACCGGCTGGGTCGGCGTCATCCTCACCAACCGCGACGGCGCGCCGCTGTGGGAGATCATCGAGCAGGAGACCCGGGCCGTCATCGGCCCAGGCTGATGCGCGACCACCCCAGACCGACACGCCTCCCGCCAGCCCCAAGCTCGCCTCGACACGCTCGAACATCGGATGCCTTGCGTGGTGATGAGCGGCCGCCGACAGCCGGGATATCGGGGTGTGGGGACGGACCCAGGGGTCCGTCACGCCACTGCACGCCGGTCCGCACCCGGTGCAGAATCCCGTCGATCACCTGCCGGTGATCCCGCCACCGGCCGCAACGCCTGTTGCTGACCGGCAGGAAACGGCCGCAGCCGTTCCACTCGGCATCACTCACGTCACCCCGCCGCATGGCCATCTCAACGGCCTGGACAGGGGGTAGTCACATGCTCGACCGGAGAAGTCCTAACCGGAGGCCCGGATCGCAGCGAACCGTCCACTCATGGCGGGACCAAGGTGGTCGACAAGGCCATAGCCGGGCTGTTCCGGCCACGGCAGCTTGAAGAGGAACGAGGTGACAACCACCGTGGTCACGTCGGGGACATCGAGTCGAAGCTGCTCTTCCAGGAATCGCAGCGTGACGTGCCAGTCCGTCTCGTTCCCTTCGAGGAACGATGCGACGGTCTCCTGAACGACATCACAGAAGAACACGTGGGACAGGACACGGTCCTCGTTGAAGACGTGCGCGTCCAACAGCTCCTCGAAGCCAGGTACAGCCGTCCCCAAGTCCCGCACCAGCAGAACGTCTCGCTCCATGGGCGCCCCCGTAGGCGCTCAGGATAGATCCACGCCCGCGTCGGGCATGATCCCGGCCGGACAAGTCCCAACTGGTCATTTCAGCGGCATTGAGTGCCGTGTTCCCTGCCCTTTTGACCCTCGCGGAGGCCATACCGAGGTCCTAATCTCGGGCCAACGGGCCCTTCGGGTCGAACAGCAACCTGGAAGGCCGCAGCGTGCGACAGACAAGGACGCCCTCGGTGCCACCGACAACTCCGGCGGCACCGATGAGGCCGGCACAGGACGCGGCACCGGAGCGCGCCGCCGGGCAGGTGGTGCACCCCGCCGAACTCGCCGTCCTCCAACGGACGGCAGGCAACGCGGCCGTGACCCGGTGGCTTCAGCGCCAGGGAGATCCCGCGGTCAGGGAGGAGGCGCGGCGGCACGCCGCCGATCCCACCGGGCACGGCGAGTGGGGCACGTTCCGCGACACGATGGCTCAGGCGGGCTTCCCCAACGACGTCACGGACGCTGCCTGGCAGCTCATTCTCGGTGGTATCGCCGAACAAGGGCAGCTCAACGACGAGGCCATGGCGGAGTACGCCGATCGCCAGCAACAGCGCGACCACCGTGCGTCGAACAGCTGGTACCAGGAGCTGGTGAAGCTCATCGGCGATTACCTGGAGATCGACACGCCGACGCTGGCTCTCTGGTCGGGCGGCATTGAGGTCAGTGAATACGCCCGCGCCAAGGGCCACACGCCTCTGGAGACCACTCCCTTCGGGGGTGTGGTCCATAATCTGACCCTGACCTCGGACTGGATGCTCAAGACGCCCATGTGGAACGTCTTGTCCAAGGCGTTCGTGGACCGCGCCCGTGGTCCCGTCCACATCTTTCTGCGGTCGTACAACTCCGACAGCGTCCTCATCGCGCAGGAGGTTCCGCAGTTGCGCGTGGTCATGGCGCTCAACCCGGCGGTGCATCTCGTCTGGCACCCGGTATACACCACGGCCGACGGAAGGCTGATGGAGATCACCAAGAGTCTTGACCTGGCCCCCGACGCGACCTATCCCACCCGGGACGAATGCGTGCAGGTCCTCTACGACTACCTCCGGATCAACCACAACCTGGGCAACGCCCACTCCCAGCGCGCTTATGCGGAGATGAGCGCCCATCTGAACGCCAACGGCAACCCCCAGTAGCGCTGGCTTCCCTGATCCCCGCGGCCACCCAGATCCCATCCACCTATCTACGGCACACTCCGAGTCTCCGGACCGACCGCCTTGCAACTCGGGAACTGCCCCCTGAGAGCGAGGCCTTCGAGGAGACGACTTTGCCGGTCGCGGCCCCAGAGACGTGGCGGTGAGATGGCTGCCCTCGCACGCGAATCCGGCACTCACTGCGACGTCTGGCTGCGTAGATGAGAAGGGAGAACGTTTTGTAAACGAGTTGCAGGAGCAGTTGCTTGTTGCTGATGTCGGATTGTTGCTGAGATTTGGAAACGCTTGTCTGGTGTGTCGACGCCAGTCGATGGTCCACGGAGGTTGCCATGCCCGTGATCGCTGCGTGAGCGTCGTCTCTCAGCGCTGGACGGCCCCCGGCGGGGCGGTGGTGTGCAGTTCGGCGTCGTCAGCGGACGCCGCCGATCTGGGTGCAGGAAGCGACGGACGTGCTGCATCGCTGCCTCGAGCTCGCGTTG
>NZ_JBHVZO010000011.1:234458-265285 GCF_042879855.1 Streptomyces sp. NPDC058326 | reverse complement strand
GCCGGGGCCGGAGCAGCCGGAGCGGCCGGAGCCGGGGCGGGGGCGGCCGGGGCCGGAGCGGCGGCCGGGGCCGGAGCGGCGGCCGGGGCGGCCGGAGCCGGAGCCGGGGCGGCGGCCGGAGCGGCACCCGCCGCGCCGATGACGGCCAGCTTGGCGCCGACCTCGGCGGTCTCGTCCTCGGCGACGACGATCTCCAGGAGGACACCGGAGGCCGGCGCCGGGATCTCGGTGTCGACCTTGTCCGTGGAGACCTCGAGCAGCGGCTCGTCCTCCGTGACCTCCTCGCCGACCGACTTCAGCCAGCGGGTGACGGTGCCCTCGGTGACGGACTCGCCCAGCGCGGGCAGCACGACGTCGGTGCCCTCGGCGGAACCGCCACCGGCGGCCGCCTCGGCCGTCGGAGCCGGAGCCGGGGCCTGGGCCTCGGTGGACGGGGCGGCCTGCGGCGCGGGGGCCGGGGCCTCCTGCTGCGGGGCGGCCTCGGCCGCCGGGGCCGGAGCCGCGGCGGGGGCGCCGGAGCCGTCGTCGATGATGGCCAGCTCGGCGCCGACCTCGACCGTCTCGTCCTCGGCGACCTTGATGGAGGCCAGGATGCCCGAGGCGGGGGCGGGGATCTCGGTGTCGACCTTGTCGGTCGAGACCTCGAGCAGCGGCTCGTCGGCCTCGACACGCTCGCCCTCGGCCTTGAGCCAGCGGGTGACGGTGCCCTCGGTGACGCTCTCGCCGAGCGCCGGCAGGGTTACGGAAACCGACATGGTTTCAGTTGCTCCTAACGAATTGCGGGAAGTGGTCGTCGCGCCCTGTGATGACGTGAGCGTCAGTCGTGGGAGTGCAGCGGCTTGCCGGCCAGGGCCAGGTGGGCCTCGCCGAGCGCCTCGTTCTGCGTCGGGTGGGCGTGGATGAGCTGCGCGACCTCGGCCGGCAGCGCCTCCCAGTTGTAGATCAGCTGTGCTTCGCCGACCTGCTCACCCATGCGGTCACCGACCATGTGGACGCCGACCACGGCACCGTCCTTGACCTGGACGAGCTTGATCTCGCCCGCGGTCTTGAGGATCTTGCTCTTGCCGTTGCCCGCGAGGTTGTACTTCAGGGCGACGACCTTGTCCGCGCCGTAGATCTCCTTGGCCTTGGCCTCGGTGATGCCGACGGAGGCGACCTCGGGGTGGCAGTACGTCACCCGCGGCACGCCGTCGTAGTCGATCGGGACGGGCTTCAGGCCGGCGAGCCGCTCCGCGACGAGGATGCCCTCGGCGAAGCCGACGTGCGCGAGCTGGAGCGTCGGGACGAGGTCGCCCACGGCCGAGATCGTCGGCACGTTGGTACGCATGTACTCGTCGACCAGGACGTAGCCGCGGTCCATCGCGACGCCCTGCTCCTCGTAGCCGAGACCGGCGGAGACCGGGCCGCGGCCGATGGCGACGAGCAGCACCTCGGCCTCGAAGGTCTTGCCGTCGGCGAGGGTGACCTTGACGCCGCTGTCGGTGTACTCGGCCGACTGGAAGAAGGTGCCGAGGTTGAACTTGATGCCGCGCTTGCGGAACGCGCGCTCAAGAAGCTTCGAGCTGTTCTCGTCCTCGACCGGGACGAGGTGCTTCATGCCCTCGATGACCGTGACGTCGGTCCCGAAGGACTTCCACGCGGAGGCGAACTCGACGCCGATGACGCCGCCGCCGAGGATGATCGCGGACTCCGGGACCCGGTCGAGGGTCAGCGCGTGGTCCGAGGTGATGATCCGGTTGCCGTCGATCTCCAGGCCCGGGAGCGACTTCGGCACGGAACCGGTGGCCAGGAGGACGTGACGGCCCTCGACGCGACGCCCGTCGACATCGACGGAGGTCGGGGAGGACAGGTGACCGGCGCCCTCGATGTACGTCACCTTGCGGGAGGCGACGAGACCCTGCAGACCCTTGTACAGGCCCGAGATCACGTCGTCCTTGTACTTGTGCACGCCCTTGATGTCGATGCCCTCGAAAGAGGCCTTGACACCGAACTGCTCCGCCTCGCGCGCCTGGTCGGCGATCTCACCGGCGTGGAGCAGGGCCTTCGTCGGGATGCAGCCGTTGTGCAGGCAGGTGCCGCCGAGCTTGTTCTTCTCGATCAGTGCGACGTCCAGGCCCAGCTGCGCTCCGCGCAGCGCCGCGGCGTAACCGCCGCTACCGCCGCCGAGGATCACTAGGTCGAAAACGGTGCTGGCGTCGTTCGCCACGTCACGTCCTCCATGCATGTGCGCTCGTCGCCGGTCTTCAGTGACCGGGCGGCGGCTGGTGTTCGGCCGCTTTATTTCGGCCCTGTGGTGGGGGCCCTGTCCTGCCGAGAACCCATCTTCGCACTTGTTGACGGATGGCGGGACGCGGGGCCGTGCTCTGAGACGGCCGATCGTCCGTACGGAGGGCGCACCCGGGCGTACGAACCTACGGATTTCGTCGCGAGCGGAACAGCGGGGACGGGGACGGCCCCGGGCACGAGGCCCGGGGCCGTCCCCGTCACGGTGTGCTCAGAGCTCGCCGGCGGCGGTGCGCTCGGCCAGCTTCACCAGGGTGCGGACCGAGGAGCCGGTGCCGCCCTTGGGGGTGTAGCCGTAGGGGGCGCCCTCGTGGAAGGCCGGGCCGGCGATGTCCAGGTGGGCCCAGGTGATGCCCTCGCCCACGAACTCCTGGAGGAAGAGGCCGGCGACCAGGCCGCCGCCCATCCGCTCACCCATGTTGGCGATGTCGGCGGTGGGGGAGTCCATGCCCTTGCGCAGGTCCGCGGGGAGCGGCATCGGCCAGGACTGCTCGCCGACCTCGTCGGCGATCTCGTGGATCGCCGAGCGGTAGTCGTCGTCGTTGGCCATGATGCCGAAGGTGCGGTTGCCGAGCGCCAGGACCATGGCGCCGGTCAGGGTCGCCACGTCGACGATCGCGTCCGGGTGCTCCTCGGAGGCGCGGGTCAGCGCGTCCGCGAGGACGAGACGGCCCTCGGCGTCGGTGTTGAGGACCTCGACGGTCTTGCCGCTGTACATGCGCAGCACGTCACCCGGGCGGGTGGCGGAGCCGGACGGCATGTTCTCGGCGAGGGCGAGCCAGCCCGTGACGTTGACCTCGAGGCCGAGGCGGGCCGCGGCGACGACGGAGGAGAACACGGCGGCGGCGCCGCTCATGTCGCACTTCATCGTCTCGTTGTGGCCGGCCGGCTTCAGCGAGATGCCGCCCGAGTCGTAGGTGATGCCCTTGCCGACGAGGGCGAGGGTCTTCTCCGCCCGGGGGTGGGTGTACGCGATGCGGACCAGGCGCGGCGGGTTCTCGGAGCCGTTGCCGACGCCGAGGATGCCGCCGTAGCCGCCCTTGGTGAGCGCCTTCTCGTCGAGGATCTGGACCTTGAGGCCGTGCTCCTTGCCGGCGGCCTGGGCGGCGGCGGCGAAGGCGGCCGGGGTCAGGTCGTTCGGCGGCATGTTGATCAGGTCGCGGGCGCGGTTCATCTCCTCGGCGACGGCCTGGGCGCGCTCGGCGGCGGCCTTGTGGGCCTTGTCACGCGGCTTGGCGCCGAGCAGGGCGACCTCGGCGAGCGGCTTCTTCGCGTCCTTGCCGTTCTCCTGGTACGCCGTGAAGGCGTAAGCGCCGAGCAGGGCGCCCTCCGCGATGGCTCCGGCGTCCTCGGCGGCGGCGATCGGCAGCGCGAAAGCGGCCTTCTTCGCGCCGGTCAGGACGCGGGCGGCGGTACCGGCGGCACGGCGTAGGGTCTCCGCGTCGTAGGACTCGCCGTCCTCGGGGGCGGAGCCCAGGCCGACGGCGAGGACGACGGGGGCCTTGAGACCGGCGGGGGCGGGCAGCTTGGTCGCCTCACCCTCGGCACCCGAGGCGCCCAGGGTCTCCAGGACGGCGGCGAGCCGGCCTTCGAAGGCCTTGTCGACGGCCTCGGCGCCCGGGGCGACGACGAGCGTCTTCCCGGACTTCGCGACGCCGACGACGAGGGCGTCGGCGCGCAGCGTCGCCGCACCGGCAGTGCTGAGAGTGAGAGCAGTCACGGTGGTGAAATCTCGCTTCCATTGAGTTCTGTGGCGGTCGAGGGATGGGCCGACCGTGCCCGCCGCATCGTATTTCGGCCCGGGGAGCGCCGAGAACGAGCCTACGCTCGCTCATCCGGTTCGCTCACGGCGGCGGCGATTCACTCATCCGTGGTGTCTCTTTCATGTTTACCGTTCCGGCTCGGAGCGCTCCTTCACACTCGCCTCAGTCACGCGAGGACGACGCGCTCGCCTTCGCATCATCTGCAGCATCTCCACAGCTCCCACGCCCCCGCCCAGGGTGTGCGGGGACCTGCCGAGGGGGGACACCACCTGATGGACTCCGGCCGAATCCGTACGCCCAGAACCGCGCCCCGCACCGGCCGCGGCGCCCGTTCCGCGCCCCGTGGCGCCCGGGTCGCGGCCCTCGCCGCCGCCGCGCTGCTGGCCACCGTCGTCCCGTCGGCGCAGGCGGTCACGGCCCCCGTGCCCCGGATCGACCTCACCGTCCTCGTCGTCGACGACGGCGGCAGCGCGGTCGGCGCGATCACCGCGGAGCTCGAGGGCTCCGGCGTCCCGTACCGCAGGATCGACCTCGACGACCCGAACCGGCCGGTCCTCGACCCGGCCTTCCTCAGTGACACGGTCGACGGACGCCCCCGTGCCAAGTACCAGGGCGTCGTCCTGCCGCACGAGACCGCCTTCGGACCCGACTCCGCTGAGCACACCGCCCTCCAGGCGTACGAGCGGAGGTTCGGCATCCCGCAGGTCGACGCCTACACCTGGTCGCACCCCGGCGTCGGCCTCGACTACACCAACGAGGGCGGCTGGTCCGGCGTCCTCGACGGCACCACCGCCGGTGTCACCGCCGCCGGGCGGGCGGGCCCCTTCCGGTACCTGTCCGGGGCGCTCACCTTCGAGGACAACGACCCGTCGATCGCCGAGAGTTACGGCTACGCGGGCCGGCCGCGCGCCGGCTACACCAGCTACCTCGACGTGCCCGTCGACGGTGCCGGCGGCCGGGCCAGCCTCGTCGGCGAGTACACCGCCGACGGGCGCCGCGAACTCGTCGTCACCTTCGCCTACAACCAGTACCAGCGGCAGTTCCGGGCCCTCGCCCGCGGCATCGTCGAATGGCTCACCCAGGGCGTCCACCTCGGGCAGAGCCGCAACTACCTCTCCGTCCACGTCGACGACGTCTTCGCCCCCGACGCCCGCTGGGACACCGTCCGCAACTGCACCCCCGGCGACTTCGACTGCGTCGGCGACGACGGGGAGGGCGCCGCCCCGATCCGGATGACCGTCGCCGACGCCCAGTACGCGGCCGCCTGGCAGAAGGCCTCCGGCTTCACCCTCGACATGGTCTACAACGGCGGCCAGGGCGAGCAGTGGAAGACCGAGCACGGCGGCAGCGACCCGCTCATCGACCGGCTCGTCGCGGACCGCGCCCAGTACCGGTGGATCAACCACACCTACACCCATCCCTTCCTCGGCTGCGTCCAGGACAACACCGTCGTCCCCTGGCGGTGTGCCAGGGACACCTCCGGCGCCACCCTCTGGGTCAGCCGCTCCGTGCTGTCCGCCCAGATCCGCGACAACCACAACTGGGCCGTCGGCAAGGGCATCTCCGTCGACCGCGGCGAACTCGTCACCGGCGAGCACTCCGGCCTCAAGACCCTGCCCCAGCAGCCCGTCGACAACCCGAACCTCGCAGGAGCCCTCGCCGACAACGGCGTGAAATGGATCGCGAGCGACAACTCACGCGAACCGCGGCAGCGCCCGGTCGGCGCCGGGAAGACCGTCCCCCGCCACCCCATGAACGTGTACTACAACGTGGGCACGGCCGCCGAGATGACCGACGAGTACAACTGGATCTACACCTCCCGCGCCGACGGCGGCAGCGGGGTCTGCGAGGTCGACCCGGCGTCCACCTGCCTGCCCGCCCCGCTCCCCACCACCACCGGCTACGCCGACCACATCGTCCCGAGGGAAGCCCGCACCGCCCTCTCCCACGTGATGGGCAACGACCCGCGCCCGCACTACGTGCACCAGTCCAACCTCGCCGAGGAGCGCCTCCTCTACCCCGTCCTCGACCGCGTCCTCGCCGACTACCGCACCCTGTTCGCCCCCAGTGCCCCGGTGGTGAACCCGCGTCAGCGGGACGTCGGCACCGAACTGAACCGCCGTGCCGCCTGGGACCAGGCCCTCGCCGCCGGAAAGGTCACCGCCTACCGCATCGGCTCGACGGTCACCGTCAGGACGCCCGCCGGTGTCACCGCGCCCGTCACGGCCCCCGAGGGCACCCGTAAGCGCCTCCTCCTCGGCTCCACCGCCTTCGGCTCGCCCTACGCGGGCACCCGCTCTGCCTGGACCGCGCCCGAACCGCTCCAGACCAGCGTCACACTCACGCTCCCGACCGCTTGACCAGCACGTTCTGGGGGGAACCGCACATGCCGAGCAGTGGCCGTCATGTCACCATGCTCACCGAAGGCACCTACCCGCATGTCCACGGCGGCGTCAGCACCTGGTGCGACCAGCTCGTCCGCGGCATGCCCGAGGTCGACTTCGAGATCCTCGCCCTCACCGGCAGCGGCCGCGAGCCCGTCGCCTGGGAGCTGCCGCCCAACGTCTCCCGGCACACCGCGTACCCCCTCTGGGGACGTCCGCAGGGGCCGACCGCGCCCGGTCTGTTCACCGGAGCGGGCCGGCCCCCGCGGGGGCGTGCGCGCCGCCGCTTCCTCGACGCGTACGAACGCCTCCTGCTCGCCCTCCTCGACCCCGAGGCGGGCTGCGACTTCGGCACCGGCCTGTACGAACTGGCCGAACTCGCCCGGCGGGGAGGCCTGACCGCCGCCCTGCGCTCCGAGGCGGCCCTGCGCTCCCTGATGTGGATCTGGACCATGCCGCACCTGCCGACGCGCGCGGCCCGGCCCACCGTCCATGACGCGCTCACCGCCACCGACCTGCTCGAACACGCCCTGCGCCCGCTCGCCGCCCGGATATCCACCGACGGCGTCGCCCACGCCGTCTCCAGCGGCCTCGCCACCCTGCCGGCGCTCGCCGCACAGCACTTTGAAGGAGTGCCCTTCCTGCTCACCGAACACGGCATCTACCTCCGCGAGCGCTACCTCGGCTACCGCACCGAGACGCAACGCTGGCCCGTCAAGGCCCTCATGCTCGGCTTCTACCGCGAGCTCAACACGCTCGGCTACCGCAAGGCCGACCTCATCACCCCCTGCAACCAGTACAACCGGCGCTGGGAGGAGCGCGGCGGAGCCCCCGCCGACCGCATCCGCACCGTCTACAACGGCGTCGACCCGGCCCTCTTCCCCGAGGCCGGGCCCGAACCCGGGACCCCCACCCTCAGCTGGTGCGGCCGCGTCGACCCCATCAAGGACCTGGAAACCCTGATCAGGGCGTACGCGATCTGCCGCGCCGAACTCCCCGCGCTGCGCCTGCGCCTGTTCGGCCCGGTCCCCGCCGGGAACGAGGACTACCTGACCTGCCTGGAGAAGCTCGCCGCCGAACTGGGCGTCGCCGACGGCGTCGGCTTCGAGGGCCGGATCTCCGACGTCCCGACCGCGTACGCGGCGGGCAGCGTGGTGATGCTCTCCTCCATCAGCGAGGGCTTCCCCTTCTCCCTCATCGAGGCCATGTCCTGCGGCCGCGCCACCGTCTCCACCGACGTCGGAGGCGTACGGGAGGCCGTCGGCGACACCGGTATCGTCGTCCCGCCCCGCGAACCGGCCGTCATGGCCGCCGCCGTCTCCGAGCTCCTCCGCGACGGGGCCCGCCGCGCCGAACTCGGCCGCCGCGCACGGCAGCGGGTCATCGACCGGTTCACCCTGAACCGCTCCGTGGACGGCTTCCGGCAGATCTACCGCGAACTGGCGGGCGCCCGCCGTCCGCGCCCGGTCCCGGCCGTCGTCCCCGCGCCCCTGCGCCTGAGAATCCCCACGCCGCGCCGTACCTCCGCGGCCCTCGTCACAGGAGGCACCCCGGCGTGAGCGGCTCACTCTGGCTGAAACCCCCGGCTGGGGGGACCACTCCGCTCCCCGCGATCCCGCGCCCCCGCGGCGAGGACCACGCGGGGCACGCCCGTCCTGAGGACGACGCGGGTCGCATCCGTCCTGAGGACGACGCGGGGCGCGCCCGCCCTGAGGACCACGCGGGGCGCGCCGCGCACCCATCCGCCGACGGCCCCGACGCCCCGCACCCCGCCGACCGCCCCGGCACCCCGCCCCCCGCCGGAGGCGGCCTCGCGGCCGATCCGCTCGACGAACTCACCGAGCGGCTCGAAGGGTTCGCCGCCGTCGCCGTGCACCCCGACGAGATCGCCGCCCTCCTCGAGTCCGACGGCATGACCGACGACCACATCCGGCTCACCTACGGCCGCGCCGACTCCTTCGCCCTCGCCGAGGACCTCTACGCGCGCGTGGAGCGCCGCCACCCCGCACCGGAGCCCCCGCCCGGCGACGCCTGGCACACCGGGCTCGCCGGCTGTCTTCTGCGCGGGCTCGTCTTCGCGCTGCCCGGACTCGCGTACGTCCTCGCCGCGCCCCTGCTCGCCGGGGAGCCCGGCCGCTTCGGACTTCCTGGCGGAACGGTTCCGCTCCTGGCGGGCGCCGTCACCGGCTGGGTGTGGAACCAGGCCCTGTCCCACCGCGCGTACACCTGGCTCGGCCTCGGCGACCGGCCCGCCGCCGCTCGCGCCCTGCTCACCGGCGCCCCGGCGGGCGCCCTCGCCGGCGCCCTCGTCGCCTTCGCGGCCGCCGCGCCGGGTGAGACCCCGGCGGCCCTCTTCGCCACCGGGCAGTCCCTGTACCTCGCCGCCGCCACCGTGCTCCTCGTCCTCGGCCGCGAACGAGCCCTGCTGTGCGCCCTGCTGCCGCTCGCCGGCGCCGTCCCCGCCTTCCGCTGGGACCTGCCGGACCCGCTGCGCGCCGCACTCCTCCTCACCGCGCTCACCGCGAGCGTGGCCTTCGCCGCGCTCGTCCTCCGGCCCGGCTCGCGGCGCGGCGCGGCGGGACGCGCGGGGCCCCCGCGCGCCGCCTCCCTCCCGTACGGCCTCTTCGGTCTCGGCAGCGGGCTGCTCGTCCTCCACGCGGGCATCGGCGACACCCTGGTCAGCGGCGCGGGCGCGGTCATCGCGCTCACCCTCTCCATGGGGCCCGCCGAGTGGCTGCTGCACCGCTTCCGGGGCGAGAGCCTGACCCGGCTGCGGACCCTGACCACGGCCCGCGAGTTCCGCCGGGCCGTCACCGGCACCCTGGTGCTCTGCCTCGGCGGCTACCTCACCGTCCTCGTCGCCCTCACCCTCGCCGCGACCCTGGCCTGGCCGGGGGCGCCCTGGCCGGCCCTCCCGAGGCTGGTCACGCTGCTCCTGATCGGGACGGTGCTCTGGCTGGGGCTGCTGCTCCAGGCCTTCGGCGCGGTGCTCAGCGCGGCCGTCGTCTGTCTGCTCGCGGCGGCCGCGCAGAGCGTGGAATCCGCCGCGGCGGGCCCGGTGGCGGCCGGGGGAGCGGCGGCGGTGCTGGCCGTGCTCACCTGTGTTCTGCTGGTACGACCGACCGCCCACCGCTGCTAGGGGAACGGGACCGTGAATCGTCTCCTCCTGGTGCCGTTCTACGAGCACCCGGCCGACCGCCCCGAGGCGTGGTCGGCCCTCGTCGGCGCGGCGCCGTCCCTGTACGGCGTCGTCGTCAACCCGGCCAGCGGCGCGGGCGAGGCCCCCGACCCGGCGTTCGCCGAGGCCGCAGGACGGCTGCGGGAGGCGGGCGTACGGCTCCTCGGCTACGCGGACACCGCCTACGGGCGCCGCCCGCACGCCGAGGTCGTGACCGATCTCCTCCGCCACCGCGACTGGTACGGCACCGACGGCGCCTTCCTCGACCAGGTGCCGACCGCGCCCGACGCCCTCGCCCACTACCGGCGGATCGCGGTCGCGGCCCGGGCCGCGGGCGCCGCGACCCTCGTGCTCAACCACGGGGCGCACCCGGACCCGGGCTACGAGGAGTTCGCCGACCTCCTCGTCACCTTCGAGGGCCCCTGGGACACGTACCGGACGCTCGACCTGCCGGTCGCCGCCCACTACTGCCACCTCGTCTACGCGGCCCCGCCCGGCGTCCGCCCGCGCACCCCGGTGCACTGCGCGGTCCCCGGCACGGGCGCGCACCCCTGGGGCACCCTTCCGCACCTTCCGGAGCCCGCCCGATGAGACGACTGCTGCCCCTGCTCGCCGGCCTGCTCCTGCTCGCCACGGCCTGTACGGCGGGCCCCGACGAGGACCCCAAGCCCAGGGGGGAGCGGTGGCGGCCGGCGCCGGGCCTCGCCTGGCAGTGGCAGCTCAGCGGCCGGCTCGATCCGACGGTCGACGTCCCCGTGTACGACATCGACGGCTTCGACCACCCGGCGTCCACCGTCGCGGACCTCCACCGCCGGGGCCGCAAGGTCATCTGCTACCTCTCCACCGGCGCCTGGGAGGACTTCCGCCCGGACGCCGACCGCTTCCCGGCGTCCGTCCTGGGCAAGGGCAACGGCTGGGAGGGAGAACGCTGGCTCGACATCCGCCGCACGGACGTCCTCGAACCGCTCATGGCCGAACGTCTCGACATGTGCCGGGACAAGGGCTTCGACGCCGTCGAACCCGACAACATGGACGGCTACGAGAACCGCACCGGTTTCCCCCTCACCGCCGCCGACCAGCTCCGCTACAACCGACTCATCGCCCGCCTCTCCCACGAACGGGGCCTCGCGGTGGGCCTCAAGAACGACCTCGACCAGATCCCGCAGCTGCTCCCCGACTTCGACTTCGCGGTCAACGAACAGTGCGCCCAGTACACCGAGTGCGACCGCCTCGCTCCGTTCGTGGCGGCGGGCAAGGCGGTCTTCCACGTCGAGTACGAGCTGAAGACGTCCCAGTTCTGCCCGCAGGCCCGGAAACTGGGCCTCAGCTCCATGCTCAAGCGGTACGACCTTGGGGTGTGGCGCCAGGCCTGCTGACGACGTAGCAGGTCGCCCTGCCCTCGCCCCGTGCCGTCCAGTCGCGCTCGGACGACCAGGTGTACCAGCGGGAGCCGGAGCGGGAGTCGTCCCGGGTCCCGGCGCAGGCCCGTCCGGCCCGTACCTCGGCGTCCTCGTTCCCGGGGTAGGTGCCGGTCAGCGGGTGCTGGGCGAGGACCTTCCCGTCATGGGGGCCGGCGCAGGGCACCCGCGCCACCAGCGGGCTGTACCGCATGCCGGTGTGGAAGTCCATGCACTCCCCGGGGCGTGCCTCGGAGACGGGGGTGATGGCCGACGCGGCGTCCAGGACGCGGCCGTCCGGGGTGGCGGCGGCCCCGGCCTTCGGTGAGCCGAAGTCGTCGAGCACCAGATCGGCGTGGAGCGCGGTCATCCCGGCGAGCGCGCCCTCCGTCTTCCTGTCGAGCAGGACCGTCAGATCGGCCCGGGCCCGGGTGATCCGGCCGTCGCGGTCCACCTCGACGGTCAGGGGGACGGGGGCGCTCGGCAGGTGGTCGTACAGGGGCGTGGGCACGAACTCGCTGCGCAGGTCGTACGGGAAGAGTTGCAGGGCCTCGGTGAGCGGGAAGTCCGCCCGGTAGGAGTGGCCGCCTCCTTCGAGGGCCCGCCGCGCGGCCGGCCGCACTCCGCTGAGGACCTCCAGGAGCGTCCCGCCGATCGCGCTCTCGGTGCCCCGGAGATGGCTGATCGAGTCGATCCCCCACAGCGGCTCGATGTCGCCTTCGTACCGGAGCCAGTATCCGGCGGAGCCGGCCCGGTAGTGGACGGCCTCGGTGTCGACGGTGAAGCGGCCGACGGCGTCACCCGTGCCGGGCCCCTGCAGGGTGCCGAGGATCGTCTCCCGGGCGGCCCGGGGGAAGTCCGGGGTCAGGTGCCAGCGGCTCGTCGCCGACCCGCGCGAGCCCGCGAAGTCCAGCCGTCCGGTGAGGGTCTGGACGGCCCTGCCCTTGCCGGACGTGAAGGTGACGGTCTGCCGGAGGCCGGCGCCGCCCGCCTGCCGCGTGTGCCGGAGGGCGAGGTGCACCTGCCGGGCGAGCGGCTCGGAGAAGACGGGATGGGGGGAGGGCTTGGCGGTGCCGGGACCGCTGTCGCAGGCGCTGAGCAGCAGGACCGCTCCGACGAGCGCGGCGGCGGTACGGGTGAGGGGTCTGATCACGCCTGGATGACCGGGCAGCGGCCCCGATGGTTGCCCGACCGGCGGGTCACGGAATGATCACCCGAGCGTCAGCGCCACCAGCGCCGCCGTCGCCGCCGTCTCCTCCACCGCGCCGAAGACGTCCCCCGTCACCCCGCCGAACCGCCGTACGCACCGGCGGAGCAGCAGGGCCGCCGCGCCGAGTGCCGCGCCGGCCGCGAGGACGTTCCGTACCGCGTCGTACGGGGAGAGGAGCAGGCCCGTCGCCGCGCACGCCACCAGGACGAGGGCGGTCGTGAGGGTCGCGGACCGGACCGGGACCGTCGCGGCGACGATCGCGCCCAGTCCCTCGGGGCGGGCCGCCGGGACGCCGTGGCGGGAGGCGTGGGTGAGGGCGAGGCGGGCGACGGTGGCGGCGAGGACGGCGCCGGCCGCGCCGTGCGCCCAGCTCTCCCCGTACAGCGCGAAGAGCGCGGCGACCTGGGCGAGCAGGACGAGGAGCAGGGCGATGACCCCGAACGGGCCGACGTCCGACTGCTTCATGATGCGCAGCGCGTCCTCGGCGGGCTTGGCGCTGCCGAGGCCGTCGGCGGTGTCCGCGAGGCCGTCGAGGTGGAGGCCGCGGGTGAGGACGGCGGGGACGGCGGTGGTGACCACTGCGGCGAGCAGCGGGCCGGAGCCGAGCAGCAGGAACGTTCCGCCGAGCGCGGCGGCGGAGAGTCCGACGAGCAGACCGGCCAGCGGGGCGCAGAGCATGCCGGCGCGCGCCGCGTCCCGGTCCCAGCGGGTGATGCGGGCGGGGAACACCGTGAGGGTGCCGAAGGCGAAACGCAGGCCGTCCATCCGGGCAGGGTAATCGCCGCCTCCGGACGGTAGATTGCGCATTCCGCGCATTCCGCGTATTTCGGAACGGGGTGGCATGGGTCACTGGTTCTCCCGCAACATCCTTGAGCCGGGAAAGCTCCCGATGCTCCTCGCGCTGACCTCGTTCGTCGTGACGTTCCTGGTCACACGGACCGTCACCCGGCTCATCCGGGCAGGCAGGGGGCCCTTTACGAACGTGTCCTCCGGCGGGCTCCACATCCATCACGTCGTGCCGGGCGTCGTCCTCACCGTCATCGGCGGTTTCGGTGCGGTGGCCAGCGACCGGCACGGGATCGGCGGGGCCGTCTTCGCCGTGGTCTTCGGGATCGGCGCAGGACTCGTCCTCGACGAGTTCGCGCTGATCCTCCATCTCGACGACGTGTACTGGACGGACGAGGGCCGCAAGAGCGTCGAGGTGGTCGTCCTCACCGCGGCCCTGGTGGGGCTCGCCCTGAGCGGCTTCTCGCCGCTCGGCGTCGACGACATGACCACCGACGAACGCCAGGACCGGGTCACCTTCCTCCTCACCCTGGCGCTGAACTTCCTCTTCATCCTGATCACCCTGGTGAAGGGGAAGTTCCGGATGGCCGTCCTCGGGGTCCTCGTCCCCTTCGTGGCGATCGTCGGCGCCGTCCGCCTCGCCCGCCCCGGCTCCTGGTGGTCACGCCGGTTCTACGGGCGCCGCCACAAGGCACGGGCCCGTTCCCGGATCCGTACGTACCGCCACGACAAGCGCTGGACGAAGGTCCGGCGCCGGCTTCAGGACCTGATCGGCGGCTTCCAGGAGCGGGTCCCGGGAGGCGGCTCCACCCCCTCCTGACCGCGCCCGCGCCAGACCTGGAACGCGATCAGGACGAGGACCCCGGCGATGGCCGCGAGATGCTCCTTGCCCGCCAGGTTCGGCTTGACGATCACCTCCACGACCATCGCCACCACCACGAGCCCGCCCGTCCACCGGGCTCCGTGGCGCCAGCACACGTAGACGGCGAGCCCGACCACGGCCGCCGAAGGGCCCGTGTCGACGACCCGCGCGTCGGACGCGGGCAGCCCGAGCGGGCTGTCCGGACCGATCGCGATGCCCACGCGCGCGTACAGCGTGCCCGAGAGGGTCGCCAGATAGGCGATCGCGAGCGTCCGCCACCGCCCGAGACAGATCTCGGCGATCCCGAACACCAGCAGGACCTGCGCGAGCGCGCCCCACACGGGCAGGTCGAGCGCGGGGACGAAGAGCGAGAGGGGGGTCCGAAGCAGCGCGAGCCAGAGCGGGTCCTCGGCCCGTACGGAGCCGATGTCCTGGACCGGCTGATAGCCCCAGTCCTGGTTCTGGACGAGCTGGAAGAGGGCCGTGAGGCAGACGGCGGCCAGTGTCATCGGCACCGCCCGCGCTCTCTTCGTGACGAGCCCCGTCCGTACGGCGGTGTACAGCGACCCCCACTCGCGGCGGGCGAACTCCCGCACGGCGGGGCTCAACGGCCGCTCTCCAGATGCCTGCGGTGCAGCCACTTCGGGAGCCCGGGAGCCTCCAGGAAGCCCTCGGCCCGGCCGGCCGCGAGGCCGATGCGCAGCAGGTCCGCGCTCTTCTCGAAGAGCATGAATCGGGGCTCCCAGATCGGTCGGTACTTGGCGTTGGCGCGGTACAGCGACTCGATCTGCCACCAGCGGGAGAAGAAGCTGAGCAGCGAACGCCACATGCGCAGCACGGGCCCCGCGCCGAGCTTCGAGCCACGTTCGAAGACGGAGCGGAACATCGCGAAGTTCAGCGAGACCTGAGTGATCCCGATCTCCTCGGCGCGCTGGAGGAGTTCGATGACCATGAACTCCATCAGGCCGTTCTCGGAATCCCTGTCACGGCGCATCAGGTCGAGGGACAGCCCCTTCGGCCCCCAGGGCACGAAGGACAGCACGGCCCGCAGCTCGCCCTGCCCGTCGGTGCATTCCAGCATCACGCAGCGCCCGTCCAGGGGGTCGCCGAGCCGGCCCAGCGCCATCGAGAAGCCGCGCTCGGTGGCCCCGTCACGCCAGTCGTCGGCTTTGCGGAGCAGCTCGGCCATCTCCTCGGCCGGGATGTCCTCGTGGCGCCGGATGCGCACCTCGTACCCGGCCCGCTTGACCCGGTTGAACGCCTGGCGGACCGTCCGCATGGCCCGCCCGTCGAGCGTGAACTCACGGGTCTCCACGATCGCCTCGTCGCCCAGCTCCAGGGCGTCGAGGCCGTGCCGGGCGTAGATGGTGCCGGCCTCCTCGCTCGCGCCCATCACCGCCGGGATCCAGCCGTGCTCGCGCGCCTCGGCCAGCCAGGGCTCGATGGCGCCCGGCCAGGCCTCGGGGTCGCCGATCGGGTCGCCGGAGGCGAGCGAGACCCCGCCGACCACCCGGTAGGTGACGGCGGCCTTCTCGCTCGGCGACCACACGACGCTCTTCTCCCGGCGCAGCGCGAAGTAGCCGAGCGAGTCGCGGTCCCCGTGCTTGTCGAGCAGGATCCGCAGCCGCTCCTCGTCCTCCTCGGTCAGCGGGTCGACGGCCCGGCGCGAGCGGAACGCGGCGAAGAGCACCGCGAAGAGCAGCAGCGTGGACAGGACGTTGATCGTGACGTCGACCCATCCGGGCGTGGAGATCCCGGCGAACCGCGAGTCGTCGGTCGCCAGGGTGACCAGCCGCATCAGGCCGTACCGCCAGCGCTCCAGGAAGGTGGAGGAGGCGGTGGCGGTGTTGGTGGCGGTGACCAGGGCTGCCGCGAGGAGCGAGGTGACGAGCAGTCCGCCGACGGCCACGGCCGCCGCGAGCAGCGGGTTGGAGCGGTCTCCCTTCGCGTAGAACTCCTTGCGGCCGAGCAGCAGCGCCACGACGAAGGCGGCGGTCAGGACCAGCGAGATCCAGTTCTGGGCGTGCTGCCGGACCTCGGGGAAGAACATCACCAGGGCGAAGAGCAGCAGGAAGAGTCCGCTGAGCACCAGGTTGAGGATCCACGCGGCCCGCTTGCGGCGCCGCATGGTGATCGCCAGGAAGAGGGTGAACGCCCCGGAGGCGAAACCGGCCGTGAGCATGTACGGGGTGAAGTAGTCGTCCTCGTTGTGGCGGCGCAGGTCCTGTCCGAGGGAGACCCAGACGGCACTCAGGAAGTTGATGAACGTGACGACGCGCAGGTACCAGACGGCGAACGCTGCGCTGCGGCGCGAACGGGCGGTGGTGCCCCGGGGTGCTGCTTCGACAGACAAGCGGACTTCTCCCATGAAAAGCGATCATATGGGGCACCGCTTGCCGCGCGGAGACGCCGGAGGCGGCCACGCGCGCGTCGCGCGTGACCGCCCCGGAGTCGACGAGTCCGTCTAGGCTCGGCTCTCCCCGTCCGGAACGGCCTCGGCCTCCGAGGCGGCCTCGAAGGCCGGAGCGGCCTCGGTGTCCGGAGTGGTCGGATCCGGACGTTCGGGCAGCTCCGCGGCGAACGCCGCCGCTGCCTGGACGAGGGGGAGTGCGAGCAATGCCCCGGTTCCCTCACCCACATGGACGCCATGGTCGAGCAGAGGGTTGAGCGCCATCCGGTCCAGCGCCTTCGCCTGCGCCGGCTCCCCGCTCACCTGACCCGCCAGCCACCAGTCCGGCGCCCGGAACGCCGCCCGCTGCGCCACAAGCGCACAGGCCGCGCCCACCACACCGTCCAGGATCACCGGCATCCGCCGCACCGAGGCCTGGAGCAGGAAGCCCGTCATCGCCGCCAGATCCGCGCCACCGACCGCCGCGAGCAGCTCCAGCTGATCGCCCAGGACCGGCCGGGCCCGCCGCAGCGCGTCCCGGACCGCCGCGCACTTCCGCATCCACGCCAGATCGTCGATCCCGGCGCCGCCCCGGCCCGTCACCACCGACGCGTCCGTCCCGCAGAGCGCCGCGATCAGCGTGGCCGCGGGCGTCGTCCCGCCCACGCTCAGATCCCCGAGCACCACCAGATCGGTGCCGGAGTCCGCCTCCTCGTCGGCGATGGCGATACCGAGTCGGACCGCCGCCTCCGTCTCCTCGGCCGTCAGCGCGTTCTCCACGTCGATCCGGCCGCTGCCGCGCCGCACCCGGTGGCGCACGACCTCGGCCGGAAGGAGCTCCGGGTCGCAGTCGAGACCCGCGTCCACGACCCGTACCGGCACGCCCGTCGACCGGGCGAGCACGGCGACCGGGCTCGCCCCCTCCAGGACCGCGCGCACCAGCTCGTGCGCGGTACCCGCCGGGCGGCCCGACACATCGAGCGAGGCGACCCCGTGGTCACCCGCGAAGAGCACCACCTTCGGCTGCTCGATCGCCCGCACCTTGACGGAGGCCTGCGCGGCCGACAACCACTCACCGAGCTCGTCGAGCCGGCCGAGCGCCCCCGGAGGCACGGTCAGCCGCTCACGACGCTCCTCGGCGTCACGCCGGATCCCGCCGTCGGCGCGCTCGATCAGATCGGAGAAGTCGTCCAGATTCACGGGTTCCGCCTTGAGACAAATCAGCGAGGGCCTACAGTGCTGGCACCCTACCCGCGCAGCACCAGGGCCTGACCGGCGACCACGAGGACGACCTCCTCGCACTCGTCGGCGAACGCCGCGTTCAACCGGCCCAGCTCGTCCCGGAACCGCCGCCCGGCCGCCGTCGCCGGCACCACCCCGGAACCGACCTCGTTCGTCACCGCCACGACCGTGCGGCGCGTCGCCCGCACCGCCGCCACCAGCTCAGCCGTCCTCTTCCGCAGCGCCGTCTGCCCACCGGCCGCCCACCGGTCGTCGTCCCAGGCCTCCACCCGGTCCATGGCGTCCGTCAGCCACAGCGACAGACAGTCGACGAGCAGCGCGGGCCCGTCCTCCTCCAGAAGCGGGACGAGGTCACAGGTCTCGGCGGTACGCCAGGAACCCGGCCGCCGCTCCCGGTGCAGGCCCACCCGCTCCGCCCACTCCGGGTCCCCCTCCCGGCTCCCGCCCGTCGCCACGTACAGCACCTCGGGGAAGGACCCCAGACGCCGCTCGGCCTCCACGGACTTCCCCGACCGGGCCCCGCCGGTCACCAGGGTCCGCCGGGGCACGTCCGGCACCTCGTGGTACTCGCCCACGTACAGCGCCGTCCCGTCCGGCACCGCCCGCGCACCCGCCGCCGCGAGCCGCCGGTCCAGCTCGGCACCCGTCGGCATGTCATGGTCCAGATGCACCGCGATCACCTCGGTCGCAGGGCCGACCGCCCCGGTCGCCCGCAGCCGGGCGAGACCGTCCGGACGCCCCGTCACATCGGCGACCACCATGTCGTACGGCACCCGGTGGTTCTCCGGAAGCCCGGCGACGGCCCCGCCCGGCGGCAGATAGAGCAGCCGCTCGCCGTCCGCCGACGTCACCTCGTACCCGGTACCGGGGGAGTCCATCGGAAGGGCCCGCACCCGGTGCCCGGAGATCAGCGTCAACTCCCGCCCGTCCGGCACCCTCCCCGCCGTCGGAAGCCCGGCGGGCACCTCGACGGCGGGCCCGTCGTGCGGATGGGTCAGCAGAACCTGCCGTACGCCCACCAGTGAATGCCCCGAACGCGCGGCCGCGAGCGCGGCCCCCGGGGTCAGATCGAGCAACAGGGCCCCGTCCACGAGCAGCGCCGTCGCGGCGCGGACCCGCGGCCCTCGGGACAGCGCGCACACGGCGCAGGGGCAGTCGGGACGGGGGAGCCCGAGCGGGGCGCCGGTGCCGAGCAGAGTCAGTTCCACCCTCAGATCCTCCCGCGCCACCGCCGGCCGTGCGCGCCCGGCTACGCTGCGGGCAGGAAACCGATCATCCGGTGAGCGCCAGGAGGCGGACATGGCATGGACGTGGCGGTTCGAGAAGTCCGACGGCACGGAGGTCGAGCCGGTGGTGACTCCGGAGGAGTTCACCACCCAGGGCGACGCGGAAAGCTGGATCGGCGAACACTGGCGTGACCTCCTGGGCGGCGGCGCGGACCAGGTGACCCTCTCGGAGGACGGGACGAAGATCTACGGCCCGATGCCCCTGGACGCGGAGGGCTAGGGCCTGCGCCCACGCCGGGGTGCGGGGCCCTCGGGCCCGCACCCCGGCCACGGCGTTCCTCCCCGACTCCGTCCGGGGGAGCGCCGTGCCGGGCCCAGGCGTCCGGGTCCGAACCCGCATCTCCTGCGCGCCGCGCCTGCTGGTGCGGTCAAGGCGTCCGGGTCCGAACCCGCATCTCCTGCGCGCCGCGCCTGCTGGTGCGGTTCCAGGCACAGGGGGCGGAGGCGCCCGCCGATGGGCGCCGTTCCGTGTGCCCACCCGTCCCGCCCCAGCGGGACGCATGCCCACACGGGGCAGTGAGCGAGGCCCCGCCCCGCAGGGCCCGCGGGGCTACATCTCGCCCAGCGTGACCTCCGCCCTCCCCGTCGTCGCCCCCCGCACGTACACCACCGTCACCCTGTCGCCCGGCCGGTGTGACGCCAGCGCCTCCGACAGGGACGTGATCGTCGTGATGTCGGCGTCGCCGAGCCGGGTGATCACGTCGCCCGGCTTCAGGCCCGCCCGGCCCGCCGCCCCGTTCGCCGGTGCCTCGACCACGGCGACGCCCGCCGGCTCGTAGTCGTCGTCGAGCACCGTACGACCGGTGATGTTCAAGGCCGCCCGCCCCGAGTCCGTCACCTTGCCGTCCTTGACGATCTGGTCCGCGACGGTCCGCACCATCGACGCGGGGATCGCGAACCCGATCCCGGGCGCCGAACCTCCGCCCATCTCCGGGTCGGTCGCGGCGAGCGTCGGGATGCCGATGACCTCGCTGTCCAGGTTCACCAGCGCGCCCCCGCTGTTGCCCGGGTTGATGGCGGCCGACGTCTGGACCATGTCCCCGATCGTCGCGCCGGTGCCCCCGCCCGCCCGTCCTTCACTGACCGTGCGGCCGGTCGCCGAGACGATGCCCTGGGTCACGCTGCCGGACAGGCCGAGCGGCGATCCCATCGCGAGCACGATCTGGCCCATGTCGACCGCCGCCGAGTCGCCGAACTTCGCCGGCTTGAGCCCCTGCGGCAGGGACTCCAGCTTGATCACCGCGAGGTCCTGCTCGGGGTACGAGGAGACGAGCCGGGCCGTCACCGGCTGACCGCCCGTCGCGGCGGTGACCTTGAAGGCCTTCTCCTGGCCGATGACGTGCGCGTTGGTGACGATGTGCCCCTTGTCGTCGTAGACGACCCCGGAGCCGAGGCTGTCGGCCGCGTCGATCTGCACGACCGACGGCAGGACGTTCTTGATGACGGCCCGGTAGTCGTCCTGGAGCTCGTTCGCGGCGAGCGGCGCCGCCGCCTGGGTGGAGCGCTCCGGCGGGGGCGTGTCCCCGGTGGCGGCGGAGCAGCCGCCGACGATCGCGGCGGCGCAGACCGCGGCGGTCACGGGAAGGAGGAGACGCGGGCGGGCGTGGGCACGGGATACGTCCATGTCCGGAGTATCCGGTTCATCCCCGTGCCAAGCCCGACGAACGCACCCGATCAGGGGTGCCGTACCCCGTACCCTCCGTGCGGCGGTCTCAGCCCCGCACCCCGCACAGGTGCAGCAGCGCCGCCACCCGCCGGTACGGCTCCGTGCGGCCCGCCCGGTCCTCGGCGGCGAGCAGCCGGTCCAGCTCCTCGGCGGCCGGCAGGCCCGCGTCGGCCGGGACGCCGTCCGTGAAGACCCGCACGCCGTACCAGGCGTGCAGCGGTGCCGCGATCCCCGCAAGGGTCGCCGTCAGGGCGTCGAGGCGGTCGGCCCGCACCTTCATTCCGAGGTCGTCCGTGTAGACGTCCGAGTCGAAGCCCAGGAGGGCACCGGACCAGTCCCCGGCGAGCCCGGGCCGCATGGCCAGGGCGTCCGCGTTCCGTACGACCAGGGACAGCAGCCCGCCCGGGGCCAGCATCCTGGCCAGGCCCGCGAGCAGCGCGTCCGGCTCGTCCGCGTACATCAGGACGCCGTGGCAGAGGACCACGTCGAAGCTGCCGGGCAGGAAGTGCACCCCGGTCTCGCGACCGTCGCCCTCGATCAGCCGGACCCGCTCGCGGATGCCGGCGGGCTCGGTCGCCAGCGACTCGCGGGCCGCTTTGAGCAGCTCGGGATCGGCTTCCAGGCCGGTCACCGTGTGCCCCGCGCGCGCGAGGCGCAGCGCCTGCGTGCCCTGCCCCATGCCCGCGTCGAGGATCCTCAGCCGCTGCCCCACGGGGTAGCGGCCGGATATCTGCTCGTCGAGCTGACGGGCGACGATCTCCTGCCGGATGGTGTCGCGCAGCCCGCCGGACCCGGCCGGCCAGTGCGCGACGGCGGGCAGCACAGGGCCACCCGCCTCCGACGTCGCCGCACCGAAAGCCGGCTCGACGGACTCCGAACTGTCGGCGCTCAGGGCCGCTCTCCGCGTTTGACCTGCGGCTTCGGCAGCCGGAGCCGGCGCATCTGGAGCGTGCGCATCAGGCCGTACGCGATGGCGCCGCGCTTCGGCTCGTTCGGGAAGCGCTGGGCCAGCTGCTTGCGCAGCCGGAGCCAGATGCCGATCGAGTCGAGGACGATCAGGATGATCACACCGAGCCACAGCAGCAGCGAGATGTTCTGCAGCGACCGGTTGGTGTTGCCGAACAGCGACAGCACGAGGATCACCACGGCCATCGGCAGGAAGAACTCGGCGATCGCGAACCGCGAGTCGACGAAGTCGCGCACGAAGCGACGGACCGGTCCCTTGTCGCGGGCCGGCAGATAACGCTCGTCGCCACTGGCCAGCGCCTCGCGCTGACGGGCCAGGTCGGAGCGGCGTGCCTCGCGCTGGCGCTTGGCGGCCTCCTTGCGGTCGGTCGGCACCGTCACGGCGCGACGGCGCTGGGTCTGCGCCTCGCTCCGCTTGGGCGTCGGGCGGCCCTTGGGGGCCTCGGGGTCGCGGGGCTGCTTGGTGGAGAGGTCCGCCGTCACCTTGTCGGTGGGGGCCTTCTCGTCCTTCGAACGGCTACGGAACACAAAACCCAAGGGTACGGGGTGGTGGGCATGAACCCCATGCCGGGCGGGAACGATCCGCTAACGGACTGCGTCTTCGGCGGTACGTACGGAGGACGGGCGCGGTTTCCCCGAGATCCACCTACTCCCTGCGCGGGAGGGAAAGCCGGGCGACGTCGTCCTTGGGGAGGAGCGCATCCCGCTCCGAACAGTGCGGTAATGGAGACAGGGCCCGTAGTGTGGATCCTGTCGAAGAGCTGGAGCCGAAGTCCGTCAGAAGGGGGCGCGCGAAGCCCATGAGCGGTGTCATGAAGCGTATGGGGATGATCTTCCGCGCGAAGGCGAACAAGGCCCTTGACCGGGCCGAGGATCCGCGCGAGACGCTCGATTACTCCTACCAGAAGCAGCTGGAGCTGCTGCAGAAGGTGCGGCGGGGCGTCGCCGACGTCGCCACCTCCCGCAAGCGGCTCGAACTCCAGCTGAACCAGCTGCAGGGCCAGTCGTCCAAGCTGGAGGACCAGGGCCGCAAGGCGCTGGCGCTCGGCCGCGAGGACCTGGCGCGTGAGGCGCTGTCCCGGCGCGCCGCGCTCCAGCAGCAGGTCAGCGATCTGGAGGTGCAGCACCAGACGCTGCAGGGCGAGGAGGAGAAGCTCACTCTCGCCGCCCAGCGTCTCCAGGCCAAGGTCGACGCCTTCCGCACGAAGAAGGAGACCATCAAGGCGACCTACACGGCGGCCCAGGCGCAGACCCGGATCGCCGAGTCCTTCTCCGGCATCTCGGAGGAGATGAGCGACGTCGGTCTCGCGATCCAGCGGGCCGAGGACAAGACCGCGCAGCTCCAGGCGCGCGCGGGCGCGATCGACGAGCTGCTCGCCTCGGGGGCCCTGGACGACCAGTCCGGTCTCGCGAAGGACGACATCCAGGCGGAGCTGGACCGGCTCTCCGGCGGTACGGACGTCGAGCTGGAGCTCCAGCGCATGAAGGCGGAGCTGGCCGGCGGCCCGTCGGCGCAGCAGCAGGCGCTGGAGGGCGGTGGCGCGGCCGCGCCGCAGGACCGCACCCAGCAGCAGTCCCACCCGCGCTTCGAGAAGTAGGCGACAGACAGGACGCGTCATGATCGTACGGATCATGGGGGAGGGCCAGTGGACGCTGGCCGACAGCCACTTCGTCGAGCTGAACAAGCTCGACGACGAACTGCTCGTAGAGATGGAATCGGGGGACGGGGAAGGGTTCCGGCGCACGCTGGGCGCCCTCCTGGACGCGGTCCGGCGGCTCGGTGAGCCACTGCCGGACGAGGCCCTCGAACCGTCGGAGCTCATCCTCCCCGCGCCGGACGCGAGCCTCGACGAGGTGCGGGAGCTGCTCTCCGACGACGGCCTGATCCCGGGCTGACGCGACGATCAGTCACCGGTGTCCCGCCACCCCCGGCCCGGGGGCGGCGGGACACCGCGTTTCCGAGGCCCGCCGCACGAACGTGATGACCGCCCCGTCCCGCGCCTCCCGTCCCGTACCCGCCCCGTCCCGCGCCTCCCGTCCCGTACCCCCGCCGCCCCGGCCCCCGTACCGTTGTCCCCCGTGACCCCCACAGGCCCCGCCACCGGCACCCTCTACGCCCGTCTCCGTGACTGGTTCCGTGGACATCCGCTCGCCTTCGACGCGACGATCGCGTTCGGCGCGCTCGTCTGCATGATCGCCGGGTCCTTCACCGACCCGCACGGCAGTCCCGACGGGCCGACGTTCGGCGATCACGCGCCCGACGTGTGGAGCGTGCTGATCATGGTCGCCGGGGCCCTCGCGCTCGTGCCGCGCCGCCGTCACCCCCTCCGCGTGCTCTGCTTCACCGTGGCGATCAGCCTCTTCGAACTGATCAACGACACCCGGCCGGCCCCCATCGCCATGAGCGCCGTCGTCGCGCTCTACACGGTCGCCTCCCGCACCGACCGCCCCACCACCTGGCGCGTCGGACTCGCCACCATGACGCTGCTGACCGCCGCCGCCATGACCTTCGGACCGACGCCCTGGTACGCGCAGGAGAACCTCGGTGTCTTCGCCTGGACCGGCATGGCGGCCGCCGCGGGGGACGCCGTCCGCAGCCGCCGGGCCTTCGTCGACGCGATACGGGAGCGCGCCGAGCGGGCCGAGCGGACCCGCGAGGAGGAGGCCGGGCGCCGGGTCGCGGAGGAGCGGCTGCGGATCGCCCGTGACCTCCATGACGTCGTCGCCCACCACATCGCCCTGGTGAACGTCCAGGCCGGTGTCGCGGCCCATGTCATGGACAAGCGCCCCGACCAGGCCAAGGAGGCCCTCGCGCACGTGCGGGAGGCCAGCCGTTCCGCGCTCGACGAGCTCCGCGCCACCGTGGGCCTGCTCCGCCAGTCCGGCGACCCGGAGGCCCCCACCGAACCGGCCCCCGGCCTCGCCGTCCTCGACGGACTGCTCGACAGCTTCCGAAAGGCCGGGCTCCCGGTCGCCCTGGCCCGTACCGACGGGGAGAAGCCGCTGCCCGCGACCGTCGACCTGGCCGCGTACCGGATCGTGCAGGAGGCCCTGACCAACGTCCGCAAGCACGCGGGACCGGACGCCGAGGCCGAGGTGAGCGTCGTCCGGGTGGGCCGTACGGTCGAGATCACCGTCCTCGACAACGGCAGGCCCCCGGCCGACCCGGACCCCGCACCCGCCGGCGGCCACGGTCTGCTCGGCATGCGGGAACGGGTCGGCGCGCTCGGCGGCACCCTGACCGCCGCCCCCCGGTACGGCGGCGGCTTCCGGGTGCAGGCGATACTGCCGGTGACGTCCCGTACGGGGGAGGACACATGACCATCCGGGTGCTGCTCGCCGACGACCAGGCCCTGCTGCGCAGCGCCTTCAAGGTCCTGGTGGACTCCGAACCGGACATGGAGGTCGTCGGCGAGGCCGCCGACGGCGCCCAGGCCGTGGCCCTCGCCCGCTCGGAGCGGGCCGACGTCGTCCTGATGGACATCCGGATGCCGGGCACGGACGGCCTCGCCGCCACCCGCATGATCACCGCGGACCCGGAGCTCTCCGGCGTACGGATCGTCATGCTGACCACCTTCGAGGTCGACGAGTACGTCGTGCAGTCGCTGCGCGCCGGGGCCTCCGGCTTCCTCGGCAAGGGGGCCGAGCCCGAGGAGCTGCTCGGCGCCATCAGGATCGCGCACGCGGGCGAGGCGCTGCTGTCTCCCGCCGCCACCAAGGGCCTGATCGCGACGTTCCTCGCGCAGGGCGCCGGCGCGGCACCCGTGGGCGAGGGGGGCGGGGCCAGGACCGAGCGGCTCGCCGCGCTCACCGCCCGGGAGCGCGAGGTCCTCGTCCTCGTCGGGGGCGGCCTGTCCAACGACGAGATCGCCGAGCGCCTCGACGTCAGCCCGCTCACCGTGAAGACCCACGTCAACCGGGCCATGGCGAAGCTCGGCGCCCGCGACCGGGCCCAGCTGGTGGTCACGGCCTACGAATCGGGACTGGTACGTCCGAGGGTGGAGTGACCGGGGGCCCCGGCGTACTCCAGACGCGGTATGCGCGGGACAAGGATGTGGACCCGGGGGCCGAGGACTTCCGGCCACCGATGGCAGATCGTATGGACGGGGGGCGCCTCCGGCGGATCCAGCGGGTCCGGGCCGGGGTCCTGGCTGCTCCCGCCGGTCGACGAGTACGCCACAGAAGAGAGACCCCATGTCCTGGCTGTCCAGATTCAGCCTCGCGCAACGGGCCCTGATCGGGCTGATGTCCATCATCGCGATCGTGTTCGGGGCGATCGCGATCCCGCAGCTGAAGCAGCAGCTGCTCCCCTCGATCGAGCTGCCCATGGTCTCGGTCCTCGCCCCGTACCAGGGCGCCTCTCCCGATGTGGTCGAGAAGCAGGTCGTCGAGCCCCTCGAGAGCCACCTGAAGGCCGTCGACGGCCTCACGTCGGTCACCTCCACCGCCTCCGAGGGCATGGCCGTCGTCATGGCCTCCTTCGACTACGGCGACGAGTCGACGAAGCAGCTTGTCGCCGACGTCCAGCAGGCCGTGAACCGCGCCCGCGCGCAGCTGCCGGACACGGTCGACCCGCAGGTCGTGGCCGGCTCGACGGACGACATGCCGACCGTCGTCCTCGCGGCCTCCTCGGACAAGGACCCGCAGGCCCTCGCCGACCTGCTCGAACGGACCGTGGTGCCCGCCCTGGAGGGCATCGACGGAGTCGCCCAGGTCTCCGTCAGCGGCGTCCAGGACCTCCAGGTCTCCGTCACCCCGGACGAGCGGAAGCTCGCCGGGGCCGGGCTCAGCAGCATGAAGCTGGCCGAGGCCCTGCGCTCGGGCGGCGGCACGATGCCGGCCGGCTCCTTCGCGGAGGACGGCAAGAGCCGCACGATCCAGGTCGGCGGCGGCTACACCTCGCTCCGGCAGATCGAGGACCTCCGCATCCCGGCGGCCGTCCCCGGCAAGGGCAGGGCCGTGCGCCTCGGCGACGTGGCCACCGTCCGCCAGGAGGAGTCCCCGCGCACCTCCCTGACCCGCACCAACGGCAGGCCCAGCCTCGCCGTCATGGCCACCATGGACGAGGACGGCAGCGCCGTCACCATCTCCGACGCCGTCGCGGAGAAGCTCTCCGGGCTGCGCGAGGACCTCGGCGCGGGCGCCGAGCTGACCGTCGTCTCCGACCAGGGCCCCGCCGTCGCCAAGGCCGTCTCCGGACTCACCACCGAGGGCGCGCTCGGCCTCGTCATGGCCGTCCTGGTGATCCTGGTCTTCCTCACGTCGGTCCGCTCGACGCTGGTGACCGCCGTCTCCATCCCGCTCTCGGTCGTCCTCGCCCTCATCGTGCTGTGGACCCGCGATCTCTCGCTCAACATGCTGACGCTCGGCGCGCTCACCATCGCCATCGGCCGCGTCGTCGACGACTCGATCGTGGTCCTGGAGAACATCAAGCGTCACCTCGGCTACGGCGAGGAGCGCCGCGAGGCGATCCTGACCGCGGTCCGCGAGGTCGCCGGCGCCGTCACCTCCTCCACCCTCACCACCGTCGCCGTCTTCCTGCCGATCGGTTTGGTCGGAGGCATCGTCGGCGAGATGTTCGGCTCCTTCTCGCTGACGGTGACGGCCGCGCTGCTCGCCTCGCTGCTCGTCTCCCTGACCGTGGTCCCCGTCCTCTCGTACTGGTTCCTGCGCGCCCCGCAGGGCACCCCGGAGGACCTGGACGAGGCCCGCAGGCTGGCCGAGGAGAAGGAGGAGAAGAGCCGCCTCCAGCGCCTGTACGTGCCGGTCCTGCGGTTCGCGACCCGGCGGCGGCTCGCCAGCCTGGGCATCGCGCTCGCCGTCCTCGCCGTCACCCTCGGCATGACCCCGCTCCTGAAGACGAACTTCTTCGAGCCGGGCGACCAGAAGGTCCTCGCCGTCAAGCAGGAGCTGGCGCCCGGCACCAGCCTGAGCGCCACCGACGAGGCCGCGAAGAAGATCGAGAAGCTCCTCGCGGAGACCGAGGGCGTCAAGGACTACCAGGTCACCATCGGCTCCTCCGGATTCATGGCGGCCTTCGGCGGTGGCACCGGCTCCAACGAGGCCTCGTACCAGGTGAGCCTGGAGGAGTCCGCCTCGTACGAGCAGGCGCGGGACGCCATCGAGAAGGGCCTCGGCGCCCTCGACGGGATCGGCGAGACCACCCTCACGGCCGGTGACGGCTTCGGCAGCCAGGACCTGAGCGTGGTCGTCAAGGCCGCCGACCCCGAGGTCCTCAGGAAGGCCTCCGAGCAGGTCAGGTCGGCGGTCGCGGGGCTGAAGGACGTCACCGACGTGCAGAGCGACCTCTCGCAGTCCGTGCCGCGCGTCTCCGTCACGGCGAAGCCCGCTGCCGCCGACGCCGGATTCGACTCCGCCTCGCTCGGCATGGTCGTCGCCCAGGCCGTCCGGGGCACCCCGGCGGCCAGGGCGACCCTCGACGACAGCGAGCGGGACGTCCTCATCACCTCGGCCCGCCCGGCCACCACCCTGGCCGAGCTCAAGGCGCTGCCCCTCGGCCCGGTGAGGCTCGGTGACATCGCCACCGTCGAACTGGTCCCCGGCCCGGTCTCCATGACCAGGACCGACGGCGCCCGTACGGCGACGGTGACGGCCAAGCCGGTCGGCGACGACACCGGCGCGGTGAGCCTCGACCTGAAGAAGAAGATCGACGCGCTCGACCTGCCGGCGGGCGCCACCGCCACCATCGGTGGTGCCTCGGAGGACCTGGAGGAGGCCCAGCTCAGCCTGGCGCTTGCGATGCTCGCGGCTATCGCGATCGTCTTCATGCTGCTCGTGGCGACCTTCAGGTCGCTGATCCAGCCGCTGATCCTGCTGGTGTCGATCCCGTTCGCGGCGACCGGGGCGCTCGGGCTGCTCGTCGTCACCGACACCGCGATGGGTGTCCCGGCGATGATCGGCATGCTGATGCTCATCGGCATCGTCGTCACCAACGCGATCGTCCTGATCGACCTGATCAACCAGTACCGCGCCAAGGGCCTGGGCGTCGTCGAAGCGGTGATCGAGGGCGGCCGGCACCGGCTCCGCCCGATCCTGATGACCGCCCTGGCGACGGTCTTCGCCCTGCTGCCGATGGCTCTCGGCGTCACCGGCGAGGGCGGCTTCATCGCCCAGCCGCTGGCCGTGGTCGTGATCGGTGGTCTGATCACCTCGACCCTGCTGACGCTGCTCCTCGTCCCGACGCTCTACGCGATGGTGGAGCTCCGCAAGGAGCGCCGCGCGAAGAAGAAGGCGGCGAAGAGGGGCGCGAAGCGGACGGAGAAGGAGGACTCGGCGGAGGTGCCGCGGCAGCCGGAGGTCTCCCCGCCGGACGCCGCCCTGCTCGACGTCCTGGACTGAGCCCCGGGGCCGCACGTACGAAGGCCCGGCGACACCTCACGGTGTCGCCGGGCCTCCGGCGTCTCTCCACGGGAGAACCGTTATGGCAGAGCGAGCATCCGCTCAAGGGCCAGCTTCGCGAAGCTCTCCGTCTCCTTGTCGACCTGGATCTGGTTGACGAGGTTGCCCTCCGCCAGGGACTCCAGGGTCCACACGAGGTGTGGCAGGTCGATGCGGTTCATGGTCGAGCAGAAGCAGACCGTCTTGTCGAGGAAGACGATCTCCTTGCCCTGGTCGGCGTAACGGTTCGCCAGCCGCCGGACCAGGTTCAGCTCGGTGCCGATCGCCCACTTGGAACCGGCCGGGGCCGCTTCCAGGGTGTTGATGATGTACTCGGTCGAGCCCACGTAGTCCGCGGCGGCGACGACCTCGTGGCGGCACTCGGGGTGGACGAGCACGTTCACACCGGGGATGCGCTCGCGGACGTCGTTCACGGAGTCCAGCGAGAAGCGGCCGTGGACCGAGCAGTGACCCCGCCACAGGATCATCTTGGCGGCGCGCAGCTCCTCGACGGTCAGCCCGCCGTTCGGCTTGTGCGGGTTGTAGAGCACGCAGTCGTCCAGGGACATCCCCATGTCGCGGACGGCGGTGTTGCGGCCCAGGTGCTGGTCCGGCAGGAAGAGCACCTTCTCTCCCTGCTCGAAGGCCCAGTTCAGGGCCCGCTCGGCGTTGGACGAGGTGCAGATCGTGCCCCCGTGCTTGCCGGTGAAGGCCTTGATGTCGGCCGAGGAGTTCATGTACGAGACGGGCACGACCTGCTCGGCGACGCCGGCCTCGGTCAGCACGTCCCAGCATTCCGCGACCTGCTCGGCGGTGGCCATGTCGGCCATCGAGCAGCCGGCCGCGAGGTCGGGCAGGACGACCTTCTGGTCGTCGCCGGTGAGGATGTCGGCCGATTCGGCCATGAAGTGCACACCGCAGAACACGATGTACTCGGCCTCGGGCTTGGCCGCCGCGTCGCGCGCGAGCTTGAAGGAGTCGCCGGTGACGTCGGCGAACTGGATGACCTCGTCGCGCTGGTAGTGGTGACCGAGCACGAAGACCTTGTCCCCGAGCTTCTCCTTGGCCGCGCGAGCGCGCTCCACGAGGTCCGGGTCGGAGGGCGACGGCAGATCGCCGGGGCACTCCACGCCGCGCTCGCTCTTGGGGTCGGCCTCCCGGCCGAGCAGGAGCAGGGCGAGCGGCGTCGGCTGTACGTCGAGTTCATGACGGGCTTGGGCCGTGGTCACGTCACGCACCCTTTCTTCGGGGAGCCTGCGAGGGATGCTTTTCGTCGAAATGACGCTATCTATCATAACCGCTTCACGTCACGTTGACGATGTCCATAGTGTCGATGTGACGAATTCGCCGTTCCCCGTCCTCGGCCGCACCGTCCCCGCAGCTGGACAGGGTGTGCGAGCATGAAAGAAGAACACCCCACTCGGCCCGGAATGAATCCGGGGCACCGTCGGTTGCAACCGTCGGCAAGCAGTCTCCGTACACACCGGGAGAGAAGCAGATGTCCGTATCGGACGAGAAGACCACTGTCAGCGACGGCATCCTCCTGTCCGACGCCGCCGCGGCCAAGGTCAAGGCCCTCCTCGACCAGGAAGGCCGCGAGGACCTGGCCCTGCGCGTCGCCGTTCAGCCCGGCGGCTGCTCCGGCCTGCGTTACCAGCTGTTCTTCGACGAGCGCTCGCTCGACGGCGACGTCGTGAAGGACTTCGACGGCGTCAAGGTCGTCACCGACCGGATGAGCGCCCCGTACCTCGGCGGCGCCTCGATCGACTTCGTCGACACCATCGAGAAGCAGGGCTTCACCATCGACAACCCGAACGCCACGGGCTCCTGCGCCTGCGGCGACTCGTTCAGCTAAGCCGTAGCGGCCGAGCGGCATCGACCGAGAGCTGTCGGTCGAGCCGTACCGGCTCAGGCTCACACATGAGGGCGGCGGGGCCCGGATGCACGGGGCGCCCGCCCCGCCCTGGTGGCCGCGGGGGGGTTCGCGGGGGGGCCCCTCCCCCCACGCCCCCGCGCC
>NZ_JBHVZO010000011.1:0-234448 GCF_042879855.1 Streptomyces sp. NPDC058326 | reverse complement strand
CTACTAATTTCTGTTTTTTGGTTTGTGTTGGGGTTTTGTTTTTTTTTAATCCCCTCGGGGGGGGGGGGGGGGGCCGGGCCCCCCCCGCCCCCCCGCCCTCACGTGTGTCCCGGCCGGGTCAGCGCCGGGGCACCGCCTCCCCGCTCGCCCCGTCGACCACCGGCCGCGAACCGAGCGGAGCATCCAGGGCCACGGTCTTCGTGATCTCCACGGCCATCGCGACGCACACCCGGTCCGGGTCGGTCGGAGCCTCCGAGATCCGGACGACGACCCGGTCGGCGCGCTCCTGGGCCGTGACGGTGTACGTGCTGCACACCCCGCCCCAGAAGGTGACCGTCAGCTTCCGGCCCGCCTCGTCCGCCCGGAACGACTCGATCTGCCGCACCGGCGCCGTACCGTCCTCGGGAGACGGCGTCGGCGAGGGCTTCGCCGGCGGCGTCAGGAACTCCGGCGCCACCGCCGTCCGCACCACCGTGTACGGCGCCCCGTCCGCCGGGTCCGCCGTGAACAGCCACGACGGCACGAGCAGCCGCCCGCCGTCCACGTCCTGGGCGGCCAGGCCGAGCACGGCGGCCGTCACCGGCACCTGCTCCGGGGCCACCCCGTCCACGATCGTCTGGCAGGGCACGGCCGGCTCCGCCTTCCCGGGGGGCGGCGTCCGGTCCGGCCTGCCCGCGGAGGGCACGTCGGCGGCCGGCGGCGCGGTGGCACAGCCCCCGATGCCGATCGGGCCGGTGCCCTTCGAGTCCTCGTTCAGCGCGGCGAGCGCCTTCGCCGCCCCGATCACCGGATACACGGCACCCTCGACCGGCTCCTTGAGCATCCCGCTGCCGGCGACCGTCCGGCCGTCCCGCGCGATGTGCAGCCCCGTGGACCAGCCGTGGGTCGGCAGCCCGCCGATCACCGGATCGGCGTTGACCACCCGCACCGAGCCGTTCATCACCTGGCTCGCGGAGATCTTCGCGTCGTCCTGGCCGAGCGCCTTCAGGACGGGCGCGGCCGCAGCCTTCGCCGCCGCCTCGCTCAGCGGCGTACCGCCCGGCGAGGGCTTCGTCTCTCCCGGCGGCGGGCACGCCTTGCCCTTGAGGCAGGTGTCGCCGGCGGGGCCGCCGTCGTACCAGGAGTACGTCCAGTTCCCCGGCGCCTTCCGCGCCACGTCGAGGCGGGGCCCCGAACCGTCCTTCTCGGGCCGGATCGTCCAGACGTCGCCGACCAGGGAAGGGCTCCCGGAGACGCCCAGCGCTTCGGCCAGCCTGGTCACCTCCGCCGAGGTGACCAGGCCCTCGGGCCGGTGGACCGCGGCCGAGGAGGGCCCCTGGGGGAGTGGGCCCTTGGCTGTGTAGACGGTCCCGTTCGGGCCGCCTCCGGGGTCCGGCTCGCCGGGCGCGATCCCGGGGCCGCCCCCCGTACCGCCTTCGGCGTCCGTACCGCCGCTGCCGCCGCCCCGCAGACTCAGCGGAGGGGGCGGCCCGGCCGCCCCGGCAGGCTTGGTGGCAACGCCGCTGCCGTCACCTGACGCCGCGGTGGCCAGATAGACACCACCGCCCCCGGCGAGCAGCACACCCGCCGCCACCGAGGCGGCCAGGACGTTCCGCCGCCTCCGTACGTTCTCCGTACCGCTCACCACAACGCTCCCTCGTCTCGACCGGACGCCGATGGGACGGAGTGGACGGGCCGGCGGTTCCGTCCGTCAGCCCCCGTACTCCGCGGTGGCGTCGATCAGGCGTGCCGAGGCCGCCGGAACGACCACCCCGTGGATCAACGAGGGAGAGACCGGAGCGGGCGCGGGGGAGACCGGGGTGACCCAGTGGGGGGCCATCCGAGCGCCGTCGCCGCACAGCTCCGCGAGGCTCAGCTCGGACTCGTGTCGCTCACGCGGAGCGGGGTACGTGGTCATGGGCGCACCGTATGCACCGCACCGCTCCGGAGAAAAGGCCTACTCTGGGGTAGTTTCCGCTGTTCGGCAGGGCGCGCCCCACCCGGTAGCGTGAACTGTCGCTCACCCGTAGCACCCCGACCCTTCGTTCGAGCGCCTCGCGCGCCCCTATCGAATCCCGCAGGAGCACCCCGCCGTGCGTATCGCAGTCACCGGCTCCATCGCCACCGACCACCTCATGACCTTCCCCGGCCGGTTCGCCGACCAGCTCGTGGCCGACCAGCTCCACACGGTGTCCCTCTCCTTCCTCGTCGACAACCTCGACGTCCGTCGTGGCGGCGTCGGCCCCAACATCTGCTTCGGCATGGGGCAGCTCGGCGGCAACCCGATCCTGGTGGGCGCGGCCGGCTACGACTTCGACGAGTACCGCGGCTGGCTCGACCGGCACGGCGTCGACACCGGCTCGGTGCGGATCTCCGAGGTCCTGCACACCGCGCGCTTCGTCTGCACGACCGACAAGGATCACAACCAGATCGGCTCCTTCTACACGGGTGCGATGAGCGAGGCCCGGCTGATCGAGCTCAAGGCCGTCGCCGACCGGGTGGGCGGCCTCGACCTGGTCCTCATCGGCGCCGACGACCCCGAGGCGATGCTCCGCCACACGGAGGAGTGCAAGACGCGGGGGATCCCCTTCGCCGCCGACTTCTCGCAGCAGATCGCCCGCATGGACGGCGAGGAGATCCGCACCCTCCTCGACGGGGCCACCTACCTCTTCTCCAACGAGTACGAGAAGGGCCTCATCGAGTCCAAGACGGGCTGGACCGACGCCGAGATCCTCTCTCGGGTCGGCCACCGCGTCACCACGCTCGGCTCGCGCGGGGTGCGCATCGAGCGCGTCGGCGAGACCCCGATCGAGGTCGGCTGCCCCGAGGAGAACGCCAAGGTCGACCCGACCGGCGTCGGCGACGCGTTCCGCGCGGGCTTCCTCACCGGACTGACCTGGGGCGTCGGGCTGGAGCGGGCGGCGCAGGTCGGCTGCATGCTCGCCACGCTCGTCATCGAGACGCTGGGCACCCAGGAGTACACGCTCCGGCGTGCGAACTTCATGGAGCGCTTCACGAAGGCGTACGGCGAACTCGCCGCGACGGAAGTCCACACCCACCTCTCCTGACCGCCGCTCGTTACGAGCACCGCACAACGGGTGCGGGTTCAGCCGCGCCCAGTGGGCACGGCCCCCCGGGCGACGGGCCCGTGCCCACTGGGCAGGGCCCGTCCCGGCCGTGGGCCGCGCCCGGCCGAAGGCTCGTCGTCGTGCTCGTGGCGTCAGGTCAGACGGCGTACCACGTACGCCGTCCCGCCCCCCGGCGACTCCTCCTCGCCCACATACTCCTGCCCCCGCATCTCGCACCACGCGGGAATGTCCAGCCGCGCCGCCTCGTCGTCCGACAGGACCGTCACCGTCGCGCCCACGGGAACCTCTCCGAACACCTTCGCCAGTTCGATCACCGGGATCGGGCAGCGCTTCCCCAGCGCGTCCACGACGAGCGGCCCGGGCGCGCTCGCCGGGGCCGCCGACGCGGCCGGGGCGCCGAGCCGTTCCCGTACCGCCGCCACCACCCCCGGCAGGACGTCGAGGAAGCGGTCCACGTCCTCCGCCGCGGTGCCGGCCGGCAGGGACACCCGGACGTTCCCCTCGCTCAGCACCCCCATCGCGCGCAGCACATGGCTGGGCGTCAGTGTCGAACTCGTACATGACGAACCGGACGAAACGGAGAAACCCTCCCGGTCCAGCTCATGGAGGAGCGTCTCCCCGTCGACGTACAGGCAGGAGAAGGTGACCAGGTGGGGGAGCCGGCGCACCGGATCGCCCACCACCTCCACGTCCGGCACGAGCTCCGGCACCCGCGCCCGGATCCGGTCCACCAGGCCCCGCAGCCGTGCCTCCTCGGCCACCGCCTCCGCCCGGACCGCTCGCAGCGAGGCCGCCGCCGCCACGATCGCCGGCAGGTTCTCGAAGCCGGGCGCCCGGCCCGACTCCCGCTCGTCCGAGGGACCTTGCGGCGCGAACCGGACCCCCTTCCGTACGGCGAGCAGCCCCACACCCGCCGGGCCGCCCCACTTGTGCGCGCTCGCCGCGAGGAGCGACCAGCCGCCGTCCACCGGCCCCCAGCCCAGCGACTGGGCGGCGTCCACGAGCAGCGGCACGCCCGCCGCCCGGCACGCCTCGGCGACCTCCGCCACCGGCTGCTCGGTCCCCACCTCGTGGTTGGCCGACTGGAGACACGCCAGGGCGGTCGCCGGGTCGAGGGCAGCCGCGAAGACGGCCGCGTCGACCGCCCCGGACCGCTCCACCGGGACCTCGGTCACGGTGCCGCCCGCCGCCGCGTGCGTCTCGGCCGCGTGCAGGACGGAGGAGTGTTCGACCGCGGAGACCACGAGCCGGTCTCCGACACGCCGACGCGCCGCGAGCGCTCCGGAGATTCCCGCGTGAACCGCGCGCGTCCCCGAAGGAGTGAACGACAACTCGTCGGGGCGGCAGCCCACGGCCTCCGCCGCGGCCTCCCGCGCCGCGTCGAGGAGCAGCCGGGCCCGCCTGCCCTCCCTGTACAGCCGGGCCGGATCGGCCCAGCCCTCGTCCAGGGAGGCGAGCAGCGCCTGACGGGCGACGGGGTGCAGGGGGGCGGCGGACGCGGCGTCGAAGTACGGCATCCATCCACGGTAGGCCCCCGCCCCCGCCCCGGCCCCACACCCCCGCCGCCCCCGCCCGCACCCCTCCACCCCGCCCGCCCCGCGGTGTCCGCCCCCACCCCCGTGAACCCTCGTCAGAAGTGCGCCACCGCGCACCGGCAGGCCGCCGAACGGACCTGCCCGACCCCCCTGCGGAACCCCGGAGTCCACCCCTTCGGGGGCTCGGACGGCGCGTTGGGCACCCTCCCCGCGCGACCCCAAATAGCGTCCAGTAGGGTTTGGTCCGCATAAACATCCAAACCCCTGCCCGCGGCCGGGGCGGCGACCGACCAGCGAGACGGACGGCCGTGGCCGACCAACGCGGGCCGAGACTCTCGGGAAGGCGCTACGTGAGTCCCAACGGCTCCGACCGCTCGTCGCGGCGCCCGATGCGGCGGAAGCTGCCGCAGGTGCTGACTGCGGGCCTGATCCTGGCGACAGCCACGGGCTGCTCGTACAACTGGGAAGACTTCCCCCGCCTTGGTATGCCCACCCCCGTCACGGAAGAGGCTCCCCGGATCCTCTCCCTGTGGCAGGGTTCGTGGGCGGCCGCGCTCATCACCGGCATCCTGGTGTGGGGCCTGATCATCTGGTCCGTCATCTTCCACCGGCGGAGCAGGACCAAGATCGAGGTACCTCCGCAGACCCGTTACAACATGCCCATCGAGGCGCTGTACACGGTCACTCCCCTCATCATCGTCTCGGTGCTCTTCTACTTCACCGCGCGCGACGAGTCGAAGCTCCTCGAGCTCACCCCGAAGCCGGCCCACACCATCAATGTGGTCGGCTACCAGTGGAGCTGGGGCTTCAACTACGTCGAGAACGTGCCCGGTGTGTCGGGTGACGCCAAGACGGACAAGAACCTCTCCTCGATCCCGGACAAGTTCCTGGACGCGTTCCCGGAGAACGCCGGCGGCGTGTACGACGCCGGTATCCCCGGCGACCGCAACCCGCAGACCGGCAACCCGGGCCCGACCCTGTGGCTGCCGAAGGGCGAGAAGGTCCGGTTCGTCCTGACCTCGCGTGACGTCATCCACTCCTTCTGGGTGGTCCCCTTCCTCATGAAGCAGGACGTCATCCCGGGTCACACGAACTCCTTCGAGGTGACCCCGACGCAGGAAGGCACCTTCCTCGGCAAGTGCGCCGAGCTGTGCGGTGTCGACCACTCCCGGATGCTCTTCAACGTCAAGGTGGTCTCCCCGGAGCGCTACCAGCAGCACCTGAAGGAGCTGGCCGAGAAGGGGCAGACCGGCTACATCCCGTCTGGCATCGAGCAGACGGACCCGGCCAGGAATGCGGAGAAGAACCAACTGTGAGCATCCACAACGAAACCCAGGGTGCCGCCGCAGCTGAGGACTCGTACGAGAACGAGCTGCCCGTACGGCGCAAGCAGCCCGGCAATGTCGTGATCAAGTGGCTGACCACCACCGACCACAAGACGATCGGCACGCTCTACCTGGTCACGTCGTTCGTCTTCTTCTGCATCGGCGGACTCATGGCGCTCTTCATGCGCGCCGAGCTGGCCCGTCCGGGTACGCAGATCATGTCGAACGAGCAGTTCAACCAGGCGTTCACGATGCACGGCACGATCATGCTGCTGATGTTCGCGACGCCGCTGTTCGCCGGATTCGCGAACTGGATCATGCCGCTGCAGATCGGCGCGCCCGACGTGGCGTTCCCGCGGCTGAACATGTTCGCCTACTGGCTGTACCTCTTCGGCTCGATCATCGCGGTGGCCGGCTTCCTCACCCCGCAGGGTGCGGCCGACTTCGGCTGGTTCGCCTACTCCCCGCTGTCGGACGCCGTCCGCTCGCCGGGTGTCGGCGCCGACATGTGGATCATGGGTCTGGCCTTCTCCGGCTTCGGCACGATCCTCGGTTCGGTCAACTTCATCACCACGATCATCTGCATGCGCGCTCCGGGCATGACGATGTTCCGCATGCCGATCTTCACCTGGAACGTGCTGCTGACCGGTGTCCTGGTCCTGCTCGCCTTCCCGGTCCTGGCGGCCGCGCTGTTCGCCCTGGAGGCGGACCGCAAGTTCGGTGCGCACATCTTCGACTCGGCCAACGGTGGAGCGCTGCTCTGGCAGCACCTCTTCTGGTTCTTCGGCCATCCGGAGGTGTACATCATCGCGCTGCCGTTCTTCGGCATCGTCTCCGAGGTCATCCCGGTCTTCAGCCGCAAGCCGATGTTCGGTTACATCGGTCTGGTCGCCGCGACCATCGCGATCGCCGGTCTCTCGGTGACCGTGTGGGCGCACCACATGTACGTCACAGGCGGCGTGCTCCTACCGTTCTTCTCCTTCATGACGTTCCTCATCGCCGTACCGACAGGCGTGAAGTTCTTCAACTGGATCGGAACGATGTGGAAGGGCTCGTTGTCCTTCGAGACACCGATGCTCTGGACGATCGGCTTCCTGATCACCTTCACCTTCGGTGGTCTGACGGGTGTCATCCTGGCCTCGCCGCCGATGGACTTCCACGTCTCCGACTCGTACTTCGTCGTGGCGCACTTCCACTACGTCGTCTTCGGCACCGTGGTCTTCGCGATGTTCGCCGGCTTCCACTTCTGGTGGCCGAAGTTCACCGGCAAGATGCTCGACGAGCGCCTCGGCAAGATCACGTTCTGGACGCTGTTCATCGGCTTCCACGGCACCTTCCTGGTGCAGCACTGGCTCGGTGCCGAGGGCATGCCGCGTCGTTACGCGGACTACCTCGACGCCGACGGCTTCACCGCGCTGAACACGATCTCGACGATCTCCTCCTTCCTGCTCGGTCTGTCGATCCTGCCGTTCATGTACAACGTCTGGAAGACCGCCAAGTACGGCAAGAAGATCGAGGTCGACGACCCGTGGGGCTACGGCCGTTCGCTCGAGTGGGCGACGTCCTGCCCGCCGCCGCGGCACAACTTCCTCACCCTGCCGCGGATCCGTTCCGAATCCCCGGCGTTCGACCTGCACCACCCTGAGATCGCCGCTCTCGACCAGCTCGAGAACAAGCCGCACGAGGCCGAGGCCCTCACGGGCGCGAAGGAGGCGGGCAAGTGAAGATCCAGGGCAAGATGTTCATCTGGCTGAGCGTCTTCATCCTCGCCATGGCCGTCCTGTACGGCGTGTGGTCGAAGGAGCCGGTCGGTACGACGGCGCTGTTCCTCGCGTTCGGCCTGGCCATCATGATCGGCTACTACCTGGCCTTCACGGCCAAGCGTGTCGACGCCATGGCGCAGGACGACAAGGAGGCCGACGTCGCGGACGAGGCCGGTGAAGTGGGCTTCTTCGCCCCGCACAGCTGGCAGCCGCTCTCGCTCGGCATCGGCGGTGCGCTCGCCTTCCTCTCCATCGCGATGGGCTGGTGGATCCTGTACTTCTCCGCCCCGCTGATCCTGGTCGGCCTCTTCGGCTGGGTCTTCGAGTTCTACCGCGGAGAGAACCAGAACCAGTAGCGGTACCCCGCTCCGCACCGGAGCACACCGAGGGGCCCGGACACTTCGTCACCGAAGTGCCCGGGCCCCTCTTTTGCAGCACTCGGCGCGCTGCCGCACGAGATTCTTCTTACGGTGAGTCCATGAACGACACGCCGCGCATTCGGACTGTTCTGAGCTGCACTCTTCTGGCTGTCACCGTCACCGCGGCCGCGACCGCCTGTGCCGGCAACGACGGCCACCCGCTGTCGGCGAGGGCGTACGACGCGGCGGACCAGCTCGCGGTCAGCGCCCCCGCCGACGGAGCCAAGGCGGACCCCGAGAAGCCCCTGGAGGTCACCGCCAAGGGCGAGGACGGCCGGATCACCGACGTCACGGCCACGGACACCGCGGGACGCCACCTGGCGGGCGAGCTCACCGCGGACGGACGGCGCTGGCGCTCCACGGCCGCCCTGGCGGCCGGCACCCGCTACACGGTCCGGGTGGCCACGGAGGACGAGGACGGCGCCCCAGGCGCCCGTACGTACACGTTCGAGACGGCCCCCGCCAAACGGGCCCTGACGGCCACCTTCGGCCCTGAGGCGGGCACGTACGGCGTCGGACAGCCCATCACGGCCGACCTCAGCCTCCCCGTCAAGGACCGGAAGGCGCGCGCGGTCGTCGAACGGGCCCTCAAAGTCCGCTCCACGCCCTCCGTCGAGGGCTCCTGGTACTGGGTGGACGACAAGAAGCTGCACTTCCGCCCGAAGGAGTACTGGCCGGCGGGCGCGCTCGTCACGGTCACCGGCAACCTGGACGGCCTCAAGGTCGGCGACAAGCTCTACGGCGGCGCGTCCAAGCCGCTGAAGCTCACGATCGGCGACCGGATCGAGGCCATCGCGGACGCCGGGTCGCACTACATGACCGTGAAGCGCAACGGAGAAGTGATCAACACCATTCCGGTGACCACCGGCAAGCCCGGCTTCTCCACCCGCAACGGCATCAAGGTGATCCTGGGCAAGGAGTACTACGTCCGGATGCGGGGCACCAGCGTCGGCATCGCGGAGGGCAGCTCCGAGTCGTACGACCTGCCCGTCTACTACGCGACCCGGGTCACCTGGAGCGGCGAGTACGTCCACGCCGCGCCCTGGTCCGTCGGCTCGCAGGGCGTGGCGAACGTCAGCCACGGCTGTGTCGGCATGTCGACGGGGAACGCGGCCTGGTTCTACAAGACCGTACGGCCCGGCGACATCGTCAAGACCGTCAACAGCTACGGCGACACGATGGACACCTTCGGCAACGGTTTCGGAGACTGGAACCTGACCTGGGCCAAGTGGCGCCAGGGCAGCGCCCTGGTGGAGGCCGCCGAGAACCCGGTGGCCCCCACCGAGAAGGCCCGCCTCAGGCCCCTGCCTCTGTAAGGCTCGGTTCGCCTCCGGGGCGCTCCGGCCGCGCCCCTTCGGCATACTCGCCCTGCGCGGCGACTACGCGTCGATCGAGAGGCGTGAGCGCAGCAGGGCCGCCAGGGACGCCGCGAACTCGACCGGTTCCACCGGAAGGGTGACCGCGGCGTCCGCGCGGCTCCAGGTGGCCAGCCAGGCGTCCTGCGGGCGTCCGATGAGCAGCAGCACCGGCGGGCACCGGAAGACCTCGTCCTTGATCTGCCGGCAGACGCCCATGCCGCCCGCGGGCACCGCCTCGCCGTCCAGGACACACACGTCGATGCCGCCCTCGTCCAGGCGCTTCAGCACCGCCGGCAGCGTCGCGCACTCCACGAACTCGACCGGGGGCACGTCGGACGCGGGCCTGCGCCCGGCCGCCAGCCGTACCTGCTCGCGGGTGTTCGCGTCGTCGCTGTAGACCAGGACCGTGGCACTCGACTGCATCGTTCCTCCGGCTGGGAAGGCGGGTGGTCGTCGTCGACCGATGCGCGGATGCTACTCCGGTCCACACCCCGTCAACACCCGTTCAACACCTGTTCGAAGGGTGCTCGGGGGCCCTCGCACTGGGCCGTATGGGCTGGACACACCCCTCTGACACTCCGAACGGCACCCCCCGGAGTGAGGGCGGGATAAGCGACCGACATAATGTCGGTCGTGGCGACAGTAACGACAGTAGAAACAGGGCACGCGCACCCGTCGGTCAATCGACCGAACCTCACCAGCGTCGGAACCATCATCTGGTTGAGCTCCGAGCTGATGTTCTTCGCGGCCCTCTTCGCGATGTACTTCACCCTGCGATCGGTGACAGGTGCCGACTATTGGAAGGCTCAGGCGGAACACCTGGCCTTCCCGTTCTCGGCGACCAACACCACGATCCTGGTGCTCTCCTCCCTCACCTGTCAGCTCGGCGTATTCGCCGCCGAGCGGGGCGACGTGAAGAAGCTCAGGACGTGGTTCATCGTCACGTTCGTGATGGGTTCGATCTTCATCGGCGGCCAGGTCTTCGAGTACACCGAGCTGGTCAAGGACGCGGGCATGTCGCTCTCGTCCGGGCCCTACGGCTCGGTGTTCTACCTGACCACCGGCTTCCACGGCCTGCACGTGACGGGCGGACTCATCGCCTTCCTGCTGGTCCTCGGCCGGACGTACGCCGCCAAGAGGTTCACTCACGAGCAGGCAACCGCCGCCATCGTCGTGTCCTACTACTGGCACTTCGTCGATGTCGTCTGGATCGGCCTCTTCGCCACGATCTACATGATCAAGTAATCGGGACCGCCGTCACGGCGGACCGAGACATCCAGCAAGCATCGACGCAGAAGATCCTGACACCGGGGTAATCCGTGAAAAAGCTCTCCGCACGACGACGCCATCCGCTGGCGGCGGTCGTCGTCCTCCTTCTCGCGCTGGCGGCCACTGGGGGGCTGTACGCCGCGTTCGCGCCCGCGGGCACGGCGAAGGCCGATGAAACCGCCCAGTCCCTCGCCATCGAGGAGGGCAAGAAGCTCTACTCCGTCGGCTGCGCCAGCTGCCACGGAACCGGCGGTCAGGGCACTACTGACGGCCCGACCCTCGTAGGCGTCGGTTCGGCCGCAGTCGACTTCCAGGTCGGCACCGGTCGCATGCCGGCCCAGCAGCCTGGCGCCCAGGTCCCGAAGAAGAAGGTCATCTACTCGCAGGCTGAGATCGATCAGCTCGCGGCGTACGTCGCCTCCCTCGGTGCCGGTGCGATCACGCCGGCCAAGAGCCAGTACGACACCGCAGGCGCCGACATCGGCCGTGGTGGCGAACTGTTCCGCAACAACTGTGCCCAGTGCCACAACTTCACCGGTGAGGGCGGCGCGCTGACCTACGGCAAGTACGCCCCGAGCCTCGAAGGCGTGAGCCCGAAGCACCTCTACGAGGCCATGCAGACCGGCCCGCAGAACATGCCCTCCTTCCCGGACACGACCATGCCGGAGAAGGAGAAGAAGGACATCATCGCGTACGTCCAGGCCGTCAACAGCGACAAGGCCGACAACCCGGGCGGTCTGAAGCTCGGTGGCCTCGGCCCCGTCAGCGAGGGCCTGTTCGCCTGGATCTTCGGACTGGGCGCGCTGATCGCAGTTGCCATCTGGGTCGCGGCCCACACCGCTAAGGCCAAGAAGTCATGAGTAGCCAAGAGATTCCAGAAGAGACCCTGCCGGCAGGGCAGGACACCGCGCACGGCGCGGTGAAGGTCGCCGACGACCCGTTCGCCGACCCGGGCCTCCCGCCCCACAAGCCCCGCATCCAGGACATCGACGAGCGGGCCGCCCGTCGGTCCGAGCGCGCGGTCGCCTTCATGTTCACGCTGTCGATGCTGGCCACCGTCGGCTTCATCGCCTCGTACGTGATCTTCCCGGTCGACCAGATCGTGTACATCTGGCCCTTCGGCCGGGTGTCCGCGCTCAACTTCGCGCTCGGCTGGACCCTCGGCCTCGCCCTCTTCTTCATCGGCGCGGGCGCGGTCCACTGGGCCCGCACCCTGATGTCCGACGTGGAGGTCGCCGACGAGCGGCACCCGATCGAGGCGTCGCCGGAGACGAAGGCCAAGGTCATGTCGGACTTCGCGGCCGGTGCCGCCGAGTCGGGCATGGGCCGTCGCAAGCTCATCCGCAACACGATGTTCGGCGCGCTGTCGCTCGTACCGCTCTCCGGCCTCGTGCTGCTGCGTGACATGGGCCCGCTGCCCGAGAAGAAGCTCCGGACCACCATGTGGGCCAAGGGGCTTCAGCTCATCAACATGAACACGCACGAGCCGCTGCGCCCCGAGGACGTCGCCGTCGGTTCGCTGACCTTCGCGATGCCCGAGGGCCTCTCGGAGCACGACCACCACTTCCAGACCGAGATCGCCAAGGCCGCCCTGATGATCGTCCGGATCCAGCCGGAGGACATCAAGGACAAGCGCGAGCTCGAGTGGTCGCACGAGGGCATCGTCGCCTTCTCGAAGATCTGCACCCACGTGGGCTGCCCGATCTCCCTGTACGAGCAGCAGACGCACCACGTCCTCTGCCCGTGCCACCAGTCCACCTTCGACCTCTCCGACGGCGCCCGCGTCATCTTCGGCCCGGCCGGTCACGCCCTTCCGCAGCTGCGGATCGGCGTGAACGACAAGGGCTTCCTGGAGGCGCTCGGCGACTTCGACGAGCCCGTCGGTCCTGCCTTCTGGGAGCGCGGATGAGCACCGTGACCACGAGTACATCAGCCGCTGACGCGGCGGGGAAGAAAGCACCCGCCGGTGAGCGGGTCGCCGACTGGGCCGACGGCCGCCTGGGGATCTACACCCTGGCCAAGGCCAACATGCGGAAGATCTTCCCGGACCACTGGTCCTTCATGCTGGGCGAGATCTGCCTCTACAGCTTCCTCATCATCATCCTGACGGGCGTCTATCTGACGATGTTCTTCCACCCGTCGATGAACGAGGTGGAGTACGCAGGACCGTACGTCCCGCTCCAGGGACAGCTGATGTCCGAGGCGTTCAACTCGACCATGCACATCTCGTTCGAGGTGCGCGGTGGTCTGCTGATCCGGCAGATCCACCACTGGGCGGCGCTGATCTTCCTCGCCGGCATGTTCGTGCACATGATGCGCGTGTTCTTCACGGGCGCGTTCCGCAAGCCGCGTGAGATCAACTGGCTGTTCGGTTTCCTGCTGTTCTTCCTGGGCATGTTCACCGGCTTCACCGGTTACTCGCTCCCGGACGACCTGCTCTCCGGCACCGGTGTCCGCTTCATGCAGGGCGCGATCCTGTCCGTGCCGGTCATCGGCACGTACCTGTCGATGTTCCTGTTCGGCGGCGAGTTCCCCGGCGGCGACTTCGTGGCCCGGTTCTACTCGGCCCACGTGCTGCTGCTGCCCGGCATCATGCTCGGCCTCGTGGTGGCCCACCTCATCCTGGTGTTCTTCCACAAGCACACGCAGTTCGCCGGCCCCGGCCGCACGAACAACAACGTCGTGGGCATGCCGCTGCTGCCGGTCTACATGGCCAAGGCCGGAGGCTTCTTCTTCCTGGTCTTCGGTGTCATCGCGGTCATCTCGGCGGTCGCCTCGATCAACCCGATCTGGGCGCTCGGCCCGTACCGCCCCGACATGGTCTCCACCGGCGCCCAGCCCGACTGGTACATGGGCTTCGCCGAGGGTCTGATCCGTGTCATGCCGGGCTGGGAGATCAACCTCTGGGGCCACACGCTGGTCCTCGGCGTGATGATCCCGCTGGCGATCTTCCCGGCGGTCCTCGCGGCCATCGCGGTCTACCCGTTCATCGAGTCGTGGATCACCGGCGACAAGCGCGAGCACCACATCGCGCAGCGCCCGCGCAACGCTCCGACGCGCACCGCCTTCGGTGTCGCCTGGATCACCGCGTACATGATCATGCTCGTGGGTGGTGGAAACGACCTCTGGGCGACCCACTTCCACCTGTCGATCAACTCGATCACCTGGTTCGTGCGGATCTTCTTCTTCGTCGGCCCGGTCATCGCGTTCATCGCCACCAAGCGGATCTGCCTCGGCCTCCAGCGCCGGGACAAGGACAAGGTGCTGCACGGGCGCGAGTCCGGCATCATCAAGCGCCTGCCGCACGGTGAGTTCGTCGAGGTCCACGAGCCGCTCAGCCAGGGCGAGCTGCACCGCCTCACGGCGCACGAGCAGTACGCGGCCGCGGAGCTTCCGCCGGCCGTCGACGAGAACGGCGTGGAGCGCAAGATCGGGCGCATGGAGAAGCTCCGGATCAAGCTCAACAAGGGCTACTACGGCGACGACAGCCAGGTCGCCAAGCCCACGGTCGAGGAGTACAAGGAGATCCAGAGCGGCCACGGCCACCACTGATCACCTGAACTCCTGACGTCTCGAAGTTCGCCACGGCGAGAGCCCCGTCCATTCGATGGACGGGGCTCTTTGCCGTCCCCGGGGGTCGATAGGGTGGGTCCGTATCCGTCACGTGACGACCCAGGAGCTGCCATGAGCGCTGTGACCCCCGCTGGAGGACCTACGTCGGCGGGCCGCTCCTGGCCCGTCGTCCTGGAAGGCCTGCTGACCGGCCGCGACCAGAGCGCCGAGGACACCGCCTGGGCGATGGACCGGATCCTGCGCGGCGAGGCCACCGACGCCCAGATCGCCGGCTTCGCGGTCGCCCTGCGCGCCAAGGGCGAGACCGTCGAGGAGATCTCCGGGCTCGTCCGCACCATGTACGAGCACGCCAACACGATCGAGGTGCCCGGCCCGTCCGTCGACATCGTCGGCACCGGCGGCGACGGCGCCAAGACCGTCAACATCTCCACCATGTCGGCGGTCGTCGTGGCCGGCACCGGAGCCAAGGTCGTCAAGCACGGCAACCGGGCCGCGTCCTCCGCGTCCGGCGCCTCCGACGTCCTGGAGAAGCTCGGCGTCAACCTGGAGCTGACCCCGCGGCGGGTCGCCGAGGTCGCGGAGGAGGCCGGGATCACCTTCTGCTTCGCCGTGAAGTTCCACCCGGCGCTGCGTCACGTCGCCGCCGCCCGCAAGGAACTCGGCATCCGGACCACCTTCAACTTCCTCGGTCCGCTCACCAACCCGGCCCGGGTCAGGGCGCAGGCCACCGGCGTCGCCGACGCCCGGATGGCTCCGATCATGGCCGGGGTTCTCGCCGAGCGGGGTTCCTCCGCGCTCGTCTTCCGCGGCGACGACGGGCTCGACGAGCTGACCACCACCGCCACCTCGCGGGTCTGGGTGGTCCGCGACGGCGCGGTGCGGGAGGAGGCCTTCGACCCCCGGGACGCCGGCATCGACCTCGTACCGGTGGAGGCGCTGCGCGGTGCGGACGCCTCGTACAACGCGGACGTCGCCCGCCGGCTCCTCGCGGGGGAGACCGGTCCGGTACGGGACGCGGTGCTGCTCAACTCGGCCGCGGCGCTGGTCGCGCTCGCGCCGGGGGAGGGCAGCCTCGTGGAGCAGATCCGCGCCGGCATCGAGAAGGCCGCGGAGGCGATCGACTCGGGTGCGGCCCGCCGGGCCCTGGAGCGATGGATCGCCGTCAGCAACGCGTAGGACGTGCCTCGTCGTACGACCCCGGTCCAGTATGCGGACCGGGGTCTTGCACTTCCGCGCTCCTGTGGCAGGATGCTGGGCAGGTCATGAGTGACAGCTACGAAGCCCCGGCTTGCTGTCCGGCAACCCTCCGTCCGTGGCGGGGTGCCCCGGGTGAAGACCAGGCCGTGGACAGCAAGGTCCACGGCAAGCGCGGACCCCTCGACCACCAGGGGTCCTGGTCTCTCGAGGAGCGTTTTTCCGTGAGCAAGCGAATGCGTTAGGGCCACCGGCCCCGTTTTCCCATCCTCCGCACGACCATCGTGTGTCGAGGCAACACCCGTGTGAGGCGCCCCACTTCGCGCTGCCCCGCGGGTCCTTCGCTGCCCATTCCTGCCGGGAGATACCGCCATGTCCGCGTACCCGAACGCCACCGCCGCCACCGCCGCCACCGCCGTCGACTCCGAGTCCGCCGACCCCTGCTGCGCCGCCCCGCTGCCCGTCCTCGGCCGGGACGTCACCGTCCCGCTCGTCACCGGCGGCGAGGTGACCTACGCGGCGCTCGACTACGCGGCCAGCGCGCCGGCCCTCCAGCGGGTCTGGGACGACGTCGCCGCGTACGCCCCCTACTACGGCAGCGTCCACCGCGGCGCCGGATACCTCTCCCAGCTCTCCACCGACCTCTTCGAGAACAGCCGCGCCACCGTCGCCGAGTTCCTCGACTGCCGCCCCGGCGACCAGGTCGTCTTCACCCGCTCCACCACCGACTCGCTCAACCTGCTCGCCGCGGCCCTCCCCGCGGACTGCCAGGTCTTCGTCTTCGAGACCGAGCACCACGCCTCGCTGCTGCCGTGGCAGGACGCCCGCGTCACCTACCTCAACGCCCCGCGCACCCCCGAGCAGGCCGTCGCCACCCTGGAGCGGGCCCTCGCCGACCGCGACCCTTACGGCCCCGCGCTGGTCTGCGTCACCGGCGCCTCCAACGTCACCGGTGAGCTGTGGCCGGTGAAGGAACTCGCCGCCGCGGCGCACGCCCACGGCGCCCGGATCGTGCTCGACGCCGCCCAGCTCGCGCCCCACCACCCGGTCTCCGTCCAGGACCTCGACGTGGACTGGATCGCCTTCTCCGGGCACAAGCTGTACGCGCCCTTCGGCTCGGGTGTCCTCGCGGGCCGTGCCGACTGGCTCCAGGACGCCGAGCCCTATCTCGCGGGCGGCGGCGCCTCCCGCAAGGTGGCGCGCCGGGCCGACGGCGGGGTGGACGTGGAGTGGCACACCACCGCGGCTCGGCACGAGGCCGGTTCCCCGAACGTCATCGGCGTGTACTCCATCGCCTCCGCCTGCAAGGCGCTCACCGAGGCCGGCTTCGACACCCTCGTCGAGCGGGAGCGGCACCTGATCGCCACGGTCCGCGAGGGCCTCGCCGAGGTGCCCGAGGTCAAGGTGCTCTCGCTGTTCGGCGACGACGCCCCCCGGGTCGGCGTCATCTCCTTCGTCGTCGAGGGCTGGAACAGCTCCCACTTCGCCGCCGCGCTCTCCGCCGAGTACGGCATCGGCGTCCGCGACGGACTCTTCTGCGCCCACCCGCTGGTCCGCACGCTGCTCGGCAGCGACCCCCAGACCCAGGGCGAGTGCGGCGCTCCCGAGGCCGCGCCCGGTGAGAGGTCCCTCAACGCCATCCGGGTCAGCTTCGGCGCCGGTACGCCCGACGAGCACGTGGAGCGGTTCGTCGGCGCCGTGAAGGAGCTCGTCCGGGACGGGGCGCAGTGGAAGTACCGCACCGAGGACGGCCGCTGCGTCCCCGACCGTGGCTGATCACTCACTCGTACGGGTGAAGGGGGCCTCCCGACCGGGAGGCCCCCTTCACCTTGTCGCGTGTGCGGCCTCAGGACTCCAGGCCGATGGCGAAGGCCGCCTCCAGATCGTGCTGGGAGTACGTGCGGAAGGCGACGTGGGTGTCCGTGGCCTCGACACCCGGGATTTTGCTGATGCTGCCGGGGATCACGTCCGCGAGGTCGTCGTGGCGCGGCACCCGGACCATGGCGATCAGGTCGTACGTACCGGTCACCGAGAAGACCTCGCTGACGCTGTCGAGCGCGGCGATCGACTCGGCGATCTCGGGGATGCGGTCCACGCTGGTCTTGATGAGCACGATCGCGGTGATCACGGCTGGCTTTCTCCCTCGGTCGCCGCGGCTTGGGCTTTCACTCTATCCCCACCCCGGTAGCGCCCCCAGGCGTAGAGGAAGCCGACGGAGAAGCCCACCACATGGGCCAGGTAGGCGACGCCGGGTCCCGCGCCCGCGGCCCGCGCGGCCAGCCACTGCAGCACGAACCAGAAGATCAGCACGATCCAGGCGGGGAAGCGCAGCGGCAGGAAGAAGAGGAAGGGGTAGAGACTGGTGACCCGGGAGCGAGGGAAGAGAAAGAGAAAGGCCCCGAGCACCCCGGAGATCGCGCCGGACGCCCCGACGAGCGTCTGCTCGCTGCTCGCGTGGGCCGCCGCGTACCCGAGGAGCGCCAGGTAGCCGGTGCCCAGGTAGAAGAGGGCGAACCCGGCAGGGCCCATGCGTTCCTCGGCCATCGCCCCGAAGACGTACAGGAAGAGCATGTTCCCCAGGAGGTGGAGCCAGCTGCCGTGGACGAAGAGCGCGGTCAGCGGGGTGAGCAGGGCACGCGGCTCGCCGCTCATCAGCTCGGCGGGGACGACGCCCCAGCGGCGGAAGTACACGCCCTGAGCCGCGAGGAGCTGGTCCCCCGTGCCGTGGACCGGGTTCAGTCCGGAGACCGGACTGATCGCGAAGAGGAGGACACACGCGGCGATCAGTCCGTACGTCACCGTGGGTCCACTGCGGATGCCGCGCCAGGCCCCCGGGACAGCGCGGACAGCGCGGACCACTCCTCGCCCATCGATCATGGACAGATCATGGCGTACCGGTGCCGAACTGGACAGAGTGCCTCGCCGTCCCCCGCCGACCCACGAGGCCGTAGGGTTACGGGCGATACAACCCGCAGTTCGACGGCGCACCGCGGCTCCCGCACCTGGTACCTCGCAACAGGAAGAAGGACGGCACGATGACGACGGTTCCCCTGCCGACCGCCGAGACCCGCTGGCGCTGCACGCTCTGCGGCAATCTGACCCGCTTCGACGTGACCCGCTCCTCCAAGGTCGTCGAGTACGTCCATCTGGACCTCGCGGGGGATCCGACGGTCGAGGAGCGGCAGGTGGTCAGTGAGACCATCGAGTCGGTCCGCTGCCGCTGGTGCAACGCGGTGGACCAGATCGAACTGGTGGACAGGCCGGGCGCCGCTTCCTGAGGGACGGCGCGGACGACATAGGGGTGACGGATCGTGGAGCAGCCCGCGCACGGTGGAGAGCCGGCCGGCGCGGCAGGTGACGCTGCCGAGACGCTCGACCACCCACTGCCGGAAGGCGTACGGCGGCGGGTCGTCGCGCTGGTCGCCGACGCCTTCGGCGGGCTGACCGTCGCGGAGCTGCCCGCGCCCCTGAGGCAGTACGCCCGGTTCACCGCGAGCCGGCGGGCCAAGTTCGCCGGCAACGCGATGGCGGCGGCCCTGGAGAGCGATCCGCTGTTCCGGCAGCGGATCGGCGAGCGGTTCAAGCAGGGCCAGCCCGAACTGGCCGGAGCCGTCGAGACCGGCACCCCGCCCGCCGCCGCCGACCCCGTCGACGTGGCGGCGGCCGCCTATGTGCTGCGCCCGCCCGGCTGGGTCAAGCTGGTGGCCGCCGCGGGCGAGGAGGCCCTGCGCGTCGACGCCGAGCGGGCCGACGAGGCCGGGCGGCGCGAACTGGAGCGGCTGCGCGAGGAACTCGCCGCCGCCCGGGACCGCTCGAAGGACGAGACCGAGCAGCTGCGGCGCGACCTGGAAGCGGCCCGGAAGGAAGCGGAATCGCTCCACCGGAAGCTGCGCAGCGCCCAGAGCGACGTGAAGCGCGGGGAGGCCGCGCTGCGCCGCGTCCAGGGCGAGATCGACACCGCGCGGGCGGAAGCCGCGGCCCAGGTGTCCTCGGCCGAGAGCGAGAGCCGTCGCCTCAAGGCCCGGCTCGCCGAGGTCGAGGCGGCCCTCGAGGCGAGCCGCCGGTCCGCCCGCGAGGGGCGCTCGGTGGAGGACATGCGGCTGCGGCTGCTGCTCGACACCGTCCTCGACGCGGCCCAGGGACTCCGTCGCGAGCTGGCGCTTCCGCCCGTCTCGACGCACCCGGCGGACACCGTGGACGCGGTGGAGCCGGGGCGGATGTCCCCGAAGGACATCGCCGCGCGGGCGCTCTCCGAGACCGATCCGGCGCTGCTCGACCAGCTGCTCGCGCTGCCGCAGGCCCATCTGGTCGTCGACGGCTACAACGTCACCAAGACCGGTTACCCGACCATGCCGTTGGAGAAGCAGCGGCTGCGGCTGCTCGGCAGTCTCTCGGCCCTCGCCGCCCGCTCGGGCGCCGAGGTCACCTGTGTCTTCGACGGGGCGGAGCTGGCGGCCCCGGTGCTGCTCGCGCCGCCGCGGGGGGTGCGGGTGCTGTTCTCCAAGCCCGGTGTCACGGCGGACGAGCTGATCCGCCAGTTGGTACGGGCGGAGCCGCCCGGCCGGCCGGTGGTGGTGGTCTCCACGGACCGTGAGGTGGCCGACGGGGTGGCGAAGGCGGGTGCGCGCCCGGTGGCGTCCGCCTTGTTGCTGAAGCGGCTTTCGCGGCTCTCGTGACGCATCGCAACCCCTGGGCCTTATGCCCGGATTCTGGATGGCGGACCGTCAAGTGGCCATCACTGCCCGTGCGATGCGTGTAAATAAAGTGGTGCCTGGGCGATATTTTTGCCAGTGGGATTTGAACTGATCACAACTTGGTCACTAGGGTCAGCCTTCGAACCTTCGCGCGGTTGATCACCCATCCGGGGTGACGGCGGAGGAACCGCCTGCCCCTGACCGGTTGGGCGGCTCGAGGAAGAAGGAGCTCGCCTTCGTGGCGTCCCACCGTCGACCCAAGCAGCCGAGCCGTGCCCGCGTGACCGTGCTCACCGCGGCCGCGGCCGCCGCCGTCGCCCTCTCCGCCCAGTCCGGTGCCCAGGCGGCCCCTGCCAAGCCCAAGATCGACGAGGTCAAGTCCAAGGTCGACAAGCTGCACCACGAGGCCGAGGAGGCCACGGAGCAGTACAACCTCGCGGACGAGCGCAAGGGCAAGCTGCAGAAGGAGATCGGTCAGCTCCAGGACCAGGTGGCCCGCGGTCAGGAGGAGCTCAACACCCTCCGCGACCAGATCGGTTCGGTCGCCACGGCCCAGTACCGCTCCGGCGGCATCGACCCGGCGCTCCAGCTCTTCCTCTCCGCCGACCCGGACACCTACCTCGACAAGGCGTCCGCGATCGACCAGTTGAGCGCCCAGCAGGCCGACGTGCTCACCTCGATCCAGGCCAAGCAGCGCACGCTCGCCCAGCAGCGGGCCGAGGCCACCACGAAGCTGGCCGACCTCGAGGACGTCCGCAAGACCCTCGGCGAGAAGAAGAAGAAGTTCCAGGGCAAGCTGGCCGAGGCCCGCAAGCTCCTCAACACCCTCACCGAGGCCGAGAAGGCCAGGCTGCAGGAGAAGGAGCAGCGCGCCAGCCGTGCCGCCACCGCGCGGGTCGACCTGGGCAACGAGGCTCCCGCGAACGGCTACGGCGCCGCGGCGCTCGCCGCCGCCGCCACGCAGATCGGCAAGCCGTACGCCTCCGGCCAGGAGGGCCCCGGCTCGTACGACTGCTCCGGTCTGACCATGTGGGCCTACGGCCAGGCCAACGTCCAGCTCACCCGCACCACCTACACCCAGCAGAACGACGGCACGAAGATCGGCCGCAGCCAGCTCAAGCCCGGCGACCTGGTCTTCTTCAACGGCCTTTCGCACGTGGGTCTGTACGCGGGCAACAACACGGTCCTGCACGCCCCCTACTCGGGCGCCTACGTCCGCTACGAGTCCATGAACACCCTGGGCTCCTTCCAGTTCGGGGTCCGCGTCGGCGGCTGACGCCCCCGCGACCCGCTGCGGTATGCCGCCCGAACGGGTGGTTCGCCGCGACGCGTGCTGACCTGACGCCCCGCCGGTGACCTGTGTTCTCCGGCGGGGCGTCACTTTCTGTGCCCATCGGCTTCGTTGGACGCGGACTGATCAGCGGCTACTGTCTGCCGCGCCAGTCAGCGTCGAGCCGAACGGAGCGCGATTCGTGGCGTCCCACCGCCGACCCGCCAGGGTCACCGTCCTCACCGCAGCCGCCGCGGCCACCGCGGCGGCGTCCCTCGGGGCCGTCCCCGCGAGCGCCGACCCCGGGGCCGGGACCGAGGCCACCCGCGCCACGGTCGACCGCCTCTTCGAGGAGGCCGAGAAGGCCACCGAGGGCTACAACCGGGCGGACGAGAAGGCGGACGCGCTGCGCCGGACGGTCTCCCAGGCCCAGGACGGCCTGGCCCGCGGCCAGGAGCGCATCAACCGCATGCGGGGCGCGCTCGGCGCGGTCGCCGGGGCCCAGTACCGCTCCGGCGGCATCGACCCCGCCCTCGCCCTGCTGCTCTCCTCCGACCCGGACAGCTACCTCGACCGGGCCACCGCCCTCGACCGGGCCACCGCACGCCAGAGCGCAGCGCTCGGCGAACTCCAGCGGGAACAGCGCCGGCTGAACCAGAAGCGCTCCGAGGCCCGTTCGGCGCTGACCGAGCTCGAGCACAGCAGGGCCGAGGTCGCCCGCCACAAGCGCACCATCGAGCGCAAGCTCGCCGAGGCCCGCCGGGTGCTCGCGAGCCTCACCGTCGAGGAGCGCGCCGACTTCGACCGCGCCTCCAGGAGCGGCGGGCGGGACGGGGCGCCCGCCGAGGAGCCGCCGCCCCTGGCCGACCTCGGTCCGGCCTCCTCACGGGCCTCCGCCGCGGTGATGGCGGCCCGCAGCGCGATCGGCAAGCCGTATGTGTGGGGGGCGACCGGCCCCTCGGCCTTCGACTGCTCGGGCCTGATGGTCTGGTCGTACCGCCAGGCCGGGATCAGCCTGCCGCGCACCTCGTCGGCGCAGCGGTACGCGGGCCGGCAGGTGCCGCTCTCGCAGGCACAGCCCGGGGACCTCGTCACGTACCGCGGGGACGCCAGCCACGTGGGGATCTACGCGGGGAACGGGCAGGTCATCCACGCCCCCTACCCGGGTGCGCGCGTCCGCTACGACCCGGTGAACATGATGTCCCACGTGACGGTGACCCGGGTCTGAGCCCCGTCCCGGGCCGCGCTCCTCCGGCGCCCCGTACGATCGGGGGCGTGGCAGGTCAGGGGAGTGGAGCGGCGCGCGGCGCGGCGGCATTCCTCCTGGCGGCCCTGCTGGCGCTCGGCGGCTGCACGGCCCCCGAACCGGCCGGCCCGGCGACCGGGGAGATCCAGAGCCTGCTCGACCGGCACGCCCGGGCGCTGCTCACCCGGGACGAGACCGGCTACCTCGCGGCCCTCGACCCCGCGCTCGCACCGGCCGCGCGCACCGAGTTCGACCGGCTCGCGAAGATCCCGCTCGACGGCCTGACGTACCGGGTCACCGATGTCGACCCGACCGGCGAGGGCCGGGTCACCGTCGAGGCCGAGCTGGGGTACCGGATCAAGGGGTACGACTCGGGGCCCGCCACCACCGAGCGGGTCCTCGACCTCGTCGAGCGGGACGGACGCTGGTACGTCACCGGCGACCGCGCCGCGGAGGGCGCCCCGCAGCAGCTGTGGCAGCAGGGAGAGGTCGAGGCGGTGACCGGGCGGCGCAGCCTCGTCCTCGGCGTCGGGCAGAGTCCGGAGCGGCTGCGGGAGATCGCGGCGGCCGCGGACCGGGCGGTGCCGGCGGTCGGGGACGCCTGGCGGGGGAGCTGGGCGGGCCGGATCGTGGTCCTCGTGCCCGCGTCTGTCGAGGCGATGGGGCGGCTCCTCGGCGGGCCGGCGGCCTCCTACCGGGGCATCGCCGCCGTCACGACCGGCGAGGTCGGCGGCGGGCCCCTGGCGCCCGCCGACCGGGTGATCGTGAACCCGGAGGCGTACGCGGTGCTCGGCGCGTTCGGCCGGCAGCTGGTCCTCACCCACGAGGCCACCCATGTGGCGACCCGGGCCCAGACCACGAGAGCCACGCCGGTCTGGCTCTCGGAGGGCTTCGCCGACTGGGTCGCCTACCGGGGCACCGGCCGCACCGCCGCCCAGGCCGCGCCCGAGCTGCGCCGGGCGGTCCGCGCGGGCGAGCTGCCCGCCCGGCTCCCGGAGGACGCCGACTTCACCTTCGGCGGCGACGCGGAGGCCATGGGGCGGGCCTACGAGGGCGGCTGGCTGGCCTGCGAGCTGATCGCGGACCGCTGGGGCGAGGAGAAGCTGACGGCCTTCTACCGGGCGGTGGGCGCGCATCCGGGCCGCGAGGGCGCGGTGGAGAAGGCACTCCAGGAGGTGCTGGCCACCACGCCGGAGGAGTTCACGGCCGACTGGCGGGCGTATCTGGGGGAGCGGCTCGGCACCGCAGCACCCTAGGGCCTGCCTTGTCGATCGGGCCGGTTCGCGGCGTCGGCCGGCGAGCCGGGAGACCGCCCGTGTGGTCAGCCGTGGACAGGGGTCTGGCGTGACGTCTTCGCGCTGTCGACAAGGCTGAAGAGGGAGATCCCGTCCCGCGTCTCGACCACGCGGTAACCGGGGACATCCGGCCTGGCCGCTTCCATCGCCTTTCCTGCCGCGCACTCCGGATCGGTCATGTCGGTGGCGTCGTAGATCAGCCACTGGGGTGGTTCACTCGGAGGGAAGGAGCGGGGGAAGAGGCAGATCTCGCTGACGGAGGTCCGGTCCGCGAGTTGGGCGGCCAGGCGATTGGACGCGGCCACCGTCGCGCCGTCGGGGATCTTCGCGAGCAGCTCGTCCGCTGTCCTGACATGGGCGGACTCGCTCCATGTCCGCGGTAGCACGAGCTCGTGCAGGGGATGCGTGAAGAAGGTGACGCTCGTGGTCACCGCTCCGATGACACAGGCGGGCATGATTCCTCGCGCGGTGACGCGGCCCGTGGCGACGGCGTGAATGGCGGCGGCGAAGGCGATGGGCATGAGCGCCGCGCTGTAGTGGAAATCCGTCCCCCAGTGGAAGGGGTTCGGCGAGGTGAAGCGCCAGGCCAGGGTCGGCAGTGCGACGAGCAGGATCGGGGAGCGAAGGGCGAGGAATCCGGTGGGGGCCAGGATCATGAAGACCGTGAGCCACTTGACCGGCGGCCAGAACGCCTCGGCGGCCTGCATCAGCAGGCCCGTCTCCTCGGGTGTCGGGGCCGGCCAATAGGCGAACTTCCCGACGGGATTGAAGTACGGAAGGATCACCAGCATCTCGAGGGCCGTTGCGGCGGCCCCGAAGGCGAGGGTGGCGAGCCCCGCTGTCCGCGGCCCCTTCCAGGCCGCGTAGGCGCCGATCGCGGCAACCGTGAGACCGAGGTCCTCCTTGACCAGGACCAGGGGAAGCGACCACAGGAGGGCCGCGCGCCAGTTCTTCCGCCCGGCCGCGCAGAGGGAGAGCGCCAGGAGCGGCACGGCGAAGGCGACTTCGTGGAAGTCGAAGGAGATCAGCTTGGCGAGTCCCCAGGAAGCTCCGTACGACATGCCGATCCAGAGGGCGAACCTCCGGCCCCTGACCTCGTGGGCCCACTTCATCAGGGGGACGATGGAGAACGCGACGAGGATCGCCTGGCAGACGAGCAGCGTATAGCTGTACGGGAATGCCTTGTAGGCGGGCGCGAGCAGCGCGAGGATCGGATGGAAGTGATCCCCGAGCGCGTTGTAGTCGGGCCCCTTGAGAGGTGAATACGGGGCGGAGAGCTCGGAGTACGACTTCACGATCTGCGTGAAGATTCCCAGGTCGTATCCGGTCGAGAGGTTGGTCGCGTGGCGCCGTGCCGACAGAAGGAGATACACCGCGAAGAAGGCGGCGGCGACCAGATAGGGAGCCTTCGAGAATTCTCCCGCCGAGGTTCCCCGTGATTCCTCCGCGGTGCTTTCGGTACCGTCGGCCCCTGTGCGCCGCTGAAGCGCGTCGACCGAGAGGTTCTGAGTACTCATATCAGCTGGAAAACCTTACAGGGAGTCAAAAGGTCCATCGGGGTGGCAAGCGGTATCGGTGGAATCGGGACTAGCCGGTCGGCACCTTCTCCCGCTCCGGCTGGTCCGCCGGGGCAGGGATCCGCACCACGCCGGCCTCCGTCACCGTGTGCCGCCACAGATTGCGACAGGCGGAGAGAGTGGCGGCCACGAGCAGCCCGTTGCGCAGGAACAGCACCGCGAGGCCCAGGGGATCGCTCTCCGTCACGTGGGAGAACCAGACCGGGAACTCGAACTGCGTCACCGCCGTCGCCCACAGCACCAGGTGCGCGGGGCGCCGCATCGGGCTCGACCGGTAGGCGACGCAGACCGCGGCGAGCCCGAACAGCCAGATCATGTACTGCGGCGAGATCACCCGGCTCGTCACGGTGAAGAGCAGGACCGCCACGAAAGCCGCGTCCGCCACCGTCGAGGACGCGAAGCGCCGCGCCTTGAACCGCCACAGCGCCAGCCAGCCCAGGGCGGCGACCGTCAGCGCCATCGAGCCGGCCGACACCCAGGAGACGTACGGGCCGATGAATTCCATCGAGCCGTAGTTCATCCGGGCCACTCCGTCCCAGCCGAAGTGCCGGGCCAGATGGAACACCGTCGCACCCAGCGACTCGACCTCCGTGCCCCGGTCGCTCTGGTAGGAGAGAAAGGCGAGGCCCCCCGGCATCCAGGCCGAGCACAGCAGCAGGACCGCGCCCGCCGTACCCACGGCCACCGGCCAGGAGCGCCAGGTCATCGGACCCTTGAGGGTGCCCGCGAGCAGCAGGGCCGGCCACACCTTGAGCACCGCGCCGAAACCGGCGAGCGCCCCGAGGATCCGCGGACTGCGGGCGGCGGCCAGCAGGGCCGCCACGGCCACGGCCGTCACCATGATGTCGTAGCGGGCGTACGCGGTCGGGCCGAGCAGCGGCACTGCGGCGAGCCACAGCCAGGCGCCCCGCATCGACCGGCCCGGGCGGCGGCCCGTGCGCACGAGGAGCCCGAAGACGACGGCGTCACAGAGGAACGCCAGAGCGAAGAACGCGGCCGAGTAGCCGAGGAACGGCAGCAGTCCGGGCGCGAGGATCGCGAGGGCGGCGGCCGGAGGGTACTGCCAGGTCACGTCGTGCTGGGGATACGTACCGGTCCTCAGCACCTCGAACCAGCCCTGGTAGATCTCCTCCACCTCGAACGTCGCGTCCGGGCCGGGGACCACCACGATCTTGAAGACGCACAGAAGCAGGATGATCCGGGTGAGGCCCCACAGCGTGAGCGGAAGTCGCAGGTCCATGGGGAGGTTGTTCTTTCCCGCCGCGCCCGTCATGACCGTCCTGGTTCCTGTCCTGTCGGCTCGCTCACGCGGAGGAGTGGTGGGTGCTGGGCGGTGGCTGCGCGCGCGGTACTGTCGGCCACGATGCACAAGACCCTGATCGTAACCAACGACTTCCCGCCGCGTCCCGGCGGAATCCAGGCCTTCCTGCACAACATGGCACTCCGCCTGGATCCCGACCGGATCGTGGTCTACGCCTCCACCTGGAAGCGCGGCCGCGAAGGGATCGACGCGACGGCCGCGTTCGACGCCGAACAGCCTTTCACGGTCGTCCGGGATCGCACCACCATGCTGTTGCCGACCCCCCGGGTCACCGCACGGGCCACCGCGCTCCTCCGCGAGCACGGCTGCGAGTCCGTGTGGTTCGGTGCCGCCGCGCCCCTCGGCCTGATGGCCCCCGCGCTGCGCCGCGCGGGCGCCCGGCGGATCGTCGCCACCACCCACGGCCATGAGGCGGGCTGGGCCCAACTCCCCGCCTCCCGTCAGCTGTTGCGGCGGATCGGCGAGGGTACGGACACGATCACCTACCTCGGCGAGTACACCCGCTCCCGGATCGCGGCGGCCCTCACACCCGCCGCCGCCGGCCGGATGACGCAGCTCCCGCCGGGCGTCGACGAGAAGACCTTCCACCCCGGCTCGGGCGGCGACGAGGTCCGCGCCCGCCTCGGGCTCAGCGACCGGCCCGTCGTGGTCTGCGTCTCACGGCTGGTCCCGCGCAAGGGCCAGGACACCCTGATCCGCGCCCTGCCGCAGATCCTCCGCCGGGTCCCGGACGCGGTCCTCCTGATCGTCGGCGGCGGCCCGTACGAGAAGGACCTGCGCCGCCTCGCCGCCGAGACCGGAGTGGCCGGATCCGTACGCTTCACCGGCGCCGTCCCCTGGTCCGAGCTCCCCGCCCACTACGGAGCGGGCGACGTCTTCGCCATGCCCTGCCGCACCCGGCGCGGCGGCCTCGACGTCGAGGGCCTCGGCATCGTCTACCTGGAGGCCTCCGCCACCGGCCTCCCGGTCGTCGCCGGGGACTCCGGCGGCGCCCCCGACGCCGTCCTCGACGGCGAGACCGGCTGGGTCGTCCGCGGCGAGTCCCCCGAGGACACCGCCGACCGCGTCACCACCCTCCTCCTCGACCCCGAGCTCCGCGCCCGCATGGGCGAGCGGGGCCGCGCCTGGGTCGAGGAGAAATGGCGCTGGGACCTCCTCGCGGAGCGGCTCAAGGAGCTGCTCTGAAGGAGGGTGTACGAAGGGGCCCGAGGCGATCCACCCGCCTCGGGCCCCTTCGTACACCGCTCACGGCTCACGCCGTGTAGATCGCCTCGATCTCGTCCGCGAAGTCCTTCGCCACCACGTTCCGCTTCAGCTTCAGGGACGGGGTGATGTGCCCCGCCTCCTCCGTGAACTGGGCGGGAAGAACGCGGAACTTGCGGACCGACTCGGCCTTGGAGACCGCCGCGTTGCCGTCGTCGATCGCCCGCTGGACCTCCGCCAGGAGCTCCGCGTCGTCACGCAGGGAAGCCGCCGTCGAACCCGCCGGCTTGCCGTGCTCGGAGGCCCAGCGGCCGAGGAACTCCTCGTCGATCGTGACCAGCGCGCCCACGAACGGACGCCCGTCGCCGACCACCATGCACTCCGCGACGAGGGCGTGCGCCCGGATCCGGTCCTCGATGACCGCCGGGGCGACGTTCTTGCCGCCCGCCGTCACCAGGATCTCCTTCTTCCGGCCGGTGATCGCCAGATAGCCGTCCTCGTCGAGGGTGCCGATGTCGCCCGTATGGAACCAGCCGTCCGCCAGCGCCTCGGCCGTCGCCGCCTCGTTGTTCCAGTACCGCGAGAAGATGTGCTCGCCGTGCAGCAGCACCTCGCCGTCGTCGGCGATCCGCACCACCGAACCCGGCAGCGGCTGCCCGACCGTGCCGATCTTCTGCCGGTCCCAGGGGTTGAACGCGGTCGCCGCGCACGACTCCGTCAGGCCGTAGCCCTCCAGGACCGTGAAGCCGATGCCGCGGAAGAAGTGGCCGAGCCGCTCGCCCAGCGGCGCACCGCCCGAGATCGCGTACTCACCGCGACCGCCGAGCACCGCCCGCAGCTTGGAGAAGACCAGCTTGTCGAAGATCCTGTGCTTCAGCTTCAGGCCGAAGGAGGGGCCCTGCGGGGTGCCGATGGCCCTGCTGTACGCGATGGCCGTGTGCGCGGCCTTGTCGAAGATCTTGCCCTTGCCGTCGGCCTGCGCCTTCGCCCGGGCCGAGTTGTAGACCTTCTCGAAGACCCGCGGCACGCCCAGGATCAGCGTCGGCCGGAACGAGGCCAGCTCGTCGGTGAGGTTCTTGATGTCGGGGACGCAGCCCAGCCGGATCGGCGCCATCACGGACGCGACCTCGACGAGCCGCCCGAAGACGTGCGCGGCGGGCAGGAAGAGCAGCACCGAACACTCGCCGGTACGGAAGAGGGGCTTCAGCCGCTCCACCACGTTGCCGCACTCGGCGAAGAAGGCGCGGTGGGTCAGGACACAGCCCTTGGGGCGGCCCGTCGTGCCCGAGGTGTAGACGATCGTCGCCGGGTCGTCCGCGTTCGCCGCCGACATGCGCTCGTCGAGCAGCTCGTCGGAGACGTCCAGGCCGGTCGCGGTCAGCTGCGCGACCGCGTCGTCCTCGATCTGCCAGATGCCCTTCAGCTCCGGCAGGTTCTCCTGGACCGACACCACCGACTCCTGGTGGGCCGCGCTCTCGACCAGCACCAGGGTCGCGCCCGAGTCACCGAGGATCCACTGGATCTGCTCCGGCGAGCTCGTCTCGTACACGGGGACGGTCACGCCGCCCGCGCTCCAGATCGCGAAGTCGAGGAGCACCCACTCGTAGCGGGTGCGCGACAGCAGCGCGACCCGGTCGCCCGGCTCGACGCCGGCGGCGATCAGACCCTTGGCGGCCCCGCGTACCTCGGCCAGGAACTCTCTGGCGGTCACGTCGGTCCACGCCCCGCCGGCCTTGCGGCCCATCACGGCGACGTCTGGGTGCTGGGAGGCGTTGCGGCGGATGAGATCCGTCAGGTTGCCGTCCGCGGGGACCTCGTACAGGGCCGGAAGGCTGAACTCGCGCAAGACTGCTGCTCCTCATCGGGCGCCGGCGCCACGGCTCTGTGTGATGCACCGGTGAAGTCCAAGAACTGGCGGGTGCTCAGTGGGGGTGAGCACGACTGGACTGCCCGGACGTTACCCATCAGTACATGGTTCCCGATAGGGGGTCCCGGCCAGATGTTCGGTGCGTCACACATGTATGGCGGTGCTCTGCGCACAGTAATCCACAGGTTTCCCGACTAGGAAGTAACCGCAGGTCGCACCCCCTAAGGTAGGCCCCATGCGAGTCCATGTGGTCAGTGACGTGCACGGAAACGCCCGAGATCTCGCCAGGGCGGGAGACGGCGCCGACGCCCTCGTGTGCCTGGGCGACCTCGTCCTCTTCCTCGACTACGCCGACCACAGTCGCGGGATCTTCCCCGACCTCTTCGGCGCCGAGAACGCCACCCGGCTCGTGGAGCTGCGCACCGCCCGCCGCTTCGACGAGGCCCGTGACCTGGGCCGCCGCCTCTGGGCCGAGCTCGACGTCGACCGGGAGACCGCGATCGAGGCCGCGGTCCGCCGCCAGTACGCCGCACTCTTCGCCGCCTTCCCCACCCCCACGTACGCCACCTACGGCAACGTCGACATCCCCCGGTTCTGGACCGACTTCGCCCGCCCGGGGACGACCGTCCTCGACGGCGAGCGGGTCGAGCTCGGCGGTCTCGTCTTCGGCTTCGTCGGCGGCGGCCTGCGCACGCCCATGCGCACCCCGTACGAGATCTCCGACGAGGAGTACGCGGCGAAGGTCGAGGCCCTCGGCGACGTCGACGTCCTCTGCTCCCACATCCCGCCAGAGGTGCCGGAGCTGACGTACGACACCGTCGCCCGCCGCTTCGAGCGCGGCAGCCGGGCCCTGCTCGACGCGATCCGGCGCACCCGGCCCCGTTACGCGTTCTTCGGCCACGTCCACCAGCCGCTGGCCCGGCGGATGAGGGTCGGCTCCACCGAGTGCGTGAACGTCGGCCACTTCGCCTCCACGGGCAGGCCCTTCGCCCTGGAGTGGTGACGGGCGCGGAGTCACGGCGCGATAGCCTTCCGTCGGCACGTCTGTGCCCTTTGACTTCCGCCGGACGCACAGTGGAGGAGCCACCACGATGGCCGAACACACCAGCTCGAGCATCACGATCGAGGCGGCACCGGCCGACGTCATGGGCGTGATCGCCGACTTCGCCCGCTACCCCGAGTGGACGGGCGAGGTGAAGGAGGCCGAGGTCCTGGAGACCGACGGCTCCGGCCGCGCGGAGAAGGTCCGGCTGCTCCTCGACGCCGGCGCGATCAAGGACGACCACACCCTCGCCTACACCTGGACCGGCGCCAACGAGGTCAGCTGGACCCTGGTCAAGTCCCAGATGCTCCGCTCCCTCGACGGCTCCTACCGGCTGGCCCCGCTCGGCGGGGACCGCACCGAGGTCACGTACCAGCTGACCGTCGACGTCAAGATCCCCATGCTCGGCATGATCAAGCGCAAGGCGGAGAAGGTCATCATCGACAGGGCGCTTGCGGGGCTGAAGAAGCGCGTGGAATCCGGCGCGTAACGCTCCCGCCGCGGGGGGTCTCCCCGGGCCGCCTGCGGGCCGCCCGGCGGAGCTGAGGCCCGCGACCGGGGGTGGCGTGGCGGGCCGGTAACGTTCCCCCGCATGCGGATCATCCTTGTCACCGGCCTCGGCGGCGCCGGCCGTACCACCGTCGCCGCCGCCACCGCGCTCGCCGAGGCGCGGGCGGGACGGAGGGTCCTGCTCGTCTCCGAGGACGCCGACCCGCTCCTCGACGGCGGCGGTGACGGCCTCCAGGTCCTGCGCCCGGAGCCGGCCGCCGACTTCCGCCGCGAGTTCCTCGCCCTCCAGGCCCGTTCCGCCGCCGCCCTCGACCTCCTCGGCGCCGCCCCCTTCGAGGACGCCGAGCTCACCGAACTCCCCGGCAGCCGCCAGTTCGCCCTGCTCCGCTCCCTGCGCGACGCGGCCGACGGCGACCACGAGCTCGCCGTCGTCGACCTGCCGCCGCTGCCCGAGGCCCTCGCCGTCCTCGCCCTGCCCGAGCAGCTCCGCCGCTATCTGCGGCGCCTCCTGCCCCCCGAACGGCAGGCCGCCCGCGCTCTGCGTCCGATGCTCGCCCAGCTCGCCGGGGTCCCGATGCCCGCACAGTGGCTGTACGAGACCACCGCGCGCTGGGAGGCAGAGCTCGCCGCCGTCCAGGCCGTCGTCGAGGCCCCCACCACCAGCGTCCGGCTCGTCCTGGAACCAGGCCCCGCCGCGAGCCGCGCCCTGCGCACCGCCCGGCTCGGCCTCGCCCTCCACCGCCTCGCCCTCGACGCCGTCGTCGCCAACCGGCTGCTGCCCGCCTCCTCCGAGGACCCCTGGCTCGCCGGACTCACCACCCAGCAGCACCGGCACCTGGCGGAGCTCCGTACCGTCACGGACGTCGACGAGCTGCCCCATCTCGGACGGGACCCGCGCGGGCCCGAGGACCTCGCGCTGCTCGCCCCCGCCCGGGCCGCCGCCGTCCCCGGCCCCGTACCGGAGTGGTCCGTGGAGGACCGCCGCGAGGAGGACGGCGTCCTCGTCTGGCACATCGGCCTCCCCGGGGCCGTCAAGGAGGAGCTGTCGCTCGTCCGCAGGGGCGACGAACTGCTCCTGACCGTCGGAGGCTTCCGCCGCCACCTGCCCCTGCCGGGCGCCCTGCGCCGCTGTACCGTCACCGGAGCCGGACTCGTCGAGGGGGACCTGCGGGTGCGGTTCACCCCGGACCCCGGCCTCTGGCCCCGTACCCCCTGAGGGGGCGTGTACCGTCGAAGTACCAGCCACTGAGGAGTACGCCATGAGCGATTCGGACGCCTGGGCCAAGGCGTGCGCCGAGGACCTGGAGGCGGAGAAGGCCCGCCGCAGGTCCCAGCGCGGGGACGGGCCCGGCTCGCCCGCCGAGGAGTTCCGCAAGCTCTTCGAGGCCGTCGCGGACAAGGTCTCCGGCAGCCTCGGGAACCCGCTGCTCGGCGGCCAGGCGGCACAGACCGTGCAGCAGCTCGTCCACCAGGCGAAGGCCGTCGTCGAGCCCGTCATCGAGCGCAACCCGCAGGTCTTCGACCACCTGGCCGCCGCCGGGAGCGAGCTGCTCGCCGCCTACCGCTCCGCCGTCGAGGGCCACGAGAGCCGCTGGACGCGCGACGGCACGGTGACCGCCGACGACCCGAGCGATCCGCGCCGGGACGCGGACAAGCCGCGCGACGAGGACCGCGACGAGGACCGCGGGGACGACGAAGGGCCGGGAACCGGCCAGCACATCGACCTCGACTGATCGGTACGCCCGTCCCCCTCGGGTACGGTGGGCCCTAGCGGGGCTCGACCGAAAACTGAGGGACACATGGGACTCACCATCGGCGTCGACATCGGCGGCACGAAGATCGCGGCCGGCGTGGTCGACGAGGAGGGCAACATCCTCGACACGCACAAGGTGCCCACCCCGCCGACCCCCGAGGGCATCGTCGACGCGATCAGCGCGGCCGTGTCCGAGGCCGGCAAGGGCCACTCGATCGAGGCCGTCGGCATCGGCGCCGCGGGCTACGTCGACGACAAGCGTGCCACCGTCCTCTTCGCGCCGAACATCGACTGGCGACACGAGCCGCTCAAGGACAAGGTCGAGCAGCGGGTCGGCCTGCCCGTCGTCGTCGAGAACGACGCCAACGCGGCCGCCTGGGGCGAGTACAGGTTCGGCGCGGGCCAGGGACACGAGGACGTCATCTGCATCACCCTCGGCACCGGCCTCGGCGGCGGCATCATCATCGGCAACAAGCTGCGCCGCGGACGCTTCGGCGTCGCCGCCGAGTTCGGCCACATCCGGGTCGTCCCGGACGGTCTGCTGTGCGGCTGCGGCAGCCAGGGCTGCTGGGAGCAGTACGCCTCCGGGCGTGCCCTCGTCCGGTACGCCAGGCAGCGCGCCAACGCCACCCCGGAGCGCGCGGAGGTCCTGCTCGGCCTCGGCGACGGCACCCCCGAGGGCATCGAGGGCAAGCACGTCAGCCAGGCCGCCCGCGCCGGCGACCCGGTGGCCGTCGACTCCTTCCGGGAGCTGGCCCGCTGGGCGGGTGCGGGCCTCGCCGACCTCGCCTCGCTCTTCGACCCCTCGGCGTTCATCGTCGGCGGTGGCGTCTCGGACGAGGGCGACCTCGTCCTCGACCCGATCCGCAAGTCCTTCAGGCGCTGGCTGATCGGCGGCCAGTGGCGCCCGCACGCCCAGGTTCTCGCGGCCCAGCTCGGCAACAAGGCCGGCCTGGTCGGCGCGGCGGACCTGGCCCGCCAGGGCTGAGCCCGGCACCGTCACCCCGACCGCCCGCCGCGTCCCCTCGGACGCGGCGGGCGTCTGTCGTACGTTACGTGGCATGGCGATCAGTGAGCTGCCCAACTCCCGGACCGAAGCGGACGGTTCGGCCGTCCTGCGGGTCCTCAGCTACAACGTCCGCTCGATGCGTGACGACGAGGACGCCCTCGCCCGGGTGATCCGCGCCTGCGCCCCCGACCTCGTCTTCGTCCAGGAGGCGCCGCGCTTCTTCCGGTGGCGCAAGCACGCCGCCCGGCTCGCGGCCAAGAGCGAACTCCTCGTCCTCAGCGGTGGCGCCACGGCCGCCGGACCCCTGCTGCTCTGCTCGCTGCGGGCCACTGTGGAACGCACCGAGGACGTCCTGCTGCCGCTCACCCCCGGCCTCCACCGGCGCGGCCTCGCGACGGCCGTCGTCCGATTCGCGGGGGCCAGGGTCGGGCTCGTCAGCTGCCATCTGAGCCTGGGGAAGGACGAGCGGTACGCCCAGGCCGGGATGGTCCTCGACCGGGTCGCCGCCCTGGGGACCCCGTACGCCCTCGTCGGCGGCGACCTCAACGAACGGCCCGACGGGCCGGCCTTCCGCCGGCTGACGAAGGAGCTCCAGGACGGCTGGGAGGTCAGCCCCTGGGGCGGTGAGTACACCTCGACCCCCGGCGACCCGCACCAGCGGATCGACGCGATCCTGGCCACGCCGGGCGTCGAGTTCCTCGGCTGCGGGGTGCCGGAGGACCTCGACCCGGCGGATCTGCGGGCCGCCACCGATCACCTGCCGGTGCTCGCGGCGGTCCGCGTCCCCGCGTCGTAGGCGCAGGCGGGGGCGTGGCGAGGCCGGCCTACACGACCGCGCCGCGCCCCGGGTCGTCGAAGCCGTCGTCATCGTCGTCGTGCTTCATGCGCCCCACCAGGGTGGCGAAGCCGCCCAGGAAGCCGCCGACGCAGATCGTGGTCAGCCACCACGTCATGTCCCAGCGGAGCAGGACGGCGAGGAGCATGAGCACCGGGCCGCCGACCACCGCGAGCCAGGCGAACTTGGTCGTGGCGTCCGCCTCGGGCAGCGGGGGCGGCTCGGGCGGGACGAAGTGGCCCTCTTCGGAGCCGCCGGGGGCGTCCTCCGGGTCGGCGGGCGAGTAGTCCCGGGGCCCTGCGGGCCGCACCCCGGGGGCGAACACGACGGAGCTGCCGAGCGCGGGCCGCTCGGGGCCGTCCCCGGACGTCCCGTCCTCCGGCTCCGCGTCTCCCGGCTCCGTGGCTCCTGACGTCGGATCCCCCGGCTTCGTGCCCTCGGGCTTCGCGCTCTCCGCCGGCCGGGACCCCTCGGTCCGGAACTTCTCGGTCAGGGACTTCTCCGTCGGGGACGTCCCGGTCGGGGACCCGCCGGTGGTCCCGGACCTCTCCGTCGAGGCCTTCGGCCCCGCGGGGCCGGGCTCGCCGGAGTCCTCGGCGCCGTCGTTCTCCTCGTCCTCCGGCTCCGGCAGCGACAGGTTCTCGATGGTCCGGAACGGCTTCGCCCCCGGCGGGTCCGCGGGCTCGTCGCCGTACCCGGCGACGATCGCGGCCCAGGCCGCCTCCTCGTCGATGGGCTGCGGCTCCCGCTCGCCGCCGTCCTGCTGCTCAGCCACCGTTCCTGCTCCCCTTTCCGCCGACCAGACCCGGGGCGAGACGCTCGACGAAGGCCAGGCTCTCGTCGAAGATCCGCTCCGCGTCATGGTCCAACGTCGCCACGTGGTAGCTCTGTTCCAGCAGGATCTCCCGGACGTCCGCCGAGGAGATCCGGGAGAGGATCCGGGCCGAGTCGGCCGGCGGCACGACATGGTCCTGGGGGCTGTGGAGCAGTACCACCGGCTGTGTGACCTGCGGAAGCTCCGCGTCCACGATCCGGAAGAACTGCCGCAGGGAGTGCGCGGCGTGCAGCGGCACCCGGTCGTACCCGATCTCGGTCACGCCCTCCTTGGCGATGTCGCTGGCGATGCCCTTGTTCGAGGGGACCAGATGACGGACGACCGGCAGCGCGTGCGCCGCCAGGCCGTGCACCTTGTTGGCCGGGTTGACCAGGACGATGCCCTTCACGGTGTCCCCGTGCCGGGCGGCGAGCCGCAGGGTCAGCGCCCCGCCCATGGAGAGGCCGAAGACGAAGACGGTCTCGCACCGCTCCTGGAGCTCGCGCAGCGCCCGGTCCACCTCCGCGTACCAGTCGTGCCAGGTGGTGAGCTGCATGTCCTGCCAGCGGGTGCCGTGGCCGGGCAGCAGGGGCAGCGACACCGTCAGACCGCGCTCGGCGAGATACTCGGCCCACGGGCGCAGTGACTGCGGGGAACCGGTGAATCCGTGACAGAGAAGGACGCCGACCTCTCCGCCCTCGTGGCGGTACGGCTCGGCTCCGGGAAGGACCGGCACCGGGGTCTCCTGTTCGGTTGCGACTTCGGCGTCTTCGGGTGCGCCGGAGCGACGGAAAATGGGGAAGGACCTTCACGGTACGCGACCGGACCGACACCGACCAGGGCCGTAGCGGGGGCCGTACGCCGGTACGGGATAAAGTCGTCGCCACGGCACACGGAAGGCATGACGAGTTGATCTACGGCGCAATGAAGTTCTCCCTCGGAGGGTCCCTGAAGCTTGCCTTCCGGCCCTGGGTGGAGGGTCTGGAGAACGTTCCCGCCGAGGGGCCCGCGATCCTGGCGAGCAACCACCTGTCGTTCTCCGACTCCTTCTTCCTGCCCGCCGTCCTCGACCGCAAGGTCACCTTCATCGCCAAGGCCGAGTACTTCACCTCGCCGGGCGTGAAGGGCAGGCTCACCGCCGCCTTCTTCAAGGGTGTCGGCCAGCTCCCGGTGGACCGTTCGGGCGCCCGCGGCGCGGGCGAGGCGGCCATCAGGGCCGGCATCGAGGTCATCGAGAAGGGCGGGCTCTTCGGGATCTACCCCGAGGGCACCCGTTCGCCCGACGGGCGGCTCTACCGGGGCAAGCCCGGCGGTCTCGCGCGGGTGGCCCTCGCCACCGGCGCGCCGGTGATCCCGGTCGCCATGATCGACACCGAGAAGATCCAGCCGCCCGGCAAGGTCGTCCCGAAGCTGATGCGTCCGGGGATCCGGATCGGCAAGCCGCTGGACTTCAGCCGCTACCAGGGCATGGAGGGGGACCGCTTCATCCTGCGCTCGGTGACCGACGAGGTCATGTACGAGATCATGAAGCTGTCCGGCCAGGAGTACGTCGACATCTACGCGACCGCCGCCAAGCGGCAGATCGCGGACGCGGAGAAGGCGGCCAAGGAGGCCGTGAAGGCCGAGATCGCCGCTCGGGAAGAGTCCGGCGCGTAGGCGTTCCGGCGCACAGGACTTCCGGAGCAGGCGTTCCGGGGCGCAGGCGTTCCCGCGAGGGGCGTCCGGGGGTGGGGGAGATGGCCAAGCGCGAGCGTGTCGTACGCATGTCGGTCGAGCAGCCGTTGTGGCGGGCGCTGACCGGCTACCGCGTCCTGACCATGGTCTACGCGGTCCTGATCTTCGCCTTCGGCAGGGAGGCGTACGAGCGGCCCTGGATCGGCGTCGCCTATCTCGCGGTGATGTGCGTCTGGACCCTCGCGACCCTGCCCAAGGTGGCGAACGCGGCCAGCTGCACCAAGCGCTTCCTCGGCGCCGACCTCACCGTCGCCCTCGCCGGCATCCTCCTCACCCCGCTCGCCGACGCCCACGCCCAGACGGTCGACGGCCCCACGCTGCCGTCGATATGGACCGCCGGTTCCGTCCTCGCGTACGCGATCAAGGGCGGCTGGCGCTGGGCGGGCGTGGCCTCCTCCCTCGTCGCCGTCGCCAACATCGTCGAACGCGGCCACCCCAGCCGGGACACCCTCCACAACGTCCTGCTCGTCTGGGTGGCCTCCATCGCCATCGGATACGTCGTCGAGGTCGCCCGCGCCTCCGAGCGCACCCTCGCCCGCGCCCTGGAGATCGAGGCCGCGACCCGGGAACGTGAGCGGCTCGCCCGGGACATCCACGACAGCGTCCTCCAGGTCCTCGCGATGGTGCAGCGGCGCGGCACGGCGATCGGCGGCGAGGCCGCCGAGCTCGGCCGGATGGCCGGGGAGCAGGAGGTGGCCCTCCGTACCCTCGTCGCCGGCGGTCTGACCCGGCCCAGCCTGGTCTCCGAGGACGAGTCCGAGGGTGCGGTGGTCCGGGTCGTCGACGTGGACGAGGAGGACGACGACGACTCGCCCGTCGACCTGCGCATCCTGCTCGCCCCGCGCGCCGGGGCCAGGGTCACCCTCTCCGATCCGGGCGTGCCGGTCCTGCTGCCGCCGCCCGCGGCCCGCGAGCTGGCCGCGGCCGTCGGCGCGGCCCTGGACAATGTGCGGGTGCACGCGGGCGAGGGCGCCCAGGCCTGGATCCTCGTCGAGGACTGGCCCGACGAGGTGATCGTCACCGTCCGGGACGACGGCCCCGGCATCCCGGAGGGCCGCCTCGCGCAGGCGGAGGGCGAGGGCCGGATGGGCGTCGCCCTCTCCATCCGGGGGAGACTGCGGGAGCTGGGCGGCACGGCCGAGCTGATCTCGGTCCCCGGCCAGGGCACGGAAGTCGAGTTGAAGGTTCCACGGGGGAAGGCAGGACGAGGAAGATGAACGAGCAGCGGGCCGAGCGGCCGATCAGGGTGATGGTCGTCGACGACCATCCGATGTGGCGGGACGCGGTCGCCCGCGACCTGGCCGAGGCGGGCCTCGACGTGGTGGCCACCGCGGGGGACGGCGAGCAGGCGGTGCGCCGCGCCCGGGCGGTCACCCCGGACGTCCTCGTCCTCGACCTGAACCTGCCGGTGAAGCCGGGCGTCCAGGTGTGCAAGGAGCTCGTCGGCGGCCGGCCCGAGCTGCGGGTCCTGGTGCTCTCCGCGAGCGGTGAGCACGCCGACGTCCTGGAGGCGGTGAAGTCGGGCGCGACCGGCTACCTCCTCAAGTCGGCCAGTACGGAGGAGCTGATCGACGCCGTGCGGCGGACGGCGGTCGGCGACCCGGTCTTCACCCCCGGTCTCGCCGGGCTCGTCCTCGGCGAGTACCGCCGGCTCGCCTCGGAGCCCGCCCCGGCGGCCGGCGCCGACGAGCCGAAGGCCCCGCAGCTGACCGAGCGGGAGACCGAGGTCCTGCGGCTCGTCGCCAAGGGCCTCAGCTACAAGCAGATCGCGGAGCGCCTGGTGATCTCGCACCGCACGGTGCAGAACCACGTACAGAACACCCTCGGCAAGCTCCAGCTGCACAACCGGGTGGAGCTCGTCCGGTACGCCATCGAGCGCGGCCTCGACGACGCCTGAGCCCCGGGGCCGGGCGCGCCGACGGCAGGGGCCGTATATTCGCGAGGAGCGCGGATATACGGCCCATCACCGTCATGAGGGGACATCTCGTGGAAATCCTGGCATTCGGCGTGCAGGCGGACGAGAAGCCCCTGATCGAGAAGGCCTTCGCGGGGCACCACGACGTCCGCTGTCTGAGCGTCTTCCTCACCGAGGACACCGCGCCCATCGCCGCCGGCTACGAGATCGTCTCCACCAGCGTCAACGCCAGTCTGGACCACCGCGTCCTGCAGACCCTCGCCGCCGGCGGGACGCAGATGATCGCCCAGCGCTCCACGGGGTTCAACAACATCGACCTGGAGGTCGCCGAGCGTCTCGGCCTCACCGTCGCCCGGGTCTCGTACTACTCGCCGTACTCCGTCGCCGAGTTCGCCTGGACCCTCGCGACCGCCGTCAACCGCCGGATCGTCCGCGCCTCCAACCGGACCCGCGACTTCGACTTCCGCCTCGACGGACTGATGGGCCGTGACCTGCGGGGCCGTACCGTCGGCGTCCTCGGCACCGGCAAGATCGGCGAGGCCTTCACCCGGATCGCCCACGGCTTCGGCATGAACCTCCTCGGCTGGGACGTCGCCGAGAACCCCGCCTGCGTCGAACTCGGCATGAAGTACGTCGGGAAGGAGCAGCTGTTCGCCGAGGCCGACCTCATCAGCCTGCACGTGCCGCTGCTCCCCTCGACCCAGCACCTCGTCGACGCCACCGCGCTCAAGGCCATGAAGGACGACGCCGTCCTGGTGAACTCCAGCCGGGGCGGCCTCATCGACACCGAGGCGCTGGTCGCAGAACTCCGGGCCGGCCGCTTCGCCGGCGTCGGCCTCGACGTGTACGAGGCGGAGGCCGGGGTCTTCTTCCTCGACAAGTCCCTCGAGGTCGTCGAGGACGACACCCTGGCCCGCCTGGTCACCTTCCCGAACGTGGTGGTCACCTCCCACCAGGCGTACTACACCGTGGACGCGGTCGGCCAGATCATCGACACCACGGTCCGGAACGTCCTCGACTACACCGCGGGACGGCGCAGCGAGAACGTCCTGGTCCCGAGGGTCTGATCAGACGAGTACGCCCGCGAGCAGCGAGGCCGTCAGCGCGGCCCCCTCCAGGGTCAGGACGGACTCCGGGTGGAACTGGACCCCCGCGAAACCCGGACCGCGCAGGGCGTGCACCTCGCCGGTCTCCGCGTCCCTGCTCACCTCGATCCGGTGCAGGGCGAGCTCCGTCGCCGCCCTGTCGTCGCAGCGGGCGGTGAAACTGTTGTAGAAGCCGACCGTCCGCTCCTGCCCGAACAGGTCGATCCGCAGTTGGGCGCCCTGGAACGGGGTCCGCTTGCGGACGATCTCCAGGCCCAGCTCGGCGGCGATCAGCTCGTGCCCGAGGCAGACGCCGAGGAGCCCGTGCCGGTGGTCCCGGACCAGCTCGGCGGTGAGACCGCGGAGGAAGCGCATCTTCGGATCGGCGGCGTCCGAGGGGTTCCCCGGGCCGGGGCCGAGGACCACCGGCCCCTCGTGGGCGAGCGCGAGCTCCCGCAGCCCCGGCTCGTCGTAGCGGAGCACGGACACGTCGAGGCCCGAGGAGCGAAGGACGTGCGCCAGCATCGCCGTGAAGGTGTCCTCGGCGTCGATGACCAGGGCATGGCCCGACAGTTCGGCGGACCGGACCTGCATCTTCAGCCAGAACGGCGCCAGGTCGCTCCGCCGCGCGTCCAGGGCGGCCCGCACCCGGGGGTCGTCGCCGAGGGGCGCGGGGGCCGGTGCGGGACCGGCGGCCGGCCTGCCCTCCCGTACGCCGAGTGCGGTGAGCACCCCGGCCGCCTTCGCGTGGGTCTCGGCCACCTCGCCCGCCGGGTCCGAGTGCCGGACGAGGGTGGCGCCGACCGGCACCCGCAGCCGTCCGTCGGCGGCGATGTCGGCCGTACGGATCAGGATGGGGGAGTCCAGGGTCTGGGCGCCGTTCGCGTCGGTGCCGAGGAGGGCGAGCGCCCCCGCGTAGTAGCCGCGCCCACCGGCCTCGTGACGCTCGATCACCCGGCAGGCGTTCTGCACCGGCGAGCCGGTCACGGTCGCCGCGAACATCGTCTCCCGCAGCACCTCGCGCACGTCGAGCGAGGACCGGCCGCGCAACTCGTACTCGGTATGCGCGAGATGGGCCATCTCCTTCAGCCGGGGACCGATCACCACCCCGCCCATGTCGCCGACCGTGCACATCATCTTGAGCTCCTCGTCGACCACCATGGAGAGCTCCTCGGTCTCCTTGCGGTCGGCGAGGAAGGAGAGGAGGCCCTCGGCGGTCGGGGCGGCGCCGGCCGGGTAGCGGTACGTGCCGCTGATCGGGTTCATCACGACCGTGCCCCCCGACATGCGGACGTGCACCTCCGGGCTGGCCCCGACGAGCGTCCGGTCGCCGGTGTGCACGACGAAGGTCCAGTACGCGCCCCGCTCGCCCGCGAGCAGCCGACGGAACAGGGCGAGGGCGTCGGCGCGCCCGAAGCCCGGGATCTCTCCCGTGTACGTCCGCCGGATGACGAAGTTCGCGCCCTCGCCCGAGCCGATCTCCTCGTCGATGACCCGCCGCACGATCCCGGCGTACTCCTCGTCGGAGACGTCGAACCCGCCGCCCTCGACGGCCACGTCGTGCGCGGGAAGCCGCTCCAGGGCCTCCGCGAGCGGCAGCTCGTCCACCTCGTCGGCGACGAGCACGGAGAGCGGGGTCCCGTCGTCCCGTACGTCGAAGCCGCGCTCCCGGATCTGCCGGAAGGGTACGAGCGCGAGGGCCGGCAGCGGGCCCACGGGCAGCTCCGCGAGGCGCTCGGCCTCGTGGACCCGCCCGATCAGCACCTCGACGGTGTCGTGGTCACGGCCGGGGGTGCGCCTGCGGAGCAGGGCGAAGGGCGGGCAGGAGGCGTCGAGGAGACGGGAGAGGTCCATGAGGTGCGTCGTTCCTTCCGGTGGAGTACGGAGAGGAACGGCCCGGGTGCGAGAAAAGGCCGCCCCTCGGGCGGCCTTTGCGTGTGTCGTGTACGCGCAGTCAGTGGGCCGCCGGATGAGCGGTCCACCACCAGTTCTGGATCTGAGGCGCGAACATGCGAGCACTGTAACCCAGCCGGACACGGGAACGGGGCCCGTTCCGCACCGTGGACGGTACGGAACGGGCCCCGAGGCCGGGGAGCGCCGGCTCAGACGATGAGGTTGTAGCCGCTCCAGCCACCACCGACGCGGACGCGGGTGGCGTACGGGTTCGGGTAGGCGTTCGTGTTCTTGTAGAACCACAGGACGCCGTCGCCGTCCCGGGCGATCAGGTCCGGCTTGCCGTCGCGGTCGAGGTCGCTCGGGCCGACCATGACGTTGTAGACGCCCCAGCCGCCGCCGACCCGCGCACGGGTGGCGTACGGGTTCGGGGTGCCGCCCGTGTTCTTGTACAGCCACAGCACGCCGGTGGTGTCACGGGCCACCAGGTCCGGCTTGCCGTCACCCGTCATGTCGCCGGTGCTGATGAGCTCGTTGTAGATGTTCCAGCCGCCGCCGACCCGGACGCGGGTCGCGAACGGGTTGGGGGAGGCGCCCGTGTTCGTGTACAGCCACAGCACGCCCGACGCGTCGCGCGCGATCAGGTCCGGACGGCCGTCGGCGTTCATGTCCCGCGCGCCGAGGATCTTGTTGTAGATGTTCCAGCCGCCGCCGACCCGGAGGCGGCTCGCGAACGGCGCGGAGGGGTTGCCGCTGCCCCGGTAGTACCAGAGCACGCCGTCCTTGTCCCGGGCGACGGCGTCACCGGTGCCGTCGGCACGGAGCGCGGTCATCGGGGTGATGGCGTTGTACACCTGCCACCCGGGCCCGACCCGGTAGCGGCTCAGGAACGGCGTGGTTCCGGAGCCGGTGCCCTGGTACTGCCAGAGGACGCCGGAGGCGTCGCGGGCGATGACGTTGTAGCGGTCGGTGGCGGTGACCGGGGTGGCGCCGGGCGCCTCGGTGATCTCGCTCTGCTTCACCCAGACGATCTTGTGGTGGTAGCGGACCGGGACGAACACCGTGTTGCCGACGACGTTGCGCTGGGCGGAGCCGAACCAGTCGTCGCCCTTCACCGCCGGGCCGGCCTTGACGTACGCCTGGCCGGCCGGGAGGGAGAACTTCGTCAGGGACGCGTTCTCGTCACCCGGAGCGGCCAGACCGGCGGCGGTGTAGGCCGCGGTCTCCGGGAAGGAGCGGCCGAAGACCTTGGCCGAGGCCAGCCCCGACTTCGCCTTCACGGTCGTGGCGCCGGTCACCGGCGCGGTGTACTGGCCGCCCGGGTTGTAGAACCAGGCCTTCTGACCGGCGTACCAGATCGCCGTCCAGTCGGTCCGCACCTCGGCGACGACGTACGAGCCGCCGGCACGGACCTTGTTCCCGTAGTTGGAGCCCTCGGTCCAGAGCGAGGTGAAGTACGGGTCCTTCAGCGTCGTCGCACTCGTCGACGGCGAGGTGTACAGGTAACCGAAGTTGGACGGACGCGCCGGGACGGCGTTCCCGCCGGTGGTCAGCTTCGGCTGGTTCGCCGTGGTGAACGGCGGCACCACACGGACCACCTGGCCGGCCTTGAGCAGGCCGCCCGCTCCCTTGTCGCCCTGCGGGGCGCCCATGAGAGACATGTAGTAGTTCCAGTCCCAGTACGGGCCCGCGTCCCAGTGGAGCTTGCTGAGGCCGGCGTCCGTCTGGAGCGCCACCTCGTCGTGACCGATGATGTGCTCACGGTCGATCGGCACGTTGTACGTGTTGGCCAGGTACTTCACCAGCTCGGCGGAGGAACGGTACTGCTGCTCCGTGTACCAGCTGCCCTCCTTGATGGCGAAGCCTTCGTGCTCCACGCCGATGGAGTGCATGTTGTGGGTCCAGTTACCCGCGTGCCACGCCAGATTCTTGTTCTCGAGCATCTGGGTGACCAGGCCGTCGGAGGCCTTGATCAGGTAGTGGGCGCTGGCCCCGCTCGTCGGGTCCGTGAGCACCTTGAGCGAGCCGTCGTAGCCGCCCTCGGTGTCGTGGATGACGATCTGACGGATGTCGACGCCCTGGTTGGGGCGGTCACCCTGGGTGTAGTTCTTCTTGCCCGTGCTCGTCGGGACGACCAGCTTGGCGTTGCAGTTCAGGCCGACGGGGCACTCGGGGACCGAGGCGGCCGTCGTGCTCGCGAAGCTCGCCGCGAGCGGCACGTTCGACGGCTTGACCGGCTCGACCGAGGTGTCGGCCGGCAGGGCGACCTGCTCGCCGTCCAGGGTGAGCTCACGCTCGCCCGTCTTGATCGACTCGAAGACGCGCTTCGCGAAGAGGTCGGCGCCCTTCCGGTCGGAGGACTGGCCGTAGCGCGCCACGGCCGGGTACCAGTCGCCCGGGTCCTCGGACAGCTCCGCGCCGGCCTGCTTCTGGTAGTCCGCGAGGAGCGCGGCACCGGCCCGGATGGAGGCGGCGGTGTCGTTCTGGACGGCCTCGGTGGAGCTGTCGATCAGTTCGGCGGCCTTGTCCAGGGTGTGGAGCCGGGGGTCGTCGGTGTCGACGATCGCCTTCTCCAGGATGCTGCGGACCTTCTCGCGGTCGAAGGTCTTCTCGATCTCCGGGCGGCCGGAGCCGTTGAAGTGATCGATCTGTTCGTCGGTGACTTCCTGCTCCACGTCATCGGCGTCGACCTTCGTCAGACCCATGACGTTGTAGGCGCCGGTCACGCTCGGCTCGCCGTCGTGCGACTCCCACCGCGTCTGGTTGTACGACACGGCCATCAGCACGCTCTGCGGCACATCGAACTCGCGCGCCGCGTTTGCGAACTGGGACTGCAGGGAAGTGTCCCCAGCAGCCCTGCCGTCGCCGGCCGCGCCGAGGAGGCCCGGTGACGCGACCGCGATGGTGCCGATCGTGGCGGTGGCGACGACGGCTGCCGCCGCTCCGTACAAGAATCGTTTCTTTTTGCGGTCCCTGCGGTGACTCTGGGTCACGCCCACCCCTGTGGTTCGACTGTGTACTTGTGAAACGGGCCAGAGGGTAACACCACTCGAAGGCGTGAGCGTCGTCGACGGACATTTCGGGCGCGCGTCTCAGCCATTGGGCAGGGGGACAGGACCGGACGAAGAACCCCGTAATGTGGTGCGTGTGACCGTGAACGCTGATTCCCACGCCGTCGCCAAGGCGACCTGGCGAGACCTGCCCGCGGCGCAGCAGCCCGAGTACCCCGATGCCGAGGCTCTGCGCGATGTGATCGCGGACCTCGAGTCGTATCCTCCGCTCGTCTTCGCCGGCGAGTGCGACCAGCTGCGCGCCCGGATGGGAGCCGTCGCCCGTGGCGAGGCGTTCCTGCTCCAGGGTGGCGACTGCGCCGAGGCCTTCGACGCCGTGTCCGCCGACCACATCAGGGCCAAGCTCAAGACGCTGCTCCAGATGAGCGCCGTCCTCACCTACGCGGCCTCCGTGCCCGTGGTGAAGGTCGGCCGCATCGCCGGCCAGTACTCGAAGCCCCGCTCCAAGGGGACCGAGACCCGCGACGGCGTGACCCTGCCGACCTACCGGGGCGACTCGGTCAACGGCTTCGCCTTCGACGAGAAGTCCCGCGTCCCGGACCCCGAGCGCCTGAAGCGGATGTACAACGCCTCCGCCTCCACGCTCAACCTGGTGCGCGCCTTCACCACCGGTGGTTACGCCGACCTGCGACAGGTGCACGCCTGGAACCAGGACTTCGTGAAGGCGTCCCCGTCCGGACAGCGCTACGAGCAGCTGGCGCGCGAGATCGACAACGCGCTGAACTTCATGAAGGCCTGTGGCACCGACCCGGCCGAGTTCAAGGCCGTCGAGTTCTACGCCTCCCACGAGGCGCTGCTGCTCGACTACGAGGGTGCCCTGACCCGTACGGACTCGCGCACCGGCAAGCTGTACGACACCTCCGGCCACATGGTCTGGATCGGTGAGCGCACCCGCCAGCTCGACCACGCGCACATCGAGTTCGCCTCGCGGATCGCCAACCCGATCGGCATCAAGCTCGGCCCGACCACCTCGGTGGACGAGGCGCTGACGTACATCGACCGTCTGGACCCCGACCGGGAGCCCGGCCGGCTGACCTTCATCGTCCGCATGGGCGCCGACAAGGTCCGCGACAAGCTCCCCGAGCTGGTCGAGAAGGTCACCGCCTCCGGCGCGGTCGTCGCCTGGGTCACCGACCCGATGCACGGCAACACCTTCGAGGCCGCCTCCGGCCACAAGACCCGCCGCTTCGACGACGTGCTCGACGAGGTCAAGGGCTTCTTCGAGGTCCACAAGGAGCTCGGCACCCACCCGGGCGGCATCCACGTCGAGCTCACCGGTGACGACGTCACCGAGTGCGTGGGCGGCGGCGACGAGATCTTCGTCGACGACCTGCACCAGCGCTACGAGACGGCCTGCGACCCGCGGCTCAACCGGAGCCAGTCGCTCGACCTGGCGTTCCTGGTGGCGGAGATGTACCGCGATCAGTAAGTAGGTACCTACGACGACGGGGCGCGGATCCATGTGATCCGCGCCCCATCGTCGTTGCCGGGGCTTTTACGGTCCCGCCGCGCCGGGTAAGGTTAGGTTAGCCTTATCGATCACGGCGGGAGGTGAACCGCGTTGTACGTCTGCTCATGCTTCGGAGTCACGGAGAAGCAGGTCAAGCAGCATGCCGACGCGGGCGCCTGTACGCCCCGCCAGATCGCGTCCGCCTGCAAGGCCGGCACGGACTGCGGTTCCTGCGTCCGCCGCATCCAGGCCATCCTCGGGCGTGGCAACTGCCCCCGGCGTGAACTCGTGGACCAGGGGATGCCCGCGCTCGCGACGGAGCTCGTGGAGCCCGTCGTGCCCGTCGCGGAGCTCGGGGAGGCCGCTCGGCTCCGGGAAGCCGCTTAGCTCAGGCGAAGCCGCTCGGCTCGGGAGAGCCGCTCAGCTCGGCTGCTCGATGAGCGTCGAGATGTACAGCGCCTCACCCAGGGACTCGATCAGCTCCAGCTGCGTGTCCAGGTAGTCGATGTGGTGCTCCTCGTCCGCGAGGATCTCCTCGAAGAGGTTCGCCGAGGTGATGTCGCCCTTGGTACGCATGACCTCGATGCCGCGCTTGAGGCGGTCGATCGCCTCCACCTCGACCTGGCGGTCCGCCTGGAACATCTCGGTGATGGTCTGGCCGACCCGCACGTGGAAGAGCCGCTGGTAGTTGGGCAGACCGTCGAGCATCAGGATGCGCTCGGTGATCTTGTCCGCGTGCTTCATCTCGTCGATGGACTCTTCGCGGGTGTACTTGGCGAGCTTCGTCCACCCCTTGTTGTCCTGGATGCGATAGTGCAGCCAGTACTGGTTGATGGCCGTCAGCTCGCCGGTCAGCTGCTCGTTGAGGAACTCGAGGACCTCGGGGTCGCCCTGCATCGCAGAGGCTCCTTCCACGTTACGTGTCTACGCCGTCACTGGGCAGGATGGCCGCATCCTCGCACCCCGAATGGGGGTCGTCCAGTAAGTGCAGGCTTAGTCGGAGTTGCCCGAATCCGCTGGTGCGGGCGGTCTCCTGGTCATGACCACCCCTCGCCGTCTGTCACCATGGATGACATGGGTCAGCCGGAGAGCGGAGTACACCGGGAAGCGGGGCAGCCGGATCGTTCGCCGGACCTTCCGCCGGGCCAGCGGCTCCAGCGCGGCTGGCCGGTCACCCATTACGGGCCCGTCCCCAAGTTCAAGCCGGACCGCTGGGAGTTCCGCGTCTTCGGGGCGACGGCCGACGGGGACAAGCGGTGCTGGAACCACGAGGAGTTCTCGGCCCTCCCGTTCTCCACGGTCGTGGCCGATCTGCACTGCGTCACGAAATTCAGCATGCTCGGGGCCGAATGGGGTGGCGTGAGGGCCCGCACGGTCCTCGACCTCGCTCCGCCCGCGCCACACGTCACCCATGTGATGGTCTGGGCCGAGTACGGCTACAGCGCCAACATGCGGCTCGCCGACTTCGCCGCGGACCGTACGATCTTCGCCACCCACAAGGACGGCGAACTGCTCACCGCCGAGCACGGCTTCCCGCTGCGCCTCGTCGTCCCCCACCTGTACGCGTGGAAGGGCCCCAAGTGGGTCAGGGGCGTGGAGTACATGGCCGCCGACCGCCGGGGCTTCTGGGAGGAGCGCGGCTATCACAACCTCGGTGACCCCTGGACGGAGCAGCGCTACTCGTACCAGGAGGAACCGGGAGACGGCCCGGAGCTGTAGCGCTCCGGACCGTCCGGTGTCCCGGCGGTTGATCAGTGGTGGTACTGGTGGACCACGGCGTGGCCCTTGCCCCGGCCGATCATCCACTTGTTGATCGGCGTGGTGATCACGAACGCGGCGGCGAGCGCGATGGCGAGCACGATCCAGAAGAACGGCTCCGAGAGGTGCGCGTCCATGGCGCCCGGCCAGAGGGCGAGAACGCCGTTGTCGATGGTCTCCATGACCGCGATGGAGAGGGTGTCGGCGGCGAGCGCCACCTTGAACGCCGTCCTGAAGCCGACGCCGGCGGCCAGCACGCCGCGCAGGGTGAGCGCGTAGCCGAAGAAGAAGGCCAGGACGATCGCGAGGATCATCGTCTCCATGTTGCCCCAGCCGAGCGCGGTGCCGATGACCATGCCGAGCACCTCGCCGATGGCGCAGCCGGTGAGGCAGTGCAGCGTGGCCCTGGCGGCCATGGACCAGGAGACCTTGCCGGAGTGATCGGCGTGTCCCGAGTGGTCCGCGGAGGTGTCGTGGTGGTGATGAGCGTGTGCGTCGTGCTGCATCGGGGTGCCCCCAGGGTGTGGGTAGCGGTTCCTGCCGTCACTCGAACCGTATACCCCCATAGGGTATTCCTCAACGGGAAATGACGCCCCTCAGCTTCTTCAGCAGCTCCACGTCCGCGACGTGCCCCTCCTTGCCGCCCGGCGTCTCGATGACCAGCGGAACGCCGTCCGTCGCGGGGTGCCGGAGAAGGTTCCGGAAGCCGTCCTCACCGATGTGGCCCACGCCGATGTTCGCGTGCCGGTCCTTGCGCGCGCCCACGACGTCCTGGGAGTCGTTGGCGTGGATCAGCTTGAGCCGTCCCTCGCCCACCGTCTCCACCAGCTGGTCGAGGGTCTGCGACGCACCGTGCGGGCCGGTCAGATCGTGGCCGGCGGCGAAGATGTGGCAGGTGTCCAGGCAGATGCCGAGCTTCGGATGGCGGTCGAGCGCGTCGAAGTACGGCCCGAAGTCCTCCGCGCGCGAGCAGAGCGAGAAGCCCTGCCCCGCCGTCGACTCCAGAAGCAGATACGGATCGTCCTCGTGCGTCAGCTCGTCGAGCAGCGGCAGCAGCCTCTCCCGCACCTGGGCGAGGGCCACCGCACGCGGACGGCCACCGGTCGCCGAGCCGGTGTGCACCACGACCCCCTTCGCGCCGATCTCCCGGCCCCGCCGCAGCGAGTGCCGCATCGACTCCACCGACTTCTCCGCGGTGGCCTCGGTGTGGGAGCCGAAGTTGATCAGGTAAGGGGCGTGGACCCACGCCGAGATCGACTCGGCCGCGCACTCCGCGCGGAACCGCTCGTCCTGGACGGGGTTGCCGGGCGGGGTGGCCCAGCCGCGCGGGTTGGCGACGAAGACCTGCACGGCCTCGGCGCCGAGCTCACGGGCGTAGCCCAGGCCGACCGTGGCGAGGCCACCGGCCACCGGGACATGCCCTCCGACGGGGTTGCGCATCAGTCTCTACAGTCCCTTGATCGTGATCGTGACGACGGAGCCCTCGGGCGCGGTCTCGCCGCCCTCCACGGACTGGCCGGTGACCGTGTCGCCCAGGTACGGGAAGGTCTTCTTGACCTCCACCTCGAAGCCCGCGTCCTCCAGGGCCGTACGGGCGTCGTCGGTCGTCTCGCCGGTGACGTCGGGGACCTCGACGGGCTTCGGGCCCTTGGAGACGGTGAGGGTGACGGTGTCGCCCTCCGCGGCCCGGCTGCCCCCGGCGAGGGACTGCGCGGCGACCGCGCCGGCGTCCTCGGGGGAGTGGATCCGCTCCTGGGCGACCCGCACGGTCAGGCCCTCCTCCCTGAGCAGGGCCGTGGCGTCGGCGACGGTCTCACCGGTGACGTCCGGTACGTCGATCGGCGCGCCCTTGCTGACCACCAGGGCGATCGCCGAGTCGGGGGCACGCTCCGTACCGGGCTCGGGGTCGGAGCTGATCACGGAACCCTGGGCGACGGAGTCGCTGAACGCCGTGGTGGTCACCCCGGGCAGCAGACCCTCCTTCTCCAGCAGGCGCCTGGCCTCGGCGAGCGGCTTGTTCCTGAGGTTGGGCACCTTCACGATCTCCGGGCCCCTGGAGAGGGTCAGGGTGACCGTGCCGTTGCCGCGGAGGCGCTCGCCCGGCGCCGGGTCGACGGCCATGACGGTGCCGCGCTCGTACACGTCGCTGAACGCGCGCTTCGTCGTGCCGACCTCAAGGCCGGCGTCGGTGATCCGCTTCGTCGCCACGGTCTCGGTCTGGCCGAGGACGGCGGGGACACGGGTGAACTGGCCGGAATTGATGTACCAGACGCCGGTGCCGAGACCGAGGGCGAGCAGGACGCCGAGGACGATCAGCAGGGGGCCGCGCGGGGGCCGTCGGCGGGCCGTGGGCGCGGGAGGCTCCGGCGCGGGCAGCCGGTTCGTGTGCAGGACCCGCTGGGGGTCAGCCTCGGCCGCCGCCGGTACCGGCCGGGCGATCACGCTGGTCCGGTCCTCCGTGGTGTCCCGGACCTCGGACCGCGCCTGCGGGGGCACGGCGTCCAGCTGCTCCTCGCCGAGCCCGGCGCGGGCCTCCCGGAGGAGCGCGAGCAGGGCGACGGCGTCGTGCGGGCGGACCTCGGGGTTACGGGCCGTGGCCGCCCCGACCAGCTCGTCCAGCTCCAGGGCGAGACCCGGAACGGCGGCGGAGGGGGCGGGCACGTCCGTGCTGAGGTGTTGGTAGAGGACCTGGGCGGGGGTGTCGCCGGCATGGGGCTTGCCGCCGGTCAGCATCTCGTACAGGACGACACCGCAGGCGTACACGTCGGCGCGGGTGTCGGCGGTGCCGTGCTCGATCTGCTCCGGCGCGAGGTACGAGACGGTGCCGAGGACCGAGCCGGTGGTGGCGGTCGCGGAGCCCACGGCCCGTACGAGACCGAAGTCGGCGACCTTGACCCGGCCGTCGTCCCCTATCAGGACGTTCTCCGGCTTCATGTCCCGGTGCACGAACCCGGCGCGGTGCGCGGCGCCGAGCGCGGCGAGCACCGGCTCCAGGATGTCGAGCGCGGCCCGGGGCGCGAGGGCGCCGCGCTCGCGCAGCACGTCACGGAGGGTGCAGCCGGCGACGTACTCCATCGCCAGATAGACGTACGCCCCCTCGGCGCCCTGGTCGAAGACACCGACGACGTTCGGGTGGGCGAGCCGGGCGACGGACTTCGCCTCGCGGATGAAGCGCTCCACGAAGGCTGCGTCGGTCGCGAGGGCGGGGTGCATCACCTTGAGCGCGAGGACGCGGTCGAGGCGGGTGTCGACGGCCCGGTAGACCGTGGCCATCCCGCCGACGGCGATGCGCGCGTCGACGCGGTAGCGGCCGTCGAGCAGCCGCCCGACGAGGGGGTCCTGAAGGGTCGTGTCCACGGCGTCGAGTCTACGAGCCACGGACGGGGCTCCCGCGCCGTCCGCCCCTTACTGCAGCGCACCTGTGACGAGCACCGCACGGGCCGCGCTGCGGGGCGCCCTGCGCCCCGCCGGGTTCCTCCCCCGGACGGAGCCCGGGGGAGGGACAGATGCCCCATCGAGGTGGGGCGGCGCCCCGGCGGGGTGGTTCTAGAAGGCCGGGCGTTCCGGGTCCAGGGTGGGGCGGCCCTTCGTCGGGGACGACGCCTCCGCGAAGTGGCGGCGGGGGATCCGGCCCGCCCGGTGGGCCAGCCGCCCCGCCTCGACCGCGTGCCGCATCGCCGCCGCCATCAGCACCGGCTCCTGCGCCCGCGTCACCGCCGACGCCAGCATCACCGCCGCACACCCCAGCTCCATCGCGAGCGCCGCGTCGGACGCCGTGCCCGCGCCCGCGTCGAGGATGACCGGCACCCCCGCGCGTTCCGTGATCAGCTGGAAGTTGTGCGGGTTGCGGATGCCGAGCCCGGAGCCGATCGGCGAGCCGAGGGGCATGATCGCCGCGCAGCCCACGTCCTCCAGCTTCCGCGCGAGGACCGGGTCGTCGTTCGTGTAGGGGAGGACGGTGAAGCCGTCGTCCACGAGGGTCTCGGCCGCGGCGAGGAGTTCCTCGCCGTCCGGCAGGAGGGTGCGCTCGTCCGCCACCACCTCCAGTTTGATCCAGTGCGTGCCGAGGGCCTCCCGGGCGAGCCGCGCGGTGAGGACCGCCTCGCCGGCTGTGAAGCAGCCCGCGGTGTTCGGCAGGACCCGGATGCCGAGCCGGTCCAGGACGGAGAGGACCGAGCCCTGGACGGTGGGGTCGAGGCGCCGCATGGCGACCGTCGTCAGTTCCGTACCGCTGGCGATCAGCGAGCGTTCCAGGACGTCGAGGCTGGGCGCCCCGCCGGTGCCCATGACGAGGCGCGAGGAGAACTCCGTACCGCCGAGGGTGAACACGTCGTCGGACATGGCGCTCAGCCTCCCTGGACCGCGGTGAGGATCTCCACCCGGTCGCCTTCGCCGAGCGGCGTCGCCGCCCATTCGCCGCGCGGCACGACCGTCTCGTTGAGGGCGGCGGCCACCCCGGAGCGGGCCGTGGTCAGGGTCGCGACGAGGGCGTCGAGGGTGAGGGGGCCGGAGAGCTCGCGCGCTTCTCCGTTCACGGACACGTTCATACGGGCTGCTCCTGGCGTACGGGAGGGGCGGGGGAGAAACGGCGGGGGGTGAAGGGACGGGCCACGTCGGGGAGGCTGCCCGTGGTGAGCACCTCGGCCATGACGTCGCCGGTGACGGGGGTGAGCAGCACCCCGTTGCGGTAGTGGCCGGTGGCGAGGTGGAGGCCGGGCAGGGCGCTGGGGCCGAGCAGCGGCGCGTTGTCGGGGGAGGCGGGGCGGAGCCCGGCGAGGGTCTCGGTGAGCGGCAGCTCGGTGATCCCGGGGACGAGTTCGTGGGCGTCGCGCAGCAGCTCGTACACCCCGCCCGCCGTCACGGTGGTGTCCCAGCCCAGCTCCTCGCTGGTGGCGCCGACGACGAGTTCGCCGTTCGCGCGGGGCACCAGGTAGACGTGGCTGCCCCGGACGACGGCCCGGACGGTCCGGGAGAGGAAGGGGGCGTACGCGGCCGGTACCCGTAGTCGAAGGACCTGGCCCTTCACGGGGCGTACGGGAGGCAGTACCTCGTCCGGCACGCCCGCGAGCCGTCCGCTGAGGCTTCCGGCGGCGAGGACGACCTGGCCGGCCGTCAGCTCCGTGCCGTCGGCGAGCACGGCACCGCGCGCCCGGTCCCGTACCACCGTCAGGCGCCGCGCGAGGGCGCGGTGGAAGACCACCCCGGCCCGTTCGCAGGCGACGAGCAGCGCGGCGGCCAGCCTGCGCGGGTCGACCTGGTGGTCGCCGTCCACCCGCAGCCCGCCCCGCACGCCCGGGGCGAGCATCGGTTCGAGGCGGCGGCACTCGCGGCCGCTGAGCCACTCGGAGGCGAGCCCGCAGCGGGTCTGGAGGGCGTGGAGTTCGCGCAGGTGGGCCCGGTCGTCGGCGTCGAGGGCGACGGCGAAGGTGCCGCAGGCGCGGTAGCCGACGTCGTGGCCGGTGGATTCCTCGAGTTCCGCGACGAACGCGGGATAGCGCGCGGCGGAGGCGAGGTTGAGCCCGAGCAGGGTCTCCTCGCCGTAGTGGAGTTCGGTGACGGCGGCGAGCATCCCGGCCGCGACCCGCGCGGCGCCGCCGCCGGGGTCCGGGTCGACGACGGCGGTGCGCAGTCCGCGCAGGGCGGCCCGCCAGGCCGTGACCAGGCCGATGATGCCGCCCCCGATCACGAGGACATCGGGGACATCGCCGCCCTCACGGGCATCGGAGACATCGGAAGAACGCATGGGCGTCCAGCCCCTCCCTTCGCCGGCATGACCCGGATCAGGTTCGTACGGTCGGAGGCCGTCCCAGCCTCCCTCTCAGCCCGGTGCGTCCGGGCTCCCGCGAGTGCTTTACGCCCGCCAGACTAACGGCAGGGCCATTCGGCGCCCAGGCCCCTCCCTCTCGCGCCGCCCCCGCCCTCCCCCTCGCGCCGCCCCCACCCTCCCTTCCTGACGGTTCGTCAGGATCGTAAGGTGGGTGGGTGAGCGAGCAGAAGCAGGCCCAGCAGCATGTCGTGATCGTCGGCGCCGGCATGGCGGGCGTCCAGACCGCCGTCGCCCTGCGCGAACAGGGCTTCACCGGCCCCGTGACCCTCATCGGGGCCGAGCCCCACCAGCCCTACGACCGGCCCCCGCTCTCCAAGGCCATCCTCCTCGGCAAGGCCGAGGACTCCGCCTTCGACGTCGACTTCGAGGCCCTCGGCGTCGAGCTCCGCCTCGGCCTCGACGTCATGGGGCTGCGCGCCGCCGACCACGAGATCGACACCGAGGCGGGGCCCCTCGGCTACGACATCCTGGTCCTCGCCACCGGCGCCCAGCCGGTCACCCTGCCCGGCGCCGAGGGCGTCCCCGGCGTCCACCTGCTCCGGACCCTCGACGACGCCGTGCGCCTCGGCCCCGTCCTGGCGAACCGCCACACCGTCGTGGTCGTCGGCGCCGGATGGATCGGCGCCGAGTTCGCCACCGCCGCGTGCGAGGCCGGCTGCGCCGTCACCGTCGTCGAGGCCGCCGACCGCCCCCTCGCGGCCGCCCTGCCCGCCGAGGTCACGACCCCCATGGCCGAGTGGTACGGGGCCAACGGCGCCGAACTCCTCACCCACGCGCGCGTGCACTCCGTCCAGCCGGGCGCGCCCGGCCGGGTCCTCCTCGCCGACGGCCGCGAGCTCCCCGCCGACGCGGTCGTCGTCGGCATCGGCGCCCGCCCGGCCACCGGCTGGCTCACCGGCTCCGGCATCGCCCTCGACCCGAGCGGCGCCGTCACCGCCGACGAGCGGCTGCGCACCTCCCTGCCCGACGTGTACGCCGTCGGCGACTGCGCCTCCTTCCCCTCCGCCCGCTACGGCGAGCGCCTCCTCGTCCACCACTGGGACAACGCGCTCCAGGGCCCCCGTACGGTCGCCGCGGCGATCACCGGGTCCGCCGACACGCCGTACGACCCCGTCCCGTACTTCTGGTCCGAGCAGTTCGGCCGCTTCGTCCAGTACGCCGGTCACCACGCGGACGCCGACGAGCTGCTGTGGCGCGGCGACCCGGCGGAGGAGGCCTGGTCCGTGCTCTGGCTGCGCGCCGGGGTGCCGGTGGCGCTCCTCGCCGTCGGCCGCCCCCGCGACCTCGCCCAGGGGCGCAAGCTGATCGAGACGGCCACCCCCGTCGACCCCGCGCGCGCGTCCGACCCCTCCGTACCCCTGAAGGCGGCGGTCCGGTAGGGCCCGACTACCGGGTGTCGGTCCGGGATGGCAGGCTTGTCCTGTGACCGAGATTGACGTAAAGATCGATGCGCTCGTCCCCGCCTGGCTCTACGTGCCCGACATCGCGGAGATGCTCGATGTCGAGGTGACGCGCGTGCGGCAGCTGATCAAGGAAGGTCAGCTCATCGCCGTGCGCCGTGGAGAGAACAACGCCCTGCAGATTCCCGCCGCCTTCATCCAGGGCGACAAGATCGTCAAGGGCCTCGTCGGGCTCCTGACCGTGCTGCGGGACGACGGCTTCACCGACGAGGAGATGCTGGAGTGGCTCTTCACTCCGGACGAGAGCCTGCCGGGCACGCCCGCGCAGGCGCTCAACGAGAATCGCGGCACGGAGGTGAAGCGCCGCGCCCAGGCGCTCGCCCTCTGAGCCCGCACGAACCGAAGACACCACCAGCGGGTGTCGCGGCGGCCGTCCCCTCACGGGGGCGGCCGCCGCGGCGCCGGCGACACCGACGGGGGGAACCCACCCATGCCCACGCCTCGTGAGCGGCTCGCCGACGCCCGGCTGTACCTGTGCACCGACGCCCGGAAGCGCCAGGGCGACCTGCCCGACTTCCTCGACGCCGTGCTCTCCTCCGGCGTGGACGTCGTCCAGCTCCGCGACAAGGGCATGGAGGCCGGTGAGGAGCTGGAGCACCTCGCCGTCCTCGCCGACGCCGCCCGCCGCCACGGCAGGCTCCTCGCGGTGAACGACCGGGCCGACGTCGCCCACGCCATCGGCTCCGACGTCCTCCATCTGGGGCAGGGCGACCTGCCCGTGCCAGCCGCCCGCGCGATCCTCGGCGAGGACGTCCTGATCGGCCGCTCCTGCCACGCCGAGACCGAGGTGGCCGCGGCCGCCGTCGAGCCGGGCGTGGACTACTTCTGCACCGGGCCCTGCTGGCCCACCCCCACCAAGCCCGGGCGGTACGCGCCGGGACTCGACCTCGTGCGGTACGCGGCCGGCCTGGCCCAGGACCGGCCCTGGTTCGCCATCGGTGGCATCGACGAGACCAACCTCGACGAGGTCCTGGACGCGGGCGCGCGCCGGATCGTCGTCGTCCGGGCCATCACGGAGGCCGACGACCCGGCCGCCGCGACCGCCGCCCTCGCCAAGCGGGTCCGGGAGCGCGCCGAGGCGTAGGCGCGCAGCGGGACACGCCCGCACCCCGGGCCCCGAGGGGCGCCCCGAGCCGTGCCCAGGGGTGTCCGAAAAGGTGTCCAGCACTCGGACGCCGTGTACGCGGCTCCCCGCACCGCGTCTAACCTGCCGGTATGGCCCTTGGTACCGCTTCCGTCCGCTCGGACCGCGCCCGCACGGTGCGCGAGATCCTCGCCTCCGGCGGCACGTCGTACTCCTTCGAGTTCTACGCGCCCCGGACCGAGAAGGGCGAGCAGAACCTCTGGAACGCCATGCGCCGGGTCGAGGCGGTCGGGCCGAGCTTCGTCTCCGTGACGTACGGAGCCGGCGGCTCCACCCGCGGCGGCACCGTGAAGGCCACCCAGAAGATCGCCTCCGACACCACCCTCACCCCGGTCGCCCACCTCACCGCCGTCGACCACTCGGTCGCCGAGCTGCGCAACGTCCTCGGCCAGTACGCCGACGCCGGTATCCGCAACATGCTCGCGCTGCGCGGCGACCCGGCGGGCGACCCGCTGGGGGAGTGGATCGAGCACCCCGAGGGCGTGAGGTACGCCGCCGACCTCGTCCGGCTGATCAAGGAGTCGGGCGACTTCTGCGTGGGCGTCGCCGCGTTCCCGGAGATGCACCCCCGGTCCACCGACTGGGACACGGACATCCGGCACTTCGTGGACAAGTGCCGCGCCGGCGCCGACTACGCGATCACCCAGATGTTCTTCGACCCGGAGAATTACCTGCGACTCCGTGACAGCGTCGCCAAGGCGGGCTGCGAGACCCCGATCATCCCCGAGGTCATGCCCGTCGTGAACGTCAAGACCCTCGACCGGCTGCCCCAGCTGAGCAACGCGCACTTCCCCGCGGACGTGAAAGAGCGCATCCTCGCCGTCAAGGACGATCCCGCCGCTGTACGCTCCATCGGTATCGAGTTCGCGACGGAGTTCTGCGCGCGGCTGCTCTCCGAGGGTGTCCCCGGACTGCACTTCATCACGCTGAACAGCTCCACCGCGACGCTCGAGATCTACGAGAATCTCGGACTGCACCAGCAGTCGTGACCGGTCGTACCCGCCCCGACCCGCGGCGGTGACCGTGGAGAGGGGCGGCGGGGCATGGGGTGGACGGTCCTCTACATCGCGTTCGGCGTGGTCGCACTGTGGCTGCTGGGGGAGGTGCTCCTCCAGTACAAGGCGCGACTGCGCTGGCGGGTGCTCGCCTTCTGCGGCTTCCTCGGTGTGGTCCTCGGCGTGCTGCTGCCCTCGGTGGCGGTGATCATCGCCGGGGCGGTCGCCTTCGCCGTCGGCCAGACCTATGTGACGCTCTCCTTCCGCCGCGGCTTCTCCACCGGCTGGGCGATCGGCGGCAGGCCGGGCGCGAGCCGTCGCCGCAGGGCGGCTGCCCCGGCGCAGGCCGGGCCCACCCTCGAGGTCACCGAGCTGTCCTACGACGGCCAGGAGACCGCGTACGACGGCCCGGAGACCCCGTACGCGGGGCAGGAGACCCCGTACGCCGCGCAGGAGAGCGCCGGCGAGCAGGGCACGGCGGAGACCACCGCCGTCTACGAGCCCCTGCCGATGCCCGAAGACACCGGCCAGTACGGGGTCTACGACCTCGGCCAGGACGCGGGCCACCACCCCGGCAGCGGAACGCCCCAGGCGCCCGGCACCGGCTACGGGACGGGCTACGACCCGCAGTACGACCCCTACGCGCCCGCCTACGACCAGCAGCAGCCGGCCTACGACTACGGCCAGGCCGCCGGGCAGCAGCAGTACGCCGCCTACTCCGACCCGTACATCGGCCCGGGCACGGACGGCCAGCAGTACGGCTCGTACTACGTCGATTCCTCCGCACCCTCGTACACCTACGACACGCCGCCGGGCGGGGTCTGGGTCCCGCAGCAGCGCGACACCGACCAGCCCCAGCAGCCGCCGCACGCCCCGGGCCCGTACGGCTACGAGCCGCACCCGGACGACCAGCAGCAGTACCGCTACTGAGTGAGTGACCGGGGGCCGCCGATGAGGTCGGCGGCCCCACACGCCGGCCTTCGCACGCCCTCGCGTCCCACCCCCGGACACCCCTACTGGGAGCCGCGGAAGTCCGCGCCCTCCACGATGAACCCCGCCACCAGCGCGCCCGACATGCCCGCGTGGGCGAGCCCGCCGCCCGGGTGGGACCAGCCGCCCGCGAACCAGAGCCCCGGCAGCGGGGAGCGGTTGCCGGCCGGGAGCAGCAGACCGCGGGCCCCGGCGAGCGCCGGCCCGGGCACCTCGGCGACGCCGGTGTCACGCCGGACGTCCTCCGGGGTGCGCACGTGCTGCCACAGCAGCCGCTCCCGCAGCCCGGGGACCGCGTGCCCGGCCGCCTCGACCATCCGCCCGGCGAACGAGACCCACTCCCCCTCGCCGGACGTCCGGACGGTCGACGTCACCGTCACCGACTCGTGGTCCGCGTCCGGACGCAGCGCCGGATCGTCCGGGCGCAGCACGGTCACCGTCGGCCGCTCGCCGTCCCCGTGCACGACGGTGCGATGGACCGCCCCCGACTCGCGGGGCCCGCGCAGCGCCAGACAGACCGTCACCCGGCTCGTGCCGGTCACCTGATGGCGCGGCCACCCGCCGCCCTCGCTCCACTCGACGACCTGGTCCCGGCGGAGCGCGGGCACCGGGGCCCCGGAGACGACGTGGTCGGCCTCGACCGTCCCGCCGCCGGCCAGCCGGACGCCCACCGCCCGGCCGTCCTTCTCCAGGACGCCCTCGACGGGCGTGTCGAAGACGAACGCGACACGCCGCTTCAGGCACCGCTCGTGGACCGCGTCCGCGAGGGCCCGCAGCCCGCCGCCGACGTACCAGCTGCCGAAGGTCTGCTCCATGTACGGCAGGACGGCGGCCGAGGCCGGGGCGGTCGCCGGGTCGAAGCCGTACGTCCACGCGTACGCGTCGAGCAGGGCGGCGAGCCGGGGATCGCGCAGCTCCCGCGCCCCGATCCCCGCGAGCGTCGTCGTCGGACGCCGCAACAGACCCGGCTTCAGGGCCGGGTACGGCTCACGGGCCAGGGGCGCGGGGTCGGCCGGCTGCGGCTCCTCCAGGAGCGGGCGGCGCGTCCGGTCCCAGGCCTCGCGGGCGCGGACGAGGAAGTCGCCCCAGCGCTCGCCCGCACCGGCTCCGAGCGCCGCGTCCAGGGCGGCGACCGTGCCGGCCCGTGAGGCGTTCGGCAGGTCCACGCGGGTACCGTCGGCGAACACATGACGGCTCGCCGGGTCGACCTGCGTCAGCGTGACGCACTCCTCCAGGGGCTCCTTGCCGGTCTTCACGAACAGGTCCCGGTACACGGCGGGCAGATGCAGCAGCCCCGGGCCCGTGTCGAAGGCGAAGCCGTCCCGCTCGAAGCGGCCGACCGCGCCGCCGTACGTCGCGCCCCGCTCGTACACCGTCACCCGGTGGCCCGCCACGGCCAGCCGGGCCGCCGCCGCCATGGCGCCGAGTCCCGCGCCGATCACCACAATCCGTGCCATGCCGGCGACTTTATCCGGCCCCTCCGACAGCACGGGAGGCCCGGTCGGGCGTCCGGGGCGCGCCGGTCAGAAGTGCTCCGACCCGTCGTCGGACGGCGGCCGTGAGCGGGCCCTGGCCGTCACGCCGGCGAGCCGCTTCTCCTCGCGGCGCTCGGACCTCCGGCGCAGGAAGCGGCGGATCCGCTTCGCCAGGAAGACCAGTATCGCCAGGCCGAGGGCGAGCAGTACGGCCGCGATGACCGCCGCCGCCACCGGATGGAAGACGGCGAAGGTGATGATCGCCGCCACCCCGAGGTCCTCCGCGAGGCTCAGCGCGATGTTGGAGAACGGCTCGGGCGACGAGTTGACCGCCATCCTCGTCCCCGCCTTGACGAAGTGGCTGAGCAGGGCTGTCGAACCGCCGACCGCGCCCGCCGCGAGCTCGGGCAGGGAGCCGTTCTGTCCGGCGAGCAGGGCGCCGACCACGGCCCCCGAGACCGGCCGGATCACCGTGTGGACGGAGTCCCATATCGAGTCGACGTACGGGATCTTGTCCGCCACCGCCTCGCACAGGAAGAGCACGCCGGCGACGACGAGGACATCGGTGCGCTGCAAGGACTCGGGCACCTCGTCGGTGAGCCCGGTCGCGCCGAAGACGCCGAACAGCAGGACCACCGCGTACGCGTTGATCCCGCTTGCCCAGCCGCTGGTGAACACCAGGGGGAGTACGGACACGCCCGTGATCGTAACCAGGACTGAGTACCCGTACCTAGGGGGCGAGATGAGTAGATGTGCGGATGGGGCGGGGAGCGCCCGGAGGAGAGAGTGGTGACCACGGAAGGGGCGCGGCCCCCGGGAACCGCCGGCACGGGGCGGCGGAACCGGGGCCGCGCGCCTGCCGGCACGGGGGCACGGGGGTGTCACGGGGAAGGTGAGGAAGGCCGGTTCGGCGGGGCTCGGGGGGATCGAGCCTCGTCGGACCGGCCTTCCTCGTTCTGTGCCCGGCGTCGCGCCCGCGTGGGCCGGGCCCGCCGCGTGCGCTGTGCTCGGCGCGCCGGGGGCGGAAGCCGTACGGGCGTTACGGGGCCGCCACGCGGGCGCGTGGGTCAGCGGCCGCCCACCCGGCCGTGCAGCAGCCGGGAGAGCGCCGCGTGCACGTCGTCGAGCGAACGCTCGCTCTGGAAGGCCTGCCAGTCGAGAGCCGCCACGAGCACCATGCCGACCAGCGCCGCCGCCGTCAGCTGGACATCGATCTCGTCGCTGAGCTCACCCGCCTCGACCGCCTCGCGCAGCACCCCCTCGACCACCGCGACGGCCTCCTGGCGGACCACGAGGAGCGTCGAGTTCCAGGCCCGGTTGGTGCGCCAGAGCTCCGCCACGTACAGCTGCGTGAAGGCGGGGTAGCGGTCGATGAAGACGAGCCCGGCGCGGATCATCGCGTCGAGCGCGTCGACCCTGCTCCCGCCGTGCTCGGCGGTCTCCTCGGCCGCCGTCCGCAGCGAGGCCGTGAGCAGTGACACGCCGTGGCGCAGCAGCTCCTCGAAGAGCTCGGTCTTGCTCTTGAAGTTGTAGTAGACCGTGCCCTTGGCCACGCCGGCCCGCTCGGCGATCTCGTCGACCGTCGTCGCGGAGAACCCCTGCTCCGCGATGAGGGTGACGGCCGCCTCGTAGAGCTTCGCGCGCGTGGCCTGGCGTCGGGTGCTGCTGCTGTCCATGGGGTCGATTCTCACAGGTGTCGCGGAGGTCACCGGCCCCGTCTCACAGGGTCAGTTCGGGGTGAAGCCGGTCGAGCGTCCAGACCTGCCGCTTGCGGGCCGAGACGGCGGTCAGGGCCAGGGCGCCCACGGTGAACGCGGCCAGGACCACGCAGGCCTGCCAGACGGGCCCGGTCCCGCCGCCCGTGATCAGCCGGCGCAGCGCCTCGACCACGTAGGTCATCGGCAGGAAGGGGTGGACGGCGTTGAAGAAGCCCGGACTGGTCTGGACGGGGTACGTGCCGCCCGCCGAGGTCAGCTGGAGCATCAGGACCGCGAGGACCAGGATCCGGCCGGCCGCGCCGAAGCGGGCGTTGAGCCACTGGATGATCGCCGCGAAGCAGCAGGTCACCAGGGCGAGGAAGCCGACGGTTCCGGCCGCCCTGGCCATCTGGAGGCCGAGACCCCAGTGCAGGACCGACATGAGGGCCGCGACCTGGAGGATGCCGATCGCCGCGACCGGGAACCAGCCCGCGAGCGCGATCCGCCAGGCGGAGGCGCCGGCGGCGAGGGCGCGCCGGTTCATCGGCTGGATGATCATGTAGGCGACCATCGCGCCGACCCAGAGGGAGAGCGGGATGAAGTACGGGGCGAAACCGGTGCCGTAGTTCGGCGCCTTGTGCAGGGACTGGGAGGCCAGCTGGACGGGGTCCGCCATGACCTCCGTGCGCCGGTCGCGGTCCTGCTTGTCGTAGTCCGGGATCTGCTCCACGCCGTCGTGCAGCCCGCCGGCCAGCTCGCCGGAGCCGTCGGCCAGCTTGAACAGACCGCCGTCGAGGTCCCCCGCGCCCTTCTTGAGCTTGCCGACGCCGGTGTCGAGGCTGACGGAACCGGTCTTGGCCTCCGTGATGCCCGTGTGGAGCCTGTCGGCGCCCGCCGCGACCTTCTTCGCACCCGTGTTGAGCTCGTTGATCTTCCGGATGGCGTCCTCGACGTCCTCGTCGAGGTGCGGGGCGCGGGCGGCCAGCTCGTCGGCCTGCTTCGTGAGCTTGGCGAGCCGCGCGTCCAGGACCTTCAGGTCGCCGGTGCTGCCCTTCGTGAGCTCGTGCACGTCGTCCGCGATCGTCGCCACGTCGTCGGCGGTGACCGAGGCCTTCTTGAGCCTCTCGCAGATCCGGACGTCGGCCGCGGGCTTCGGCTCGCACTCCTCCCGGTGGATCGCGGCCAGCTCGTCGTCGGCCGTATGCGCGGCGGTACGGAGCAGCGGGGCGCGCCTGACCAGGTCGGCGAGGTTGTTGCGGGCGGCGGTGGCGGAGTCGGAGACGAGACGGGCGGTGTCGCGGATCGACGTGCCGTTGTTCGCCAGGTAGGGGCGGACCTTGTCGGCGGTGCCGTTCACCTTGTCGGCGAGCGACTGGGTGCCGTTCGCGACCTTGCGGGAGCCGCTCTCCAGGTCCCTGGCGCCCTTGTCGAGCTTCTTCAGACCCGCGGCCAGGTCGCCGCTGCCCGTCTTGGCGGTCGTGAGACCGTCCGCCAGGTCCTTGGAGCCCTTCTTCGCCCTGTCCACGCCCTGCTTGAGGTCGTCGGCGCCCTTGGCGGCCTTCGCCGTGGCGTCGTGGATGTCGGAGAAGGAGATGAAGATCTTGTCGAGGAACGACCGCGAGGACGTGGTGGAGGCCGCGGTGCGCACCTCGGAGAAGACCGTCCGGGAGATCTGGCCCACGATGTAGTTGTTGGCGTCGTTCGTCCGCACCCGCAGGGCGCCGGTCTCGGGGGAGTCCCCGGAACTGGAGGCGATCCGCGAGCTGAAGTCGCCGGGCATGGTCAGGGACAGGTAGTACCTGCCTTCCTCGACGCCCTCGCGCGCCTCGGCGTCGCTCACCCGGTGCCACGCGAAGGTGTTGCTCTCCAGGAGCCCCTCGGTGATGTCGTCGCCGGCGTTGATCCGCTTGCCGTCGGCGGTGGCCCCCCGGTCCTCGTTGACGAGGGCCACGGGGATCTTGTCGAGCCTGCTGTACGGGTCCCAGAACGAGTACAGGTACAGGGCGCCGTACAGCAGGGGCAGCAGCAGGATCGCGACGAGCGCGGCGCGCGGCAGCTTCCCCCTGCCGAAGCGCTTCAGCTCAAGCGCGGCCAGTTTCGGCGAGCGCATCGGCCGCCCCCTCCTCGGTCGTGTGGTCGGCGGTGTTCTCGGCGTTCTCGGTGTTCTCGGTGCTTCTGACGGGCTCGGCGTCCGGTTCGGACTCCCCGGCCTCCGGTTCGGCGGCCTCGGCTTCGGCGGCCTCCGGTCCGGCGGCCTCCGGTTCGGTCTTCCCGCTGGGGGCCTCCGGCTCCGCCGCGTCCGGGAGCGTGGTGATCCGCAGGGCGTCCTCGGGGGCCTCGCTGCAGACGGCGAGTACGGTCGTCCCGGAAGCGGCCAGCGTCCGCAGCAGCGACCAGGCCTCGGTCCGGTCGGCGTCCGAGAGCTTCAGGTCCGTGTCGTCGACGGCGAGCAGCCGGGGGCGGCCGATCAGGGCCAGGGCGATCGTGAGCCGCAGCGCCTCGAGCCGCTCCAGATCCCGTACGGAGGTCCGCTCGCCCTTCGGCAGGGCGGAGAGGTCGAGCCCCGCGGCCGTCACGGCCTCCTCGATCCGGGCCCGGGTCGCCGCCGCCCGTTCGGCCGGGCGCCGCAGGAGGGCCCGGAAGGAACCGTCGTAACGGCGTTGGAGCAGGGCCCGCTCGCCCAGGTGCTCGGCGACCGTGAAGGCGGGGTCCAGCTCGCTGACGCCGGGCACCTGTCCGAGGGCGGTGATCCGGCGGACCGCGGCCATCTTCCGGGGCAGGGGCAGGCCGCCCACCTCGGCGGTGCCCTCCTTGGCCTTCATCCGGCCGGTGAGCGCGAGCAGCAGACACGTCCGGCCCGAGCCCGAAGGCCCCTCGATCGCCACCAGCGAACCGGGCGCGGCCCGGAAGGAGACCCCCCGGAAGGCCCAGCCGCGCGGTCCCTTCAGTCCGAAGCCGTCCGCGACGACGGCGGCGCCGTCCGGCCGCCCGTCCTCTTGCGCCTCCACGGACCCACCCCCTGTTCCCGTTTTTGAACTGACTAGTCAGTGCAAAAACTACCCGTGTCCTGGATTTCAGGCAAAAGGCCAGGTCAGCCGCGTTGTCAGTGGGGGCGGGCACGATGGACGCATACGGCCACAGTGCCGTCACGCGACGACAGGAGGACTCGTCATGGCAAGCCCTTCCGCAGCAGCCGCGCCCCGCCGCCACGCCGGAGGCCGTACCGCCCCCGCGCGGTCCGGACCCGTGCCCGCCCAGACCGGACCCTTCCCGGCCCGATCCGGACCCGCCTCCGGCACCCACCCCGTCCCGCGCCCCGCCGCCGTCCCGCCCGCCGCCCTCGACCTCCTGGCCAAGGCCCGCACCGGCCTGGCCGAGGCCACGGCCCTCGACCGCCCCCACGAGCGGTACGCCGTGGCCCACCTCGCCGCTCTCCGGGCCGCCGCCGCCGTCCTCGCCGCCCGCGCCAGGCCGGCGACCGGGCCCCGCCGCCGGCAGCGGATACGGAGCGCCTGGGAGCTCCTCGCCGAGCTGGCCCCCGAGCTCACCGAGTGGAGCGCCCTCTTCGCCTCCGGCGCCGAGCGCCGGGCCCGCGCCGAAGCGGGCATCACGAGCGCGGCGACCCGGCGCGAGGCCGACGACCTGATCAGGGACGCCGCCGCCTTCCTGCGTCTGGTCGAGCGGCTGCTCGCCCTCCGGCCGGTCCCGCCCCGCGGGCCGGGGACGGGTGAGGCCGGAGGATGATCCGAAAGGCGGGACCTAGGCCATAGGGTGGGGAGCGTCCGTACCCGTCACCGAGGAGTCAACAGCCGTGCCGGACCCTTCCCCCGCCTTCGGCCGAGAGGCGTCGTCGCGCCCGTCGCGCGCCTCCCTGCGTACCGCCGTCGTCTGGGACGTCCTCAAAGAGGCCCTCGACCGCCGGGTCGAGGCCACCGGCAAGGACAGCCTCGACGTCCTCGACACGGGCGGCGGCTCCGGCAACTTCGCGGTGCCGGTCGCCCGCCTCGGCCATCGCGTCACCGTCGTGGACCCCAGCCCCAACGCGCTCTTCGCGCTGGAGCGCCGGGCCGCCGAGGCCGACGTCGCCGACCTGGTGACCGGCGTCCAGGGCGACATCAGCGGCCTCTTCGACGTGGTCGGGCGCGAGAGCTATGACGCGGTGCTCTGCCACGGCGTCCTGGAGTACGTCGACGACCCCGCCGAGGGCGTACGGAACGCGGTCGCCGCGCTCCGGCCCGCCGGCAGCCTCAGCCTGCTCGCCGCCGGACTCGGCGGGGCCGTCCTCGCCCGCGCCCTCGCCGGGCACTTCACCGAGGCCCGGCACGCGCTCACCGACCCGGCGGGCCGCTGGGGCACGGGCGACCCCGTACCCCGGCGCTTCACCGCCGAACAGCTCGCCGAGCTCGCCGAAGGCGCCGGACTCGCGGTCGGCGCCGTGCACGGCGTCCGGGTCTTCGCCGACCTCGTCCCCGGCGTCCTCGTCGACACGGAGCCCGGCGCGGCGGAGGCCCTGCTCAAGCTGGAAGCGGCCGCCGCCGAGCTGCCCTCCTTCCACGCGATCGCCACGCAGCTGCACGTGCTGGGCGAGAAGCGGGCCTGAGCGGGACGGCACCCGTTCAGCGGTGCGGATGGCGGCACTCCATGGAGTACGCCACAGCCGGCCCGGTAACGGGCTCCGCCCCGTATGATCGGGGGACAGCATCCGGCATGACGGACGAGGGGCTGGGGAATCAACGCCTCAGCAACCGATCCGCATGGCGGCCCGGATTGGCTATTCGGCATTGAGGGCGGGTTTCACGGGGGCGATTCCCTGCCTATCCTGAAAGGGCCGCCAACCGGTCGCCCCCGCGACCGACGACTAGGAGGACTCCGTGCCGCTCTCGGAGCACGAGCAGCGAATGCTCGAGCAGATGGAGCGAGCGCTGTACGCCGAAGATCCCAAGTTCGCGACAGCGCTCGAGGGAAGCGGACTGCGTACGTACACCCGGCGACGGGTCTACCAGGCAGTCGCCGGCTTCCTGGTGGGTATCGCGCTCCTCATGACCGGAATGGTCTTCCAAGAGGACGGCCTGATCTGGATCAGCGTGGTGGGATTCCTCGTCATGCTGGGCTGCGCGGTCCTGGCCGTCACCGGATGGCGCAAGGCGCCGAAACCGGGTGAGCAGCAGGCGGCCGGGGGTGGGACGGCGGCAGGTGGCCGTCAGACCCGGCAGCAGCGACGCTCCATGATGAACCGGATCGAAGAGCGGTGGCAGCGCCGCCGCGACGAGCAGCAGGGCGGCGGCCACTGACGGCGGCCGAGCGGTAGCCCCGCGCCCTACGTGACCGAGCCCCGCAGAACGCGCCTCCGCGCACCCTGCGGGGCTCGGTCGTGCGCGCGCCGCCGCCTGCCGCCCCGCGTTGTGGGCAGTTCCGCTGGGGCGGGCCCCCACCCATGCTGGCCCCCGCCGCCCCGCGTTGTGGGCATCTGTTCCGCTGGGGCGGAACGGGTGGGCACAACGGACGGCGCCCTTTGCCGGGCCTAGGCTTCCGCGCCTGAACCCGCACCCTTTGTGCGCCGCACAAGTCAGTGGCGGGTCCAGGCACAAGGGCGGAGGCGCCCGCCGAAGGGCGCCGTCCCGTGTGCCCACCCGTCCCGCCCCGGCGGGACGATTGCCCACACGGGGGTGGGCGACGGGGCCGGAGCCGGTAGGTGGGCCCGCAGGCTGGGGCCCCCGTCAGCCCGTGTTCGGTGTCGTGCGGCGGAGGCGGGTCGTTGCTCGGGTCAGGAGGGCGCGGCGGCGGAGCGACCAGTTCGTCGATGTCTCCGACCAGCGCGCCGACGCCGCCCAGCGGAGGCGGGCCGCCGAGCGTGGGGCCAGGGTCGCCCTGAGCCGGGTGCGGCGGTCGGCCGAGGCGTGGAACCCCGTCCTGACCCGGGCGGCCTCGTCCGCGAGGCCCGCGGCCGGCCGCGGGTGAGGCGCGTACAGCACCTCCTCCACCGCCCGCGCCACCCGGTGCACCGCGTCCGCCGCCTCGCCCCGCAGCTCGCCCAGCCGGACGATCCGGGCCGCCGCCTTCCTCGGTGACAGCGACTCGTCGGGCTCGACCCCGTAGTCCCAGGCGGTGTCGTTGATCTCCCGCCAGACCGTGAGCGTCCGCGCCGCCGTCTCCCGGGGGCCGCGGGCCCCGTCCGAGCCGAGCCGCCGGGCCCGTACCCGGGTCCGCCAGAGGAGAGGCAGGAAGGGAAGGGCGAGCACGACCAGGGCGCCGAGGGTCAGGAGGACCACCGTCAGGGGGTCGGGACCCGAGCCGCCCGTCTCCGCACCGGCCACCGCGGCGTCCGGGCCGCAGTCACCGAGCCTCCGCATCTGCGGGGTGCAGCTCTCCGAGGCGCTCGGCGCGGCGGACGGCTGTGCCGAGGCGCTCTGCTGGGGCTGTGCGGGACCGGTGGCCGTACCGGAGGGCGTGTTGTCCCGGGTGTACGCGGGGGTGGAGCCCCGCGAGGGGGTCGGTTCGAACCGTGTCCACCCCGCACCCTCGAAGTACAGCTCGGGCCAGGCGTGGGCGTCCCGGATGCCGACCGAGACCGATCCGTCGGTCTGCGTCGTGCCCGGCATGAAGCCCACGGCGACGCGGGCGGGGATGCCGAGCGAGCGGGCCATCGCCGCCATGGAGAAGGAGAAGTGGACGCAGAAGCCCTGCTTGTCCTTCAGGAACCGGGAGATCGCCTGGACCCCGGTGCCGGACTCCACCTCGACGTCGTAGCGGAAGCCGCCGTCCCGGGCGAACCAGTTCTGGAGCTTCACCGCCTGCTCGTAGTCGCTGCGCGCGCCCTGGGTGATCCGCAGCGCGGTCGCCCTGACGTCGTCCGGGAGCGAGGCGGGGACCTTGGTGTACTCGCGGCGCAGCTTCTCCGGGGCGGGCCCGGACGCGGCCAGCTGGTCCGAGGTGGGCCGTACGTCCAGGCTGCTGACCTGGTAGCGGGCGCCGCGGGTGGTCTGCTTGTCGTCGCCGACGAGCATCCGGCCGGCGGGCTCGTACCGCCAGCGGCCGTCGATGTCGACGCGGCCGGCCGGGTACGGCATGGGCAGCCACTTCTGCTCGTAGCCGTCGGAGGCGACGAAGTTGCTGGTCACCTCGTCGATCTGGACGTCCTGCGAGAGCCCCTGCGGCCAGGGCAGCTGCCTGGGCACGTCCTCGATGGGGCGGACCGAGGACTTCCACGAGGTGCCGTCGAACTGGTCGAGCGCGACGAGCCGCAGGTACAGACCGGAGGTGTCGCGGGCGTTGGTCCGGTAGCGCAGGACCTCCCGGTCCTCCTGCTGGCGGAGATTGTCCTGGAGGGAGACCAGCGGGTTCACGGCCGAGATGGTGCCGCCCTTGCCGGTGCCCCCGGTGCCCTCGTCGGCGCCGCCGCCGAGCAGCCCGCCGGTGAAGCCGGGCAGCGCGAGCGGAACGACCAGGGCGACGCCCATGGCCACGGCGCCGATCCGGCGTCCCGTGCGGGCCGGGGCGAAGGTGGGGCCGCCGCTTCCGACGGGTGTGCCGGGCCGGCCGGAGCGTTGGGCGCCGCCGAAGACCCGCCCCCACTGGGAGAGCCGGTCGCGGCCCTCCGCGAGGAGCAGCAGCAGATAGCCGGAGGCCGCGAGGAGGAACCAGAGCCAGCCCGCGCCGCCGCCGGAGAGCCCGGCCGCCACCGAGTACAGGGCGAGCAGCGGAAGACCGGCCGGGGCCGCCTTGCGGAAGCTGACCGCGAGGGTGTCCACGATCAGGCCGATCGCGACGACGCCGCCGACCAGCATGAGCCGGATGCCCTCGGTGTCCGGCGCGGGGATCGCGTACCGGCCGACGTCCTCGGCGCCCGCCCCGAACAGGTCGGCGGCGTGCGCGAAGGCCTGCGGGCCGGGGAGGAACCAGAGGATCGCCTGCTCGCGGGCGAAGATCACGGTCAGGGCGACCAGCGCGACGGCGACCTGCGCGAGCAGGGTCAGCGGCCGGGCGAGGGGCGCCCGTCTGGCCAGCGCGCCCACCCCGCTCACCAGGGCGAGGACGAACGCCGCCGTGAAGATCCAGGTCGCCGGCTTCACGAGGGGGAGCAGTGCTCCGGCCCCCATCAGGGTGGCGCCCCAGGCGGCCAGGGTCAGCCGTGCGCGCCCGCTCATGACCATCCTCCGTAGGTGTCGGCGGCGCCGGACTCCGCGCGGACTCCGGCCGCCTGCTGCCACAGGTCGGCGAGGTGCGCCCCGGGCGGTACGGCCAGCGCCGTCCAGCCCGCCTCGCGCAGCTGTCGTACCCGGTCGTCGACGGCGCCGGCGACCGAACCGCCGGTCAGCCAGGAGCCGGAGTCCAGGACGAAGGCGACGGCCGCGCCCGCGCGGCCGCGCATCCGGGCGGTGAGCGCCGCCTGCTCCTCGTCGAGGTTGCCGAGGAAGGCGATGAGCAGTCCTTCGTCACCGCCGCGGAGCACGTCGGAGGCGCGGGAGAGTCCGCCGCCCTCGGAGTGGTCGACGACGGCGAGGGTGTCCATCATCAGGCCGGCGGACTCGGCCGAGTCCTGTGCCGAGCCGGCGAAGCCCTCGGCGCCCTCGCCGGGCACCGTGCTCCCGGTGTCGGTCACGAGCCGGACGGCGTAGCCGCGCTCCAGCATGTGCACCAGGGAGGAGGCGGCGCCCGAGACCGCCCATTCGAAGGCGGAGTCCGGGCCGGAGCCCTGGTAGGCGACCCGGCGGGTGTCGAGGAGGACGGTGCAGCGGGCCCGCTGCGGCTGCTCCTCGCGACGGACCATCAGCTCGCCGTAGCGGGCGGTGGAGCGCCAGTGCACCCGGCGCAGGTCGTCGCCGTGGCGGTAGGCGCGCGGGATGATGTCGTCATCTCCGGCGAGGGCCAGTGAGCGCTGCCGTCCGTCGCCGTACCCGGAGGCCTCGCCGACGAGCTTCACCGGCGGCAGGACCTCGGTCCTCGGGATGACGGTGAGGGTGTCGTAGGCGCTGAACGAGCGGGTCAGCTCGCACATCCCGAAGGGGTCGTTGAGCCGCAGCTGGAGCGGACCGAGCGGGAAGCGGCCCCGCAGGTCGGAGCGGACCCGGTAGGACACCTCGCGCCGTCCGCCCGCCTCGACCCGGTCGAGGACGAAGCGGGGGCGGGGCCCCAGCATGTACGGCACGTGGTCCTGGAGCATGAGCAGCCCGGTCGGCAGCTTGGAGACGTTCTCCATCCGCAGCTGGACCCGCGCCTCGGTGCCGGCGGCCACCCGCTGGGGGGTGAGCCGGCGGGAGGCCGCGACCCGGTAGCGGGTGCGGTGCAGCACGAGGACGCAGATCACCGGCAGCGTGGCGAGCAGGAGCCCGACGCGCAGCAGGTCGGCCTGGCCGAGGACGTACGCGCAGACGGCGGCGGCCACCCCGGCGGCGAGGAAGGAGCGGCCACGGGTGGTGAGACCACCGAAGGCGGCCCGCAGACCGCCCCGGTCGTCCTCGTCGTCCCGCTGTCCGTCCGGCACGGCAGCGCCTCCCATCACAGCCGCCGGGCGCCGGGCTGCTGGCCGTAGAGCGGTCCGGCGGGCGGGGCCGCGGCCGGGACGGGGGTGCGCTGCAGGATGTCCTGGACGACCTGCTCGGCGGTACGGCGGTTCAGCTGGGCCTGCGCCGTCGGCAGCAGCCGGTGGGCGAGGACGGGCGCGGCGAGGGCCTGGAGGTCGTCGGGGAGCACGTACTCGCGGCCGCTGAGCGCGGCGGAGGCCTTGGCGGCCCGCAGCAGGTGGAGCGTGGCCCGCGGGGAGGCGCCGAGCCGCAGGTCGGCGTGGGTGCGGGTGGCGGAGACGATGTCGACCGCGTACCGGCGTACGGCGTCGGCGACGTGGACCGCGCGCACCGCCTCGATCAGCTTCAGGATGTCGTGGGCGTGCGCGACCGGCTGGAGGTCGTCGAGCGGGGAGACCGAGCCGTGCACGTCGAGCATCTGGAGCTCGGCCTCGGGGCTCGGGTAGCCGATGGAGACCCGGGCCATGAAGCGGTCGCGCTGGGCCTCGGGCAGCGGGTAGGTGCCCTCCATCTCGACCGGGTTCTGCGTGGCGACGACCATGAACGGGCTGGGCAGCTCGTAGGTCTGGCCGTCGACGGTGACCTGGCGTTCCTCCATGGACTCCAGGAGCGCGGACTGCGTCTTCGGCGAGGCGCGGTTGATCTCGTCGCCGATCACGATCTGCGCGAAGATCGCGCCCGGCTTGAACTCGAAGTCACGCCGCTGCTGGTCGAAGATCGACACGCCGGTGACGTCCGAGGGCAGCAGGTCGGGCGTGAACTGGATGCGGCGCACCGAGCAGTCGATGGACCGGGCCAGCGTCTTGGCCAGCATGGTCTTGCCGACGCCGGGGACATCCTCGATGAGGAGGTGCCCCTCGGCGAGCAGCACGGTCAGCGAAAGCCGTACGACCTCGGGCTTGCCCTCGATCACACTCTCCACCGACCTGCGGACACGCTCCACAGTGGTGGTCAGATCAGCGAGGCTCGCTCGATCGTCATAGGTCGTCACCCGGCCCTCCTCGGCCTTCCGGAACAGGGACACCTGCCCCCGGTGGGAACGTCGGGGGGTGTCACCCGAGCATTCTTGTTCGCACGGCCGGGTCGTGTCACTCGCCGATGGACAAGTGCGAGGGAAATGCCGGGGTTTGGGTGTTTACGCCGGGTGGGCGGGATCGGTCGTCGGCCCGTCCGACGGGTCGATCTCGCGCAGCAGGCCCGTCGTCACGTCGAACACGAAGCCGCGGATGTCGTCGGCGTGCAGCAGGAAGGGGGAGGTCCGCACCCGCTGCATCGACTGCCGGACGTCCTGGTCGACGTCGCGGAAGGACTCGACCGCCCAGGCCGGCCGCTGGCCGACCTCCATCTCCAGCTCGTGCCGGAACTCCTCGGTGAGGGACTCCAGGCCGCAGCCGGTGTGGTGGATCAGCACCACGCTGCGGGTGCCGAGGGCCCGCTGGCTGATGGTGAGCGAGCGGATCACGTCGTCGGTGACCACGCCGCCCGCGTTGCGGATGGTGTGGCAGTCGCCGAGTTCGAGGCCGAGGGCCGCGTGGAGGTCGAGACGGGCGTCCATGCAGGCGACGACGGCGACGCGAAGCACGGGGCGCGCGTCCATTCCGGGGTCGGTGAAATCGGCGGCGTAGCGTGCGTTCGCCTCGACGAGACGGTCGGTGACCGTGCTGCTGGCGTGCATGACGTCGGCGGATGTGTGCGCGGAGGTCGACATGAATCCGACGTTAATGGTCACAGGCCTCCCAGGCCCGCTGTGAGAGGGGACAAAGAACGCCATAGAGCCTTGTTGTGAGCTAACCCACAGGCCTCGGCGGCAAGGCCCCGAAGAGGTGCGCCGTCCGGAATGTCCGGCCCGCGTCCCGGTGCCGTGCGACGCGCCAGCCGGTTGATTGACCGGCGGGTCCCGTGGACTAAAGTGACGCGAAGTTCACGGAGACAACGAGCGATTTTCCGCGGTTTCTCCCCCGTGTGTGCGGCGGTACCTACGGCTCGGCCTCCTCCCGCTCGCCCCGTACCTCCGCGCCGGATCTGAGAGGGCGCATTGAGCAACGACCGACACGTCCCGGTCATGCTCCAGCGGTGCCTGGACATGTTGGCCCCTGCCCTGGAGCGCCCCGGCGCGGTCGTCGTCGACTGCACCCTGGGCCTCGGCGGCCACAGCGAGGCACTCCTGAAGCGGTTCCCCGAGGCGCGGCTCGTCGCCCTCGACCGGGACAAGGAGGCCCTGCGGCTGTCCGGCGAACGGCTCGCCCCGTACGGGGAGCGCGCCACCCTCGTCCACGCCGTCTACGACGAGCTGCCCGAGGTCCTCGACCGGCTCGGCCTCCCCACGGTCGACGGCATCCTCTTCGACCTGGGCGTCTCCTCCATGCAGCTGGACGAGGCCGACCGCGGCTTCGCCTACGCCCAGGACGCCCCGCTCGACATGCGCATGGACCAGACGACCGGCATCAGCGCGGCCGAGGTCCTCAACACCTACCCGCCGGGCGAACTGGTCCGCATCCTCCGCGCGTACGGCGAGGAGAAGCAGGCCAAGCGGATCGTCTCCGCGATCGTGCGCGAGCGCGAGAAGGAGCCGTTCAGCAACAGCGCCCGGCTCGTCGAGCTCATCCGCGACTCCCTGCCGCAGGCCGCCAAGCGGACCGGCGGCAACCCGGCCAAGCGCACCTTCCAGGCCCTGCGCATCGAGGTCAACGGCGAGCTGACCGTCCTGGAGCGGGCGATCCCGGCGGCCGTGAAGGCCCTCGGCGTCGGCGGCCGCATCGCCGTCCTCTCGTACCACTCCCTGGAGGACCGGCTGGTCAAGCAGGTCTTCGCGGCCGGGGCCGCGACCACCGCCCCGCCCGGCCTGCCGGTCGTCCCGGAGAAGTACCAGCCCCGCCTGAAGCTGCTCACCCGTGGCGCCGAGCTGCCCACCGAGGAGGAGGTCGCCGAGAACCGGCGCGCCGCCCCGGCCCGGCTCAGGGGCGCCGAACGGATCCGGGAAGACGTGCTGTGAGCACGGCGAAGGGGCCGCTCAAAGGGCGGGCCGCGCGGCTCGGACGGCTCATGCCGTCGGGGCCGAGCTCGGCCGCCCGCACCCCCTTCGTCCTGCTTGTCGTGGTGCTGCTCGGCGGTGGCCTCATCAGCCTGCTCCTGCTGAACTCGGCCCTCAACCAGGGCTCCTTCCAGCTCAACGAGCTCAAGGACAGGACGACCGAGCTCACCGACGAGGAGCAGGCGCTCCAGCGGGACGTCGACGACTACGCGGCCCCCGACGCCCTCGAACGGCGGGCCCGCGAGCTCGGCATGGTCCCGGGCGGCAGCCCCGCCTTCCTGGGGCCCGACGGCAAGGTGCTCGGCGTGCCCTCGGTCGCGGTGGCGCCGAAGCCGAGCCCGACGCCCAGCGCGGAGCCGCCGCCGCCCGCCACCACGGACTCCCCGGCGCCCCCGACGAACACCGGCACCCCGGGGGGTACCGCGGCCGCGGGCACCAGCACGTCGACGGACGCCGACGCCCGTACGTCCGGCGACACCGCGCACCCCGCCGGTGCCGCCACCGCGAGCACCGTCGGCGCTCCCACCGCCGGCACGAGCACAGCTCCGGCCGTGAGCACCGGCATCGACCCCACCAGCACAGCTCCGGCCATGAACACCGGCACCGACCCCACCAGCACAGCTCCGGCCATGAACACCGGCACCGACCCCACCAGCACAGCCTCCACCGGTCCGGGCCTCTCCGGCACCGGCCAGGCACGGACAGAGCCCGCAGCCGAACCGACACAACCCTCCGGCAGGTGACCGAGCAGTGCCCCCCAAGGAGCCCCCGCGCCGCCGAGTCCCCGGCCCCGCGCGGCCCGCGCGCCCCCGGCCCGCCTCCGCCGGAGGCCGCCCGTCCCGTCCCTCCCCGCGCCCGGCCGCGAAGCGGACCGCCCCCCGGCCCCCGGCCCGGCGGCCCCGCACCATCCGGCTCGGCAGTCCGCGGCCCCGGCTGCGTCTGGTCTCCCTCGGTCTGACCCTCGTCATGCTGGTCTTCGTGGTGCGGCTGCTGCAGGTCCAGGCCGTCGACGCCGACGCGTACGCAGCGAAGGCCGACAAGTACCGCTTCCAGGAGTACACGCTCTCCGCCGAGCGGGGCGAGATCACCGACCGCAACGGCATCGCGCTCGCGGCCAGCGTCGACGCGTACGACATCACGGCCGACCCCAAGCTCTTCACCCGCGAGGAGTCGAAGGTCCCCGACGCGCCGGAGCAGGCCGCCGCCCTCCTCGCACCGCTCCTCGGCAAGGAGCCCGCGGAGCTCGCCAAGAAGCTCCGTACCCCCAAGTCGCGCTACACCCTGCTCGCCCGCAAGCAGACCCCGCAGGTCTGGAACCAGATCAAGGACCTCCGGAAGGTCTACGGGCAGAAGGCCCAGGCCGCCGGCGGCAACGGCGTCAACCTTCTCGGCGGCATCCTCAGCGAGCCCAGCACCAAGCGCGTCTACCCGAACGGCGAACTCGCCGCCGGGATACTGGGATACGTCAACGCCGAGGGCCGCGGCGCCGGCGGCGTGGAGTCCATGCTCGACCCGGAACTCGCCGGCAAGGACGGCAAGATCCGCTTCACCCAGTCGGGCGGCCGACAGGTGCCGACCGCGGGCTCCCAGGGCACCCCCGCCGTTCCGGGCTCCGACATCGAGCTGACCATCGACCGGGACATCCAGTGGGCCGCCCAGCAGGCCATCACCGAACAGGTGGCGAAGTCCAGGGCCGACCGGGGCTATGTGATCGTGCAGGACACCAGGACCGGCGAGGTCCTCGCCATGGCCAACGCCCCCGGCTTCGACCCCAACGACCTCTCCGCCGCCAACGCCGCCTCCATGGGCAACGCGTCCCTCCAGGACGCCTACGAGCCCGGCTCCACCAGCAAGGTCATGTCCATGGCCGCCGTCCTGGAGGAGGGCAAGGCGACGCCCGACACCCATGTCACCGTCCCCAACCGGCTCCACCGCGGCGACCGGCTCTTCAAGGACGACATCGACCACAAGACCTGGTACCTGACCCTCAACGGCGTCCTCGCCAAGTCCAGCAACATCGGCACCATCCTCGCCACCGGCCGGCTCGGCGCCACCCAGGCCGAGTCCAACCGGGTCCTCCACACCTATCTGCGCAAGTTCGGCATCGGCAGCCCCACCGGCCTCGGCTACCCGGGCGAGACCGCCGGCATCCTCGCCAAGCCCCAGGACTGGTCCACCTCGCAGCAGTACACGATCCCCTTCGGCCAGGGCCTCTCCGTCAACGCCATGCAGGCCGCCTCCGTGTACTCGACCATCGCCAACGGCGGCGTACGCGTCGAGCCGACCCTCGTCCGCGGCACCAAGGGCCCCGACGGGCGCTTCGCCCCCGCCCCCGCGCCCGAGGAGTCCCGGGTCATCAGCGAGAAGACCGCCAAGACCCTCGCGCAGATGCTGGAGTCCGTCGTCGACGACAGGGGGGAGGGCACCGGCACCAGGGCCGCGATCCCCGGCTACCGCGTCGCGGGCAAGACCGGCACCGCCAACCGGGTCGACCCCGAACTCGGCCGCTACAAGGGCTACACGGCCTCCTTCGCCGGTTTCGCCCCCGCCGACGAGCCGCGGATCACCGTCTACTGCGCCATCCAGAACCCCACCAAGGGCAGCTACTTCGGCGGCCAGATCTGCGGACCCATCTACAAGAAGGTCATGGAGTTCGCCCTGAAGACCCTGCACATCGCCCCCACGGGCAGCGACCCGGCCCGACTGCCGGTCTTCGCCCCCACCCCGTGACACTCCGGGAGCACCAGTGACAACGATCACCCCCGATTCCGCGAACCGGAAATCGAACTCCGGCGAGGCCCCGGGCCATTTTGGCCCCTCACAGGGTGAGCCCGGTACGCTCACCGCCGTGCCACACGCTGATCAGTACCGAACCTCCCCGCCCCGCCCGGAGCAGGGCCGCCCGACACCCCTGGGCGACCTGGCCGCGCAGCTCGGGGTCGACGCCCCCCGGACCGCCGAGATCTCGGGCATCACCCATGACTCGCGGGCCGTGCGTCCCGGCGACGTGTACGCGGCCCTGCCCGGCGCCCGCGCCCACGGCGCCGACTTCGTCGCCCAGGCCGCCGGACTCGGGGCCGCCGCGATCCTCACCGACCCGGCGGGCGCCGAGCGCGCCGCCGCGACCGGACTGCCGGTCCTGGTCGTGGAGAACCCGCGCGGCCGGATGGGCGAACTCGCCGCCGAGATCTACGGACGGCCCGGGGACGGCCTCCTCCAGATCGGCATCACCGGCACCTCCGGCAAGACCACCACCGCCTACCTCGTCGAGGGCGGACTGCGCGGCTCCGGACACAGCACCGGACTCGTCGGCACCGTGGAGATGCGGATCGGCGACGAGCGCATCAAGTCGGAGCGGACCACCCCCGAGGCCACCGACCTCCAGGCGCTGTTCGCCGTCATGCGCGAGCGCGGCGTCGACGCGGTCGCCATGGAGGTCTCCAGCCACGCCCTCGTGCTCGGCCGGGTCGACGGCTGCGTCTTCGACGTCGCCGTCTTCAACAACCTCAGCCCGGAGCACATGGAGTTCCACTCCGACATGGACGACTACTACCGGGCGAAGGCAGGTCTCTTCACGCCCGAGCGCAGCCGTCTGGGCGTGGTCAACCTCGACGACGCGTACGGCCGCAGGCTCGTGACGGAGGCCACCGTCCCGGTCGTCACCTTCTCCGCCGAGGGCCGCGCCGACGCCGACTGGCGCGCCGAGGACCTCGTCCTCGGCTCCCACGACTCGACGTTCACCGCCGTCGGCCCCGGGGGCGAGCGGATCCCCGCCACCGCCCCGCTGCCCGGCCCGTTCAACGTCGCCAACACCCTCGCCGCCATCGCCACCCTCGCCGCCGCGGGCATCGACCCCAAGAGTGCCGCCGAGGGCGTCGCCGCCGTCCCCGGCGTACCGGGCCGCCTGGAGCGGGTCGACGCCGGCCAGCCGTACCTCGCCGTCGTCGACTACGCGCACAAGACGGACGCCGTCGAATCCGTCCTGCGCTCCCTGCGCGAGGTCACCGAGGGCCGGCTGCACGTGGTCATCGGCTGCGGCGGCGACCGGGACACCACCAAGCGCGGCCCGATGGGCGCCGCCACGGCCAGACTCGCCGACACCGCCGTCCTGACCTCCGACAACCCCCGCTCCGAGGACCCGCTCGTGATCCTCACCGCCATGCTCGCGGGCGCCGCGGACGTACCGGCGGGGGAGCGGGGCGCCGTCCTGGTCGAACCCGACCGGGCGGCGGCCATCGCGGCCGCCGTCGCCCGCGCCCGGCCCGGGGACACCGTCCTGGTCGCCGGCAAGGGCCACGAGCAGGGCCAGGAGATCGCCGGAGTCGTCCGCCCCTTCGACGACCGCGAGGTCCTGCGCGCGGCGATCCTCGAACGAAACGCCCCGGCCGCCCCTTCGGGCAGCCGAGCCGAAGCCAGCCACCAGAACAGTCAGGGATGAAGCAGTGATCGCCCTCTCCCTCGCCGAGATCGCCGAAATCGTCGGCGGGCAGGCGCACGACATACCGGATCCGGCCGCCCGGATCACCGGGCCCGTCGTCATCGACTCCCGCGAGGTGCGGGCCGGCAGTCTCTTCGCGGCCTTCGCCGGTGAGCACGTCGACGGCCACGACTACGCGGAACGCGCCGTCGCCGCGGGCGCGGTGGCGGTGCTCGCCGCCCGCCCCGTCGGCGTCCCCGCCCTCGTCGTCGACGACGTCCAGACCGCGCTCGGGGCCCTCGCCCGGGCGGTCGTCGAACGGCTCGGCACCGATGTCGTCGCCCTCACCGGCTCGGCGGGCAAGACCTCCACCAAGGACCTGATCGCCCAGGTCCTCGACCGGCACGCACCCACGGTGTGGACGCCCGGCTCGCTCAACAACGAGATCGGCCTGCCGCTGACCGCGCTCCGCGCGAGCGACGAGACCCGGCACCTGGTCCTGGAGATGGGCGCCCGCGGCATCGGGCACATCCGCTACCTCACCGGCCTCACCCCGCCGCGCATCGGCCTCGTCCTCAACGTGGGCACCGCCCACATCGGCGAGTTCGGCGGCCGGGAGCAGATCGCCGTGGCCAAGGGCGAGCTCGTCGAGGCGCTGCCCCCGGCCGAGGAGGGCGGAGTCGCGGTCCTCAACGCCGACGATCCGCTCGTCCGCGCGATGGCGAGCCGCACCAAGGCCCGCGTGACCCTGTTCGGCGAAGCGGACGAAGCGGCCGTACGGGCCGAGAACGTCCACCTCACCGAGTCCGGACGGCCCTCTTTCCGGCTTCACACACCCACCGGGTGCAGCGACGTGACCTTGCGCCTGTACGGTGAGCACCACGTGTCGAACGCGCTCGCAGCGGCCGCCGTCGCGCACGAGCTGGGCATGCCTGTCGAGGAGATCGCCACCGCGCTCTCCGAGGCCGGCACCCTGTCGCGCTGGCGCATGGAGGTCACCGAGCGTCCGGACGGCGTGACGATCGTCAACGACGCCTACAACGCGAACCCCGAGTCCATGCGAGCCGCCCTGCGCGCGCTCGCGGCCATGGGCAGGGCCGCACAGGCCCGAGGGGCTCGTACGTGGGCGGTGCTCGGCAAGATGGCCGAGCTCGGTGACGCATCGCTCGTCGAGCACGACGCGGTCGGACGGCTCGCCGTCCGGCTCAACGTCAGCAAGCTCGTCGCGGTCGGGGACAGGGAAGCGTCCTGGCTGCAACTGGGCGCATATAACGAGGGTTCGTGGGGTGAGGAGTCGGTGCACGTGTCCGACGCGCAGGCGGCTGTCGACCTGTTGCGCAGTGAGCTGCGCCCGGGGGACGTCGTCCTTGTGAAGGCTTCCAGGTCGGTCGGTCTCGAACAGGTCGCCCTGGCTCTCCTCGACACCGAGGGCGAGGTCACCGGCCGATGAGGCAGATCCTCTTCGCGGGGGCCATCGGGCTCTTCCTGACCCTGATCGGTACGCCGCTGCTGATCAAGCTGCTCGCCCGCAAGGGATACGGGCAGTTCATCCGCGACGACGGCCCGCGCGGCCACGCCGGGAAGAAGGGCACGCCCACCATGGGCGGCATCTCCTTCATCCTGGCCACGCTCATCGCGTACGCCCTGGCCAAGGTCATCACCGGCGAGCCCCTCTCGTACTCCGGGGTGCTGGTCCTCTTCCTGATGGCCGGCATGGGCCTGGTCGGCTTCCTCGACGACTACATCAAGATCGTCAAGCAGCGGTCGCTCGGCCTGCGGGCCAAGGCGAAGATGGCCGGCCAGCTGATCGTGGGCATCGCCTTCGCGGTGCTCGCGCTCCAGTTCTCCGACGCGCGCGGTCTCGCCCCGGCCTCCATGAAGCTCTCCTTCATCACGGACTTCGGCTGGACCATCGGTCCGGTGCTCTTCGTGGTCTGGGCGCTCTTCATGATCCTGGCCATGTCCAACGGCGTGAACCTGACGGACGGTCTGGACGGCCTGGCCACCGGCGCTTCGGTGATGGTCTTCGGCGCGTACACGTTCATCGGGCTCTGGCAGTTCCAGGAGTCCTGTGCGAACGCCATGACCCTCACCAACCCCAACGCCTGCTTCGAGGTCCGTGACCCGCTCGACCTCGCGGTCGTCGCCTCCGCGCTGATGGGCTCCTGCTTCGGCTTCCTGTGGTGGAACACCTCACCCGCCAAGATCTTCATGGGTGACACCGGCTCGCTCGCCCTCGGCGGCGCCCTCGCCGGTCTCGCCATCTGCTCCCGTACGGAGCTTCTCCTCGCGCTGCTCGGCGGCCTGTTCGTCCTGATCACGATGTCCGTGGTCATCCAGGTCGGCTCCTTCAAGATGACCGGCAAGCGCGTCTTCCGGATGGCACCCCTCCAGCACCACTTCGAACTCAAGGGGTGGTCCGAGGTCCTTGTCGTCGTCCGGTTCTGGATCATCCAGGGCATGTGCGTGATCGTGGGCCTGGGCCTCTTCTACGCGGGATGGGCATCGGCGAAGTGACAGAACAGCTCGACTGGAACGGCAAGCACGTCACCGTCGCGGGGCTCGGGGTGTCCGGCATCCCGGCCGCCCGCGTCCTGCACGGGCTCGGGGCACGCGTCACCGTCGTCAACGACGGCGACGACGAGCGCTCCCGGGCCCAGGCCGCCGCCCTTGAGGCGGAGGGGATCACGGTCCGCCTCGGCGACGGGGCGACCCTGCCGTCCGGCACCGAGCTGATCGTCACCACCCCCGGCTGGCGCCCCGACAAGCCGCTCTTCACGGCCGCCGCGGAGGCGGGCGTGGAGATCTGGGGCGACGTCGAACTCGCCTGGCGCCTCAGGGGCCCCGGAGCGGCCCCCTGGCTCGCGGTCACCGGCACCAACGGCAAGACCACGACCGTACGGATGCTCGCCTCGATCCTGGAGGCGGCCGGGCTGCGGACCGCCGCCGTCGGCAACATCGGCGTCTCGCTCCTCGACGCCGTCCTCGGCGACGAGACGTACGACGTGCTCGCCGTCGAGCTCTCCAGCTACCAGCTGCACTGGGCGCCGTCCGTCCGCGTCCACTCGGCCGCCGTCCTCAACCTGGCCCCCGACCACCTCGACTGGCACGGCTCCATGGAGGCGTACGCCGCCGACAAGGGCCGGATCTACGAGGGCAACCAGGTCGCCTGCGTCTACAACGTCGCCGACAGGACGACCGAGGACCTGGTCCGCGAGGCCGACGTCGAGGAGGGCTGCCGTGCCATCGGCTTCACCCTCGGCACCCCCGGCCCCTCCGAACTCGGTGTCGTCGAGGGCATCCTCGTCGACCGGGCCTTCGTGGAGAACCGGCAGAAGAACGCCCAGGAGCTCGCCGAGGTCGCCGACGTCCAGCCGCCGGCCCCGCACAACATCGCCAACGCGCTCGCCGCCGCCGCCCTCGCCCGCGCCTTCGGCGTCGACGCGAAGGCCGTACGGGACGGGCTGAGGGCCTTCCGGCCCGACCCGCACCGCATCGAGCTGGTCGAGGAGGTCCAGGGAGTCACGTACGTCGACGACTCCAAGGCCACCAACACCCACGCCGCGGAGGCGTCGTTGGCCGCCTACGACCCGATCGTCTGGGTCGCCGGCGGACTCGCCAAGGGCGCCACCTTCGACGAGCTCGTCAGCAAGTCGGCGAAGCGCTTGCGCGGGGCCGTCCTGATCGGCGCCGACCGCGCCCTGATCCGCGAAGCCCTGGCGCGACACGCCCCGGAAGTACCGGTGGTGGACCTCGACCGGACCGACACTGGGGCGATGTCCGAGGCGGTCCGCGAGGCGGCTCGTCTCGCCCGCCCGGGGGACACGGTGCTCCTCGCCCCGGCCTGCGCCTCGATGGACATGTTCACCAACTACAACAAGCGCGGCGAGGCCTTCGCGGACGCGGTCCGCGCCCTCGCCGCCACCGGGGACGCCTGACCCGCCCAGTGGGTCCGGCGGGACCGGGCACGACCGGAGGGGGCAGCGACCATGCCGAGCAAGATCGCAGGGACACGCCGGCCGTCCGCCGTACGCGGCGGAGGGCGGGCCCCCGCGACCCCGCGGCGGATCCGTGGCGGAGGCGTACGCAGCCTTCACGAGCGGGCGCTGAAGGCCTGGGACCGCCCGCTCACGGCCTACTACGTGATCATCGGCGCGGGGATGCTCATCACCGCGCTCGGCCTCGTGATGGTCTACTCCGCCTCGATGATCACGGCACTCCGCTACGAGCTCGTGCCCTCGTACTTCTTCCGGAAGCAGTTCTTCGCCGCGCTGCTCGGGGCCGGCCTGCTCCTGGTCGCCTCGCGCATGCCCGTGAAGCTGCACCGGGCGCTCGCCTACCCGATCCTGGTCGGCGCGGTCTTCCTCATGGTGCTCGTGCAGATCCCGGGGATAGGGCACGCTGTCGGCGGCAACCAGAACTGGATCTCGCTGGGCGGCCCGTTCATGCTCCAGCCCAGCGAGTTCGGCAAGCTGGCGCTGATCCTGTGGGGAGCCGACCTGCTCGCCCGCAAGCACGACATGAAGCTGCTCACCCAGTGGAAGCACATGCTGGTCCCGCTGGTCCCCGGAGCCTTCATGCTCCTCGGGCTCATCATGCTCGGCGGCGACATGGGCACCGCGATCATTCTCACGGCGATCCTCTTCGGCCTGCTGTGGACGGCCGGAGCGCCCACCCGGCTCTTCGTGGGGGTGCTCTCGGTGGCCGGCGCGATCGGTGTGCTGCTCATCAAGACGAGCGCGAACCGGATGAAGCGCTTCGACTGCATCGGAGCGACCGACCCCGGCGGGGAGGGAGCCCCCTGTCTGCAGGCCGCGCACGGAATCTATGCTCTGGCGTCGGGTGGATGGTTCGGTTCCGGTCTCGGTGCGAGCATCGAGAAATGGGGCCAACTGCCCGAGGCGCACACCGACTTCATCTTCGCGGTCACCGGTGAGGAACTGGGTCTCGCGGGGACGCTGTCGGTACTCGCCCTGTTCGCGGCTCTAGGCTATGCGGGTATCCGCGTGGCCGGAGGCACGGAGGACCCCTTCGTGAGGTTCGCCGCGGGAGGTGTGACCACCTGGATCACGGCTCAGGCCGTGATCAACGTCGGTGCGGTGCTCGGTCTGCTGCCGATCGCCGGGGTCCCGCTCCCGTTGTTCTCCTACGGTGGGTCGGCCCTGCTGCCGACCATGTTCGCCGTCGGGCTCCTCATCGCCTTCGCGCGACAGGAACCCGCCGCGAAAGCGGCCCTGGCCATGCGCCGCCCCGGATGGGGCAAGCGGGCCGGGGTGAGATGGAAGTCGATGCGACGGCGCGTCAAGAAGCGCCCGTCCGGAGAGCGGTGAATTTCGGTGCATGTCGTACTCGCCGGCGGGGGGACCGCCGGTCATATCGAGCCGGCGCTGGCCCTCGCGGACGCCCTGCGCAGGCAGGACCCCAGTGTGGGGATCACGGCGCTCGGCACGGAGAAGGGTCTGGAGACCCGGCTCGTGCCCGAGCGGGGCTACGAGCTGGCCCTCATCCCCGCCGTACCGCTGCCCCGCAAGCCCACCCCCGAGCTGATCACCGTCCCCGGGCGGCTGCGCGGCACGATCAAGGCCGCCGAGCAGGTCCTCGAACGCACCAAGGCGGACTGCGTGGTGGGCTTCGGCGGCTATGTGGCGCTGCCCGGCTACCTCGCCGCCAAGCGGCTCGGAGTGCCGATCGTGGTCCACGAGGCCAACGCCCGGCCAGGCCTGGCCAACAAGATCGGTTCGCGGTACGCGGCCGGGGTCGCCGTCGCCACCCCCGACAGCAAGCTCCGCAACGCCCGCTACATCGGCATCCCGCTGCGGCACACCATCGCGACCCTCGACCGGGCGCGGATGCGTCCCGAGGCGCGCGCCGCCTTCGGGCTCGACCCGAACCTGCCGACGCTGCTGGTCTCCGGCGGCTCGCAGGGCGCCCGGCGGCTCAACGAGGTCGTCCAGCAGATCGCCCCGGTGCTCCAGCGCTCCGGCATCCAGATCCTGCACGCGGTCGGCCCCAAGAACGAAATGCCGCGCGTCGACAACATGCCCGGAATGCCGCCCTACGTGCCGGTACCGTACGTGGACCGGATGGATCTCGCGTACGCCGCCGCCGACATGATGCTCTGCCGCGCGGGCGCGATGACCGTCGCCGAGCTGTCCGCCGTCGGGCTGCCCGCCGCGTACGTCCCGCTGCCCATCGGCAACGGTGAACAGCGGCTCAACGCGCAGCCGGTGGTCAAGGCCGGCGGTGGACTCCTCGTCGACGACGCGGAGCTGACGCCGCAGTGGGTGCAGGGCAACGTCCTGCCCGTACTGGCCGATCCGCACCGGTTGTACGAGATGTCCCGCGCCGCCGCCGAGTTCGGCCGCCGGGACGCCGACGACCTGCTCGTCGGCATGGTGTACGAGGCGATCGCCGCCCGCCGACAGGCGTAGCGCGGCGGCTGAGGGCAGGAGACGCCAGGTGGCAGCCGGACCGACGACCGCCGAGAAGAGCGGCGCGAGCACGTCGAAGGGGTCGTCGGACGGTCCGTCCCGTACGGGCACCCGGAACCGCAGGTTCCGGGTGCCCGGCACCCGGGCGCTCCTGATCGCCTTCGGGGTCCTCGTCCTCGTGGCCGGCGGCGTCTGGGCGCTCTACGGCTCCACCTGGTTCCGTGTGGAACATGTGAAGACTTCCGGCGCCGGAATCCTGACGGCGCGTGAGATCGAGGCCGTCGCCGCCGTTCCGATGGGCGCCCCGCTCGTCACCGTCGACACCGACGCCATCGAGGGTCGGCTCCGGCAGAAGCTGCCGCGCATCGAGACGGTGACCGTCGTGCGGTCCTGGCCGCACGGAATCGGGCTGAAAGTGACGGAACGGAAGCCCGTTCTTCTCATCGAAAAGGGCGGAAAGTTCATCGAAGTGGACGCGACCGGTGTGCGGTTCGCCACCGTCGACACCGCCCCCCGCGGTGTCCCGCGGCTCGTCCTCGACAGCGCCTCCTCCCCGAGCCTGCGCCGCTTCGGTGCGGCCCGGCTGCTCAGGGAGGCGGTCCGCGTCCGGGGTGAACTCCCGGCGGAAATCGCCCGGGACACTCGTGTCGTGCGCGTCACCTCGTACGACTCCGTCACTCTGGAGCTGACCAGGGGACGCACCGTCTTCTGGGGCAGCGGCGAGCACGGCCCGGTCAAGGCCCGGGTGCTCACCGCGCTCCTGAAGGCCACTCCCAAAGCGGGGCACTTCGATGTAAGTGCCCCCACGGCGCCCGCCTCGTCCGGAAGTTGACGGGTATCGCCCCTGGCCAGCACCCTGGTTGGCCAGCGCTACGGGTGATCACATAGGGTGAAAAGAAAAACGGGAGGTTCGGCGTGTTCGTTGAACGTGCGCCGCTTGTCGACTTAGTGTCTCGTTCGGAAGAGTCCAGCGAACAGAGACACTGGTAACCCTAAACTTCAACGTTAGGGTTTGGGTCGGCGTTTCGGACCGTCCCAATCGGCATCCGTCGGAGCGGCGCGACCAACCGCGCAGCGACGACACGTAACTCGAGGCGAGAGGCCTTCGACGTGGCAGCACCGCAGAACTACCTCGCAGTCATCAAGGTCATCGGTGTCGGCGGCGGTGGTGTCAATGCCATCAACCGAATGATCGAGGTCGGTCTCAAGGGCGTCGAGTTCATCGCGATCAACACCGACGCGCAAGCGCTGTTGATGAGCGACGCCGACGTCAAGCTCGACGTCGGCCGTGAACTCACCCGTGGCCTCGGGGCCGGGGCGAACCCGGCCGTCGGTCGCAAGGCGGCAGAGGACCACCGTGAGGAGATCGAGGAGGTCCTCAAGGGGGCCGACATGGTCTTCGTCACCGCCGGCGAAGGCGGCGGCACCGGCACCGGCGGCGCACCCGTCGTCGCCAACATCGCACGCTCGCTCGGCGCCCTGACGATCGGTGTGGTCACCCGGCCGTTCACCTTCGAAGGACGCCGTCGTGCCAACCAGGCGGAGGACGGCATCGCCGAACTCCGCGAAGAGGTCGACACCCTCATCGTCATCCCCAACGACCGGCTCCTGTCGATCTCGGACCGCCAGGTCTCCGTGCTCGACGCCTTCAAGTCGGCCGACCAGGTGCTGCTGAGCGGTGTCCAGGGCATCACCGACCTCATCACCACACCGGGTCTGATCAACCTCGACTTCGCCGACGTCAAGTCGGTCATGTCCGAGGCCGGTTCGGCCCTGATGGGCATCGGATCCGCCCGCGGCGACGACCGCGCCGTGGCGGCCGCGGAGATGGCGATCTCCTCGCCCCTCCTCGAGGCCTCCATCGACGGCGCCCGCGGCGTGCTGCTCTCCATCTCCGGCGGCAGCGACCTCGGTCTCTTCGAGATCAACGAGGCCGCGCAGCTGGTCAGCGAGGCCGCCCACCCCGAGGCCAACATCATCTTCGGCGCCGTCATCGACGACGCCCTCGGCGACGAGGTCCGGGTCACCGTCATCGCGGCCGGATTCGACGGCGGCCAGCCGCCGGCCCGCCGGGACAACATCATCGGCTCGGCCTCGGCCAAGCGCGAGGAGCCGGCTCCGGCCCCCCGCCACGTCGAGACCTCCCGCCCGCTGGGCGGCCTCGGTACGGTCGCCCCCCGCGAGGAGCCGGCCCCGGCTCCGGTCGAGCCGGCCCCGGCGGTCAACGAGACCCCGCTGTCGCCTGCCCCGCCGGTCGTCCCGCCGGCCCGTCCGTACGACAGCCAGGCCGAAGAGCTGGACGTCCCGGACTTCCTGAAGTGATAGGACAGCGATTCGACGCGAACGGCGCGCACTTCGCCTTCACCGACAGGTGGGGCGGGGTGAGCGCCGTTCCGTACGAGGAGCTCAATCTGGGCGGCGCGGTGGGGGACGACCCCGAGGCCGTACGCACCAACCGGGCGCTCGCCGCCAGCGCCCTCGGCCTCGACCCGGCCCGGGTGGTCTGGATGAACCAGGTGCACGGCGCCGACGTCGCCGAGGTCGAAGGGCCGTGGGGCACCGACGGGATCCCGTCGGTGGACGCGCTCGTCACCTCCCGGTCAGGACTCGGCCTCGCGGTCCTCACCGCGGACTGCGTCCCGGTCCTGCTGGCGGACCCCGTCGCCCGGGTCGCGGCCGCCGCCCACGCCGGACGCCCCGGCATGGTGGCGGGGGTCGTTCCCGCCGCTGTCGCGGCCATGATCGAACTCGGCGCCGACCCCGCCCGTATCGTCGCCCGCACCGGCCCCGCCGTCTGCGGGCGCTGCTACGAGGTCCCGGAGGCCATGCGGGCCGAGGTCGCCGCGGCCGAACCCGCCGCCTGGGCCGAGACGAGCTGGGGCACCCCGGCCGTCGAGGTCACCGCCGGAGTGCACGCCCAGCTCGAACGGCTCGGCGTCGGGGACCGGCAGGCCAGCACGGTCTGCACCCGGGAATCCGGTGACCACTACTCGTACCGCCGCGATCGCACCACGGGGCGACTCGCGGGATATGTCTGGTTGGACTGAGAAGAGACATGACGGACCGTACGTCGGAACTCGCCGAGAACCTGGCCCGGGTGGAGGCGCGCATCGCCGCCGCCTGCGCCGCGGCCGGGCGCCCGCGGGAGGAGGTGACGCTCATCGTGGTCACCAAGACCTACCCCGCGAGCGATGTGAGAATCCTGCACGGACTCGGCGTACGGCACGTCGCCGAGAACCGGGACCAGGACGCCGCCCCCAAGGCGGCCGCCTGTGCCGACCTTGATCTGACCTGGCACTTCGTGGGCCAGTTGCAGACCAACAAGGTCAGATCCGTGGTGGGTTATGCCGATGTGGTGCAGTCTGTCGACCGCTTGAAGCTCGTTTCGTCTCTCTCCACCGCCGCGGAGAAGGAGGGCCGCGAGCTCGGCTGTCTCCTCCAGGTCGCGCTCGACGCCGAGTCCGGCGAGCGGGGCGACCGCGGCGGTGTCGCGCCGGACGGGATCGAGGAGTTGGCGGCCGCGGTGGACGCCGCCCCCGGACTTCGGCTCGACGGACTCATGACCGTCGCCCCGCTCGCCGGTCCGTACGCCGGCCGGCAACGCGCCGCCTTCGACCGGCTGATGGATTTGTCGACTGTCCTGCGCGCGACCCGTCCGGCTGCGAACATGGTGTCAGCAGGGATGAGTGCGGACCTCGAGGAGGCCGTCGCGGCCGGGGCGACACATGTACGCGTCGGTACGGCGGTACTCGGCGTCCGCCCGAAGCTCGGGTAACGTCGCGAAGCAAGTCGGACCACAGCAGAAAATATGGTCATTCCGCAGAACGGCGGGACGACCCGTGGATCGCGGGCACTTGGTGACGCTGCGAATTGGCCAGTAGGGCGATCCACCACAGAGCGGAGGACTCAGAGAATGGCCGGCGCGATGCGCAAGATGGCGGTCTACCTCGGCCTCGTGGAGGACGATGGGTACGACGGCCGGGGCTTCGACCCCGACGACGACTTCGAACCCGAGCTGGAGCCGGAGCCCGAGCGCGACCGGCGCCACTCCCCCCCGCGTCAGGTGGAGCGCGAGGAACCGGTACGAGTGGTGCAGCCCCCGGCCCCCCGGGAACCGATCGCCCATTCTGTCCCTGTACTCGCCGAAAGCGGACGTCCGGCCCGAATTGCCCCCGTGGCATCCATCACACCCGAACGCCCGAGCATGGAGAAGAACGCACCGGTGATCATGCCCAAGGTCGTGTCCGAGCGGGAGCCCTACCGCATCACCACGCTGCACCCCAGGACCTACAACGAGGCCCGTACCATCGGGGAACACTTCCGTGAGGGCACCCCCGTGATCATGAATCTCACGGAGATGGACGACACGGACGCGAAGCGACTTGTCGACTTTGCCGCCGGACTCGTCTTCGGGCTCCATGGCAGCATTGAGCGCGTGACGCAGAAGGTGTTCCTGTTGTCGCCTGCTAACGTCGATGTCACGGCGGAGGACAAGGCCCGGATCGCAGAGGGCGGATTCTTCAACCAGAGCTGAGAACACAAGAACCGGACGGACCGGTCGCGAAGCGGCCGGACAAGTAAGAGCACGTAAGTCAGGGGAGAGGGAACCGCGGGATGGGCGTCGCACTACAGGTGGTCTACATCGTGCTGATGTGCTTCCTCGTCCTCCTGATCGTCCGACTTGTCATGGACTACGTCTTCCAGTTCGCCCGTTCATGGCAACCCGGTAAGGCGATGGTGGTCGTCCTTGAGGCCACCTACACTGTCACCGATCCACCGCTCAAGCTTCTGCGGCGACTCATCCCGCCGCTGCGTCTCGGGGGCGTGGCACTCGACCTGTCCTTCTTCGTTCTGATGATCATTGTCTACATCCTGATCTCCATCGTGAGCAGCTTCGCGAGGTGAATGTGGACGATACGGTCTTGCCGACTGCCGACGACTACGTAGAGGTGAAGAAGAGATGCCGCTGACCCCCGAGGACGTGCGGAACAAGCAGTTCACGACCGTCCGCCTCCGAGAAGGCTATGACGAGGACGAGGTCGATGCCTTCCTCGACGAGGTCGAGGCCGAGCTGACCCGCCTGCTCCGCGAGAACGAGGACCTGCGCGCCAAGCTGGCCGCCGCGACGCGTGCCGCCGCGCAGAACCAGCAGCAGCAACAGCAGCAGCAGGGGATGCGCAAGCCCCCGGAGCAGCAGGATCGTCCCGTCGGTCCCGGCGCACCGGTGCCCGCCGCCATATCCGGACCGCCGGTCCAGCAGCAGCCGCCGCAGATGGGCCCGCCGCAGCTGCCGTCCGGTGCCCCCCAGCTTCCCGCCGGCCCCATGCAGGGTGGTCCCATGCAGGGCGGCCCGATGCAGGGCGGTCCGATGGGTCCCGGCCCGATGCAGGGCGGCCCCATGGGTCACCCGCAGCAGCAGATGCAGCAGCAGCAGATGCAGCAGCAGATGCCGCCGCAGATGCAGCAGCAGCCTGCCCAGGGTCCCGGTGGCGACAGCGCCGCGCGTGTCCTCTCGCTGGCCCAGCAGACCGCCGACCAGGCGATCGCCGAGGCCCGCTCCGAGGCGAACAAGATCGTCGGCGAGGCGCGTTCGCGTGCCGAGGGCCTGGAGCGGGACGCCCGCGCCAAGGCGGACGCTCTTGAGCGGGACGCCCAGGAGAAGCACCGCGTCGCCATGGGCTCCCTGGAGTCCGCCCGTGCCACGCTTGAGCGCAAGGTCGAGGACCTGCGCGGCTTCGAGCGCGAGTACCGCACGCGGCTGAAGTCGTACCTGGAGTCGCAGCTGCGTCAGCTGGAGACCCAGGCCGACGACTCGCTGGCCCCGCCGCGGACCCCGGCGACGGCCTCGCTGCCGCCGGCCCCGTCGATGGCCTCGGCCGGCGCGGGCGCGCCGTCCTACGGCGGCAACGGCGCGATGGGCGGTGCGCCGTCCATGGGTGGCGGCCCCTCCTACGGCGGTCAGCAGCAGATGTCTCCGGCGATGACCCAGCCGATGGCTCCGGTCCGTCCGCAGGCACCGCAGCCGATGCAGCAGGCGCCGGCGCCGATGCGCGGGTTCCTGATCGACGAGGACGACAACTGACGGCGGGTGGTCGCGCGATGAGCGCGTAGCCGTCGGCAGGCTGGAGGGCCGGGCCCCGGGAAACCGGGGCCCGGCCCTTTGCCGTGGGTACGCCCCCGCGTCCACCCCGGATGGGCGCCCGTCCGGCCGGCGGGACGAGCGGGCACGCGAAGGGCCCGGCACCACCATGGTGCCGGGCCCTTCGCGTGCTGCTTACGCCTTGCGGAGACGGAACGTCAGGGACAGGCCCTCGTCCTCGAACGGCGTGCCGTACGTGTCGTCCGCGTCGCCCTGGGCGTGGTCCGTGGCCAGGACCTCGTCGGCGATGAGGGCCGCGTGGGCCGTCAGGGCCTCCACGGTCTCCGGGGACTCCGACGTCCAGCGCAGGGCGATGCGGTCGGCGACGTCCAGGCCGCTGTTCTTGCGGGCCTCCTGGATCAGCCGGATCGCGTCACGGGCCAGGCCCGCCCTGCGGAGCTCCGGGGTGATCTCCAGGTCGAGGGCGACCGTCGCGCCCGCGTCCGAGGCGACCGACCAGCCCTCACGGGGCGTCTCGGTGATGATGACCTCCTCGGGGGTGACGGTGATCGTCTCGCCGTTCACCTCCAGGGTCGCCTCGCCCGCACGCAGGGCCAGGGAGAGCGCCGCCGCGTCCGCCGCGGCCACCGCCTTCGCCACGTCCTGGACGCCCTTGCCGAAGCGCTTGCCCAGGGCGCGGAAGTTCGCCTTCGCCGTCGTGTCGACGAGCGAGCCGCCCACCTCGGACAGGGACGCCAAGGAGCTGACGTTCAGCTCCTCCGTGATCTGGGCCTGGAGCTCGGGGGAGAGAGCCGTGAAGCCCGCCGCCGCGACCAGTGCACGGGAGAGCGGCTGGCGGGTCTTCACGCCCGACTCCGCCCGCGTCGCCCGGCCCAGCTCCACCAGCCGACGGACCAGGAGCATCTGCTCCGAGAGCGTCTTGTCGATCAGGGCGGTGTCCGCCTCCGGCCAGGTGGCCAGGTGGACGGAGTCGGGGGCGCCCGGTGTCACCGGCACCACCAGGTCCTGCCAGACCCGCTCGGTGATGAAGGGGGTCAGCGGGGCCATCAGGCGCGTGACCGTCTCGATCACGTCGTGGAGGGTGCGGAGGGCCGCCTTGTCGCCCTGCCAGAAGCGGCGGCGCGAGCGGCGCACGTACCAGTTGGAGAGGTCGTCGACGAAGGCCGAGATCAGCTTGCCGGTGCGCTGGGTGTCGTACGACTCCAGCGCCTCGGTCGTCTCGGCGACCAGCGTGTTCAGCTCGGACAGCAGCCACCTGTCGAGGACCGTGCGGTCGGCCGGGGCCGGGTCCGCGGCCGACGGGGCCCAGCCGGACGTGCGGGCGTACAGCGCCTGGAAGGCGACCGTGTTCCAGTACGTCAGGAGGGTCTTGCGCACGACCTCCTGGATCGTGCCGTGGCCGACGCGGCGCGCCGCCCACGGGGAGCCGCCGGCCGCCATGAACCAGCGGACGGCGTCGGCGCCGTGCTGGTCCATCAGCGGGATCGGCTGGAGGATGTTGCCCAGGTGCTTGGACATCTTGCGGCCGTCCTCGGCGAGGATGTGGCCCAGGCAGACCACGTTCTCGTAGGACGACTTGTCGAAGACCAGGGTGCCGACGGCCATGAGGGTGTAGAACCAGCCGCGGGTCTGGTCGATGGCCTCGGAGATGAACTGCGCCGGGTACCGGGACTCGAACAGTTCCTTGTTCTCGTACGGGTAGCCGTACTGCGCGAACGGCATCGAGCCCGAGTCGTACCAGGCGTCGATGACCTCCGGCACGCGCGTGGCGGTCTTCGAGCAGCTCGGGCACGGGAAGGTCACCGCGTCGATGTACGGGCGGTGCGGGTCGAGCTCCGACTGGTCCGTGCCGGTCAGCTCGGTCAGCTCGGCGCGCGAGCCCACGCACGTCAGGTGGTCGTCCTCGCAGCGCCAGATCGGCAGCGGGGTGCCCCAGTAGCGGTTCCGGGAGAGCGCCCAGTCGACGTTGTTGTTCAGCCAGTCGCCGAAGCGGCCGTGCTTGACCGAGTCCGGGAACCAGTTCGTCCGCTCGTTCTCGGCGAGCATCCGGTCCTTGACCGCGGTCGTACGGATGTACCAGGACGGCTGCGCGTAGTACAGCAGGGCCGTGTGGCAGCGCCAGCAGTGCGGGTAGCTGTGCTCGTACGCGATGTGCTTGAAGAGCAGCCCGCGCGCCTCCAGGTCGGCGGTGAGCGCCTCGTCGGCCTTCTTGAAGAAGACGCCGCCGACCAGCGGCACGTCCTCCTCGAAGGTGCCGTCGGCGCGGACCGGGTTCACGACCGGCAGGCCGTACGCCTTGCAGACCTTGAGGTCGTCCTCACCGAAGGCGGGGGACTGGTGGACCAGACCCGTGCCGTCCTCGGTCGTCACGTACTCGGCGTTCACCACGTAGTGCGCCGGCTCGGGGAATTCCACCAGCTCGAAGGGGCGCTGGTAGGTCCAGCGCTCCATCTCGGCGCCCGTGAAGGACTCACCGGTGGTGACCCAGCCCTCGCCGAGCGCCTTCTCGACCAGCGGCTGCGCGACGACGACCCGCTCGTCGCCGTCGGTGGCCACGACATAGGTGACCTCGGGGTGGGCGGCGACCGCCGTGTTGGACACCAGGGTCCACGGGGTCGTCGTCCAGACGAGGAGCGCCGCCTTCCCGGCCAGCGGGCCGGAGGTCAGCGGGAAGCGGACGTAGACGGAGGGGTCGACGACCGTCTCGTAGCCCTGGGCCAGCTCGTGGTCGGAGAGGCCGGTGCCGCAGCGGGGGCACCAGGGGGCGACCCGGTGGTCCTGGACGAGGAGGTCCTTGTCGAAGATCTGCTTCAGGGACCACCAGACCGACTCGATGTACGAGGGGTCCATGGTCCGGTACGCGTCGTCGAGGTCGACCCAGTAGCCCATGCGGGTCGTCAGCTCGGCGAAGGCGTCGGTGTGCCGGGTCACCGACTCGCGGCACTTGTCGTTGAACTCGGCGATGCCGTACGCCTCGATGTCCTTCTTGCCGGAGAAGCCGAGCTCCTTCTCGACGGCGAGCTCGACCGGCAGGCCGTGGCAGTCCCAGCCGGCCTTGCGGGCCACGTGGTAGCCGCGCATGGTCCGGAAGCGGGGGAACACGTCCTTGAAGACGCGGGCCTCGATGTGGTGCGCGCCGGGCATGCCGTTGGCGGTGGGCGGGCCCTCGTAGAACACCCACTCGGGGCGTCCCTCGGACTGTTCGAGGGTCTTGGCGAAGACCTTGCTCTCATGCCAGAAATCGAGCACGTCGTGCTCCATCGCGGGCAGGTCGACCTGGGCGGGCACCTGGCGGTACTGCGGCGGTGTCATCGAGTTCCTCCGGCGGACTGTCGTCGTTCCGTCGGAGGGACGAGAGCGCTGCTCCCGCGGTACCACCCTCCTTGGCCCGGGGCGCGCACGCCCTGAGCCCCCTCATTGGGGTCGCGACGCCGGGTCTAGTCACCGCAGGGGTCCTGCGGCTTTCTTCCGACGGCTCCGGGGTGATGCTTCACATCGGGCTCGCCCCCGGGCTCTCACCGTCCCCGGGTCGCTCACGGCTGCGTACGACGCTACTCGTCCCCATCCAAGCCTTTCGCTGTGGCCAGTGTACGGGGCCGGGCGCGAGGTGGCAGACCGGTTTTTCCGTGACCCGAATGGCCATACGGGGCGGGCCGGACTTGGGGTGGGGCCATGTGGGGGAGGGCCGGGACGGATTACCCGGCGGGGAGCTGGGCACAACGGAGGCAGGCCCGCCCCGAGGGGCGCGGGGGCGGGTGGGAACGGCGGCGTGGCCCGTTGCCGCGGGCCTTGGGCCGATTTATCGTCCCAGCACGATTCGCGAGCAAGATCACAAAATGTGAAGGGGCCGCGACATGGTGGCGAAGAAGACCGCCGCGAAGAAGACCTCGGCCGCCGGTTCCGCCGGTCCGGCCGAGGGCGCCAAGGACGTGGCCGGGAAGAAGACGACGGTCACGGAGCCGCCGACGGTCGCGAAGAAGACGCCCGCCGTGAAGAAGACGGCCGTGAAGAGGACGGCCGCGAGCAAGACGACCGCGAAGAGGACGGCCGCGAAGAAGTCCGTCGCCGAGGAGACGGCAGCCGGGGAACCGGCGGCCGAGGAGAGGCCCGCCGAGGAGGAGGGTGCCGCGCCGCCCGGCGGCGAGGAGAGGGCTGCCCCCGGGGCCGCCGTCAGGAAGACGCCCGCCAAGAAGGCCGTGGCGAAGAAGGCGGCCGCCACGAAGGCGCCCGCGAAGAAGCAGACAGGAGTCGGCACGGTGGCAGCGAAGAAGACCGCGGGTGGCGTCACGACCGCCGGGGAGGAGACCGCGGTGCCTCCGGCCCGTACCGGCGAGCTCGCGGTGCGGCCGGGCGAGGACCCATGGACCCCGGCCGAGGTCACCGAGGCCCGCACCGTGCTCCAGTCGGAGGTGCTGAGACTGCGCAGCGAGCTCGCGCACTCCCAGGAGGAGCTCACCGGCCTCATGCGGGACTCCGGTGACGGCGCGGGCGACGACCAGGCCGACACCGGCACCAAGAACATCACCCGGGAGCACGAGCTGGCTCTCGCCGCCAACGCGCGGGAGATGCTGGAACAGACCGAGCACGCCCTGGAACGGCTCGACGCCGGCACGTACGGCCTCTGCGAGGTGTGTGGGAAACCGATCGGCAAGGCGCGCATGCAGGCCTTCCCCCGGGCCACGCTCTGCGTCGAGGACAAGCAGCGGCAGGAGCGGCGCGGCTGACGATCTCGGCTGCCGGTCTCGTACGCCTGTGCCGTACCCTCGGTGCACGGTCAGGCATCGAGGTCGAGGGACTCACTCACGTGGCAGAGGCGGAGCGCATCATCGGTACGCCGGATTCAGCAGGGGCCGACGAATCGGCCGCCTCCGACGGGTCGGCTGGTGCCGACGGTACGGCCGCGCCCGACGGGTCGGCCGCTCCCGAGGAGCGGCCGAGGGGCAGGCGCAGGATCGTCGCGCTCTTCGTGGTGGCCGTCATCGCCTACCTGCTCGACCTGGGCAGCAAGATGCTGGTGGTCGCCAAGCTGGAGGGCCGAGAGCCGATCCGGGTGATCGGCGACGTGCTGCGCTTCGACGCCATCCGGAACCCGGGTGCCGCGTTCGGCATGGGCGAGGCCTTCACGATCATCTTCACCTGTATCGCCACCGCCGTGATCGTCGTGATCATCCGGCTCGCGCGGAAGCTCTACAGCCTGCCCTGGGCCATCGCGCTCGGGCTGCTGCTCGGCGGGGCGCTGGGCAACCTCACGGACCGGATCTTCCGCTCTCCCGGCGTCTTCGAGGGCGCGGTCGTCGACTTCATCGCGCCCGCGCACTTCGCCGTCTTCAACCTCGCCGACTCGGCGATCGTCTGCGGCGGCATCCTCATCGTGATCCTGTCGTTCCGTGGTCTGGACCCGGACGGAACCGTCCACAAGGACTGACGCCGGACGGAGCACGTCCGGCACAAGGCATACTCGACGGGTGAGTACGAGTCCCGAGATCCGCACGCTGCCCGTTCCCGATGGCCTTGAGGGCGAGCGCGTCGACGCCGCCATCGCCCGTATGTTCGGGTTCTCCCGTACGAAGGCGGCCGAGCTGGCCGCCGCAGGGAAGGTCCAGGTCGACGGCTCCGTCGTCGGCAAGTCCGAGCGGGTCAGCGGTGGTGCGTGGCTCGAGGTCGAGATGCCGGGTGCCGCGGCGCCCGTCCAGATCGTCGCCGAGCCCGTCGAGGGCATGGAGATCATCCATGACGACGACGACATCGTCGTGATCATGAAGCCGGTCGGCGTGGCCGCGCACCCCAGCCCCGGCTGGACCGGCACCACCGTCATCGGCGGCCTCGCCGCGGCCGGATACCGCATCTCCACCTCCGGCGCCGCCGAGCGCCAGGGCATCGTGCACCGCCTCGACGTCGGCACCTCCGGTCTGATGGTGGTCGCCAAGTCGGAGTACGCGTACACCTCGCTCAAGCGCCAGTTCAAGGAGCGCGTGGTCGACAAGCGCTACCACGCCCTCGTGCAGGGGCACCCCGACCCGATGAGCGGCACCATCGACGCGCCCATCGGCCGGCACCCGAACCACGACTACAAGTGGGCGGTCACCGCCGAGGGCAAGCCCTCGGTCACGCACTACGACCTCATCGAGGCGTACCGCTCGGCCTCGCTGCTCGACATCAAGCTGGAGACGGGCCGCACCCACCAGATCCGGGTGCACATGTCCGCCCACCGCCACCCCTGCGTCGGCGACCTCACCTACGGCGCCGACCCCACGCTCGCCAAGCGCCTCGGCCTCACCCGGCAGTGGCTGCACGCCGTCCGTCTCGGCTTCGAGCACCCGGGCGACGGCGCGTGGGTCGAGTTCGCCAGCACCTACCCCGAGGACCTGCGGAAGGCCCTCGACCGGATCGCGTCGGAGAGCCAGTGAGCGCCGCGTACGGCGTCCGTGAGGCCCTCGGCGCCGAGGACCGGGAGGCCTGCTTCGCGGTCCGCCGGGAGGTCTTCGTCGAGGAGCAGGGCGTTCCGCAGGAGCTGGAGTACGACACGTACGACGCGACCGCGGTGCATGTGCTCGCCGTGCGCGAGGACGGGCTGCCGCTCGGCACCGGGCGCCTGCTGTTCGGGGCGGACGCGCTCGGGAAGACCGGCGGCGACGCCTCGGTGGGCTCGCTCGGCCGGCTGGCGGTCGCCAGGGCGGCCCGCGGCCTCGGTGTCGGCGCGGCGCTCGTGCGGGCCGTCGAGGAAGCGGCGCGCGAGCGCGGTCTGACCGCCGTCGACCTGCACGCGCAGACGCACGCGCTCGGCTTCTACGAGCGGCTCGGCTACGAGGTCTACGGCCCCGAGTTCCCCGACGCGGGCATCCCGCACCGGGCGATGCGGAAGGTCCTTTAAGCGGGGGCTCTACGGTCGGTGGCTGGGCGCCGTTGTCTTCTCATGGGTGTCCAGTTGGGGCGACAAGGGCGGAAACGGTCGCGCGTGGCAGGGTGGGGCCGTGGATCAATTGGCCCTGTTGTTGCTGCTGCTGCTCGGCGCCCTGCTCACCGTCCCCCTCGGTGAGCGGCTCGGACTGCCCGCGCCCGTCCTGATGACCCTCATCGGGATCGTGCTGGCCTTCCTGCCCTTCGTACCGAACGTCGACATCCCGCCGGAACTCATCCTCCCGCTGGTGCTGCCGCCGCTCCTCTACGCCTCCGTGCAGCGCACCTCCTGGCGGCAGTTCGCGGCCAACAGACGGCCCATCTTCCTGCTCGCGGTCGCCCTCGTCTTCGTCACCACGGCCGCCGTCGGCGCGGTCGCGCACACGCTCGTGCCCGGCCTTCCGCTGGCCGCCGCGATCGCGCTGGGCGCCCTCGTCGCGCCGCCCGACCCGGTGGCGGCGACCGCCGTGGCCGGCTCGCTCGGCCTTCCGCGCCGCCTCGTGTCGATCCTTGAGGGCGAGGGCCTCTTCAACGACGTCACGGCCATCGTGCTCTACCACGTGGCGATCGCCGCCGTCGTCAGCGGTTCCTTCTCCTGGCCCGAGGCCGCGGGCCAGCTCGTCCTCTCCGCCGTGGTCGCCATGGTCCTCGGCCTGGCGCTCGGCTGGCTCTCCAACAAGCTCATCGGGCTCCTGGGGGACGCCACCCTCCAGACCGGCCTCACCCTCCTCGTGCCCTTCGTGAGCTACGTGCTCGCCGAGGAGCTGCACGGCTCCGGCGTCCTCGCCGTCCTGGTCACCGCGCTCTTCCTCGCCGAGCACGCGGCCGACGCCGACGACGTCATGGGGCGGCTCGCCGGACAGACCTTCTGGCAGATCGTGGACACCCTGGTCACCGGCATCGCCTTCGGCCTGATCGGTCTCGAACTCGTGCACGTCTTCGGTGTCGCCGAGGGGCACGGCTGGGAGATGCTCGGCCGGGGCGCCGTCGTGGTCGCGGTGGTCGTCGGCGTCCGGCTGCTCTGGCTGCTGCCCGCCACCTGGCTCGCGAAGCGGCTGCACACCCGCCGGGACGTCGACGAGGAGATCCCGACGAGCTGGCGGGAGACCATCGTCATGTGGTGGGCGGGCATGCGCGGGGTGGCCTCGGTGGCGCTCGCGCTGGCCATCCCGCTCCGTACCGACGACGGCTCGCCGTTCCCCGGCCGCGACGAGATCGTCTTCATCGCCTTCTGCGTGATCATCGCCACCCTCGTCTGCCAGGGGCTCACGCTGCCCTGGCTGGTCAGACGGCTCGGGGTGCGGGCCGACGCGGACGCGGAGCGTGCCCTCGAGCGGGATCTCGCCATCCGTGCGGCGAAGGCCGCCAAGCGCAGGCTCAAGGAGATCGAGGAGGCCGAGGAGCTGCCCGAGGACGTCCAGGAGCGGCTCCTGCGCGGGGCGTACGACATCGGGGCGCGGATCAGCCCGGACATGGTCGACGAGGAGCGGAAGGCCGCCTTCGTCGAGCGGACGGAGCGGTTCAAGGCGGTGCAGCGGATCCAGCGGGAGCTGATGTCGGCCGCGCGGCACGAGGTGCTCGCCGCGCGCAGCGAGCCGGGCGCGGACCCGGAGGTGGTGGACCGGGTGCTGCGGCAGCTGGACGTCCGCAGCATGCGGTGAGGCCGGTGCGCCGGGGGCCGGGTGGCAGGATGGGACGCATGGACATCATGCTCTTCCACTCGGCCTACGGGCTGACCCCTTCCGTCGAGGCCGCTGCCGAGCGGCTCCGCGCCGCCGGGCATCAGGTCTGGACCCCGGACCTCTACGGGGGCCGGACGGTCGGGACCGTCGAGGAGGGTGTGGAGCTCCGGGACGAGATCGGCAAGGACGAGCTGCTGAAGCGGGCGGTCCTCGCCGCCGCTCCCTACTCCGAGCGCGGACTGGTCTACATGGGCCTCTCCCTCGGGGCCTCGATCGCGCAGACCCTGGCGCTCGGGGACGAGAAGGCGCGCGGGCTGCTGCTGTTCCACGGCACCTCGGACCTCGCGGAGTCCGCGTCGGTGGACGAGCTGCCCGTACAGCTGCACGTGGCCGATCCCGACCCGTTCGAGACGTACGACTGGCTGTCCTCCTGGTACCTCCAGATGCGCAGGGCGGGGGCGGACGTGGAGATCTACCGCTACCCGGGCGCGGGACACGTGTTCACGGACGCGGAGCTGCCCGACTGGGACGAGGAGGCGGCCGAGCAGGCCTGGTCGGTGGCGCTGGCCTTCATCGAGGACCTGTAGGACGGTGTCGAACGGGCGTGGCCCCCGGGGGAGTTCCCCCGGGGGCCACGCGCCGTCGTGCGGTCTGATCAGGCGCGGTAGGCGGCCCAGTACTCGTTCATGCGGGTCACCTGGCCCGAGGTGAACTGGTACATGCAGGCGTCGTACGTGTAGTCCATGAAGTTGTGGATCGGGTCCACACCGGACTTGGAGGCGCAGGAGTCACGGCCGGTCGGGCACTCGTAGGCCGGGCTCTTCTCGGCCGGGGTGTCGGTGACGTAGTCGCCGTTGCCGTTGCAGCCGCCCTGGAAGGTGTGGTAGAGGCCCATCCAGTGGCCGACCTCGTGGGTGGCGGTGTCGCCCTCGTTGTAGTTGGCCGCCGAGCCGCCCGGGAGCGACGTGTCGAGGACGACGACTCCGTCCATGGACGGGTTCGACTGGTACGAGGACGGGAAGGTCGCCCAGCCGAGGAGGCCGCCGCTCAGGTTCGCGGTGTAGAAGTTCAGCGCGCCGGCGCCGCCCTTGCGGAGGGTCTGCTTCATCTGCTTCTCGGCGGTGGAGCCGGAGGCCAGGTTGTACCAGGAGGCGTTGTCCGTGTAGTCGGTCGCGGCCAGGGTGAACTGGAAGTTGCTGTTCACGTTGCCGGTGCCCTGGCCGGCGTACGCCGCGTTCAGGACCGCCATCTGGTTGTTGATCTGGGTGGCGGAGAGCTTGCCCGTCGTCCCGGAGTGGATGACGTGGAAGTAGACGGGGATGTTCACCACGGCGGCGGCGTCGGCCGTGGCGCCGACGCGGCCCTCGGCGCGGGCCGCGGTGAACTTCTTCTTGAAGTCTTCGTCCATGGTCTTGGCCTGGGCGGCCGTGACCTCGTTGGGCTCGTGGGCGTGGCTCTCGGCTCCGCGTGCCTTACGGGCACCGGAGAGGGCCTCGTGGTCGTCGTGGCCGTCGACACATTCCTCGGCCGAGGCGCCGGCCAGGGTGGCGGTGGGCGCGCCGGTGGCCACCGGGGCGGACAGGGGGGCCAGGGCCAGGGTTCCGGCCATGATGGCGGTGCCGAGCATACGACGTGACATACGCGGCGATATACGGACAAGAGCACGCACGGTGACTCCTCGCGGGGGGTGGTGGTGAGGAACTTCCTCGCCACTGCGGGGAGATTACGCGTCCATGTCAGGGGTCGTTGAGAAGTGATCAGGCCCAATCATTCATGGAGCAATTCAGGGCATCGGGAAGAAAAACTTGTGCGGCTTCCGGAGTTTGAGACGTCGACGTAACAGTCGGGGTGACAGAGGCGGGTGGTGTGTCCGGATTCGATCTCCAAAACCGGCCACCCGCCGTAGCGACGTCATCTCCTGTTAACAGAAGCGATCATGGCTGAAAATCGACCATGAGTGTCCGTCAGGGGAACAACACGGGAACCTCAGCGGACGGGCTGGTGCACCCGCTCGACCCGCTGCGTCCCGCTGAGCGTCCGATAGGAGCGCGTCCAGGCGGTCGTCGCGGCCGGATCGGTCTTGTCGGAGACGGTGTAGTAGTCCATCTGCGAGCGCTCGGCGGTCACGTCGAGGACGCCGTAGCCGTGGTGGTCCATGTCCACCCACTTCACATGCCGGTTGGCGGCCTTGACGGCCCCCGCGGCCACCACCGAGAGCGTCCCCGGGGCCACGTGCAGCAGGTCGTCGAGGTTGTCCGAGGTCACCGAGGTGACGACGAACTCGGTCGCCGCCGAGGCCGAGAGCGGATACGTCGCCGCCTTCACCGGCACGTCGTTGGCCCAGGCCATGTGGATGTCACCGGTCAGGAAGACCGTGTTGCGGATGGCCCGCGACGTCAGGTGGGCGAGCAGCTCCTTCCGGTCGTCCGTGTACCCGTCCCACTGGTCGACGTTGACCGCGAGCCCCTCCTTCGGCAGACCCATGAGCTCGGCGAGCGGCTCCAGGAGGTGGGCGGGCAGGGCGCCGAAGGCGACCGGCGAGATCATCACCGAGGTGCCGACCAGCTGCCAGGTCGCGTCCGAGCCCGCGAGACCCGACTTGAGCCAGTCCAGCTGGGCCCGGCCCGTGACGCTCCGCTCCGGATCGTCGACGCCGCCGCTGCCCGTCTGCGCCGGGGCCGAGCGGAAGGAGCGCAGATCGAGCAGATGCAGATCGGCCAGCCTTCCGAAGCGGAGACGGCGGAAGACGGTGCCCTCCGTGGAGGCGCGGACCGGCATCCACTCGAAGTACGCCTGCTTGGCGGCGGCCACCCGGGCCGCCCACTCGCCCTCGGCACCGGGGGTGTGGTTCTCGGCCCCGCCCGTCCAGGCGTCGTTGGCGAACTCGTGGTCGTCCCAGATGGCGATCACCGGGTGGGCCGCGTGCAGCGCCTGGAGGTCCGCGTCCGTCTTGTAGTGGCCGTGCCGGGCGCGGTAGTCGGCGAGCGAGACGATCTCGTGGCGCGGCTCGTGCCGCCGGACGGTGTACTTCGCCTCCGGGTAGGTGCCGCTGCCGTACTCGTAGAGGTAGTCGCCGAGATGGAGGACCGCGTCCAGGTCGGCGCGGGCGGCGAGGTGGCGGTACGCGGAGAAGTGGCCGGCCTCCCAGTTCGCGCAGGAGACCACGCCGAACCGGACACCGGGCACGGCGGCGTCGACGGCCGGCGCGGTCCGGGTGCGGGCGGCGGGGGAGACGGCGGAGTCCGCGGTGAAGCGGAACCAGTAGGAGGTGGCCGGGCGCAGACCCCGGACGTCCGCCTTCACCGTGTGGTCGGAGGCGGCGGTCGCCGTGGCCGTACCGGAGGCGACGATCCGGGCGAAGTCCCGGTCCTCGGCGAGCTCCCAGCCGACCTGGACGTCGGCGCCGAGGCCGGAGCCGGGTATGGCGTCGGGAGTGGGGGTCACGCGCGTCCAGAGCAGGACGCCGTCGGGCAGCGGGTCGCCGGAGGCGACGCCGTGGAGGAACGCGGTCGCCCCGGAGACCGCGTGGGCCGTGGAGGCCGCGCCCAGGAGGGCGGGCACCGCGGCGGTGGCGGCGGCGGCCTTGACGACCGTGCGCCGGCTGGGGGAAGTGGAAAGGAATCGACTGGTCACGGGCAGTCAGATTACTGTCGAGTACGTTCGGTGGGCAGGCGATATCCGGAAGTTCGCCGGCCCGTCGCCCACCGGTCGCGTCCCCGCCGCGGCCGGGTGTCCGCGGGGATCGCTAACCTGACCCGGGATCAGAACGGCTTTCCGGAGGACACCTTCGGATGGGGCCGCTCGCACCGTCGCAGGGGGGAACCGGATGTCGCAGTCGAACGAGCCCTGGTACAGGCACCGTCCACCGTCCTGGCCCGTGCCGGACAACCCGTACGCCCCCGGGGGCTACGGCCCGCCGCCGCCCCGCCCGCGCCGCCGCCGGTGGCCGCTGGCCGCCGCGGGCCTCGCCCTGCTGCTGCTCGTCGGCACCGGCGGGTACGTCCTCGGCGAGCGCGACGGAGCGGACCGCGCCAGGGCGGAGCGCGCGGCCCCGCCCACCACGACGGCACCGCCGAAGGCGACCGCCCGCCCCGCGCCGACGCCCTCCCGGATCCCGACCGGCGAGGAGATCGCACGCAAGCGCAAGGCCGGCGAGGCGAGCGCCTGGATCGTCGACGACCGCACCGACCTGCCCCGCCGGCACATCCCGACCGAGGACCTCTGGATCATCGGGGACACCGTCGTCCAGGCCGTCTACAAGAAGGTCGTCGCCCACCGGCTCGGCGACGGCGCCGAGCTGTGGAGCATCACCCTCCCGACCCCCGTCTGCGAGACCCCGGTCAACGCGACCCCCGACGGCAAGGTCGTCATCATCCTCCAGAACGTCGAGGCGTGGACCGGCGCCCGGTGCAACCAGCTCCGGATGATCGACCTGCGCACCGGCAGGGCCGGCTGGCACAAGGAGCTGACCGAGACGGGCGCGGGGGACGACACGATCATGGTGGACAGCGCGATCAGCGGCGGCACCGTCGCGTTCGTCCACAGCATGAAGGCCGCCGCGTACCGGGTCGCCGACGGCCGGAAGCTGTACGACATCCCCATGGAGAACCCCGGGAAGTGCCATCCCGGCAGGGTGGCGGGCGGCACCCGGCTCCTGGTGCTCGCTGTCTGCGCGATCTCCTTGACGGAGACGTCGTACCACCAGGTCCGGGAGATCGACCCGGTCACGGGCAAGGTCCGGTGGCGCTTCCGGACGGAGCCGGGCTGGAGGGTCGGCCAGGTGCTCTCCGTCGACCCGGCCGTGATCACCACCGCGCGCCGGGAGACGCACGCCGACGACTGGCGGGTCGTCGCCCTCGGGCCCGACGGCCGGGCCCGCAGGACCATCGACCCCCGGGGGAAGGGCTTCGAGCACTGCGGCGACTCGGTGGACACGTCCGGCGACGCCCAGGCGTGCCGGCAGGCCGTCGTCGGAGGGGGGCTCGTCGTCCTGGGCGGCACCGATCGCGTCGGCGCCTACGACCTCGGTACCGGGAAGCTGGTCTGGGGCGTGAAGTCGGACACGCCCTCGTACGGCTACTTCCCCCTGCGCGTCGGACCGGGGAGGACCGGGTTCGTCTACGAGGTGAGCACGGGCGGCAAACCCGGGCGGGTCTTCCGGGTCGGCCCGGGCGGCGCCGGCACGATCAGGGACGTGCTGAAGCTCCCCGAGTCCACCGCGAGGGTCGAGTTCGGAGTGGGGGTCGTCGGAGAGAACGCCTACGTGGGCGACCGGCTCGTCCTCACACCCGCGAACCTGGACGGCGACGACGCCCGGAACGAGCCCCGCATGCTCTCCTTCGCTCCCTGATCCGCCGGAGGGGAGCGGACCAGGGAAGCGAAAGAGGACGCTCCGCTCAGCCCTTGAGGGCCGCGTCGACCGCCGTGGTGAACTCGGCCGGCGTCATCGGCGGGCTGTCGCTGCCCGCCACCGTCACCGGCTTGCCGTCCATCTTCAGGGTCGGCGTGCCGGTCACCCCGCTGTCGTCGAAGGCCTTCGACATCTTCATCGCCCAGGCGTCGAAGGTGCCGTCCTCGACGTTCTTCCTGAACGCCGCGTTGCCCTTGAGGGCCGGCACGGAGTCCGCCACCTCCAGGAGGTAGGAGTCCTTGGCGAACTTGTCGTCGTTCTCCTCCGGGTGGAACTTCGCCGAGTAGAGCGCCGCCTTGTACGTCACGAAGGCCTCGGGGCTCACGTCCAGGGCCGCGCCGAGCGCCGAGAGAGCGTTCTTCGAGCCCTCGCCGGTGGCGGCGTCGTCGATGAAGGTGGCACCGACGTACTTGATCTTGTACTTGCCCGCCTCCACGTCCTTCTCGACCGTGGCGCCCACCGACTGCTCGAAGGTCGCGCAGACCGGGCAGCGCGAGTCCTCGTACAGCTCCAGGGTCTTCTTCGCGGACGACTTGCCGATGACGACGGTCGTGCCGTTCGTGCCCGAGGTGTTCTTCGGGGCCTTCACGGTCGAGGCCTTCGCCGCCGCCTCCCACGCGGAGGGCTTGTTGGACTGCACCACGGCGTAGCCGATGCCGCCGGCGACGGCCAGCACGGCCACGGCCGAGACACCGACGACGAGCTGCCGGCGCGCCCGTTCCTTCTTCGCCTGGCGCTCGCGCTCGACGCGCAGCCGCTCGCGGGCGGCGGCCTTGTTGGCCTGGGAGTTGCGTGCACTCATGATCGTGATCTCCGTGAGGTGTGGTCCGGCGGAGCCGGGAGAAGGAAGAGGGGACTGCGTGCCTGCGGGCCGTGCCGCTCAGACGAGAGCGAAGGCCGGGCACGGCGGTCCCCGCCGCCCCACGGAGTGCGTGAGGAGCCGGGTACGGGAAGGCCGGGGCCGTCCCACGGGCCGTCCGGCGCGCCGCGGCGCCGGACCTGTCGAACCGGAGAGGGCCGCCACGAGCAGCAGCGGCCGGCAGGCGAAGCCCGCCACCGCGCCGCACAGCCGGGCGAGCGCCCGCTCCCCGCCGCGCAGCCAGACCGCCGCCGTGAGACCCACGCCCACATGGGCGAGGAGCAGCAGCCACGGCAGCGCCGGTTCGGGGGAGTCGAGCAGGGCGGCCGCGGTGCCGCTCTCGGGGGCCGCCACGCCCGGCAGCGGGGTGCCCACGGCGCCGCCGCAGAACACCTCGAGGCCCACCGTGCGCAGGGAACCGGCCACCGGGCCGCCGGCGGCGCCGTAACAGACCGCCTGGCCGCTGGTGAAGAGCGTGTCCGCCGCCAGTTCGAGGGGGACGAGGAGGCCCGCGATCGGGCCGAGGCCGCGCTCCCGGCCGGCCAGCGCGTACGCCACGGCGAACACGCCGACCGCGACCGGCGCGACCGTGCCGAGCGGCAGCGGCACGCGCGAGAGCAGCACGTGGGACGCCACGGACAGCGTCACGACCAGTGCCGTGAAGAACGCCGCCCGCAGCGCTCTCAGCTGCGTCCCTGCCATGTCCATCGTCGTGGAGTGTGCCATGCCGGGCCGTAAGGGGTCCTTAAGGGCAGGCTGTGGGACGCCCCACCGGCCCCACGGAGGCCGCGGGGCGTCCCCTCACAGACCGGGTATCCGGCCGTTGCGGAAGAGGTCCACGAAGATCTGGTGGTCGGCCCGTGCACGAGCTCCGTAGGCGTGCGCGAAGTCCACCAGGAGGTCCCCGAAGCCCTCCTCGTCGGCGGCGATCGCCGCGTCGATGGCCCGCTCCGTGGAGAAGGGCACCAGCGAGTGGCCGCTGGAGTCGTCCGCCGCCGCGTGCATGGTCGCCGTCGCCCGGCCCAGGTCGGCCACGGTCGCGGCGATCTCGTTCAGGTCGTCGATGTCCGACCAGTCCAGGTCCACCGCGTACGGCGAGACCTCCGCGACCAGCTGTCCGGCTCCGTCGAGCTCGGTCCAGCCGAGCCACGGGTCCGCGTGCGCCTGGAGCGCCCGCTGCGAGATCACGGTGCGGTGGCCCTCGTGCTGGAAGTACTCCCGTACCGCCGAGTCCGTCACATGGCGGGAGACCGCCGGGGTCTGCGCCTGCTTCAGGTAGATCACGACGTCGTTCTCCAGGGCGTCGCTGTTGCCTTCGAGGAGGATGTTGTACGAGGGGAGGCCCGCCGAACCGATGCCGATCCCGCGCCGCCCGACCACGTCCTTGACCCGGTACGAGTCGGGGCGGGCGAGGCTGGACTCCGGCAGGGTCTCCAGATAGCCGTCGAAGGCCGCCAGGACCTTGTAGCGGGTGGCCGCGTCCAGCTCGATCGCGCCGCCGCCCGCGGAGAAGCGGCGCTCGAAGTCCCGGATCTCGGTCATCGAGTCGAGCAGCGCGAAGCGCGTCAGCGAGCGCGCCTCGCGCAGGGCGCCGAGCAGTGCCCCTTCGGCGGTCTCCAGGGTGAAGGAGGAGAGCTCCGACGAGTAGGGGTCCTCGGTGCCCATGGCGAGCGCGTGGATCCGCTCCCGGTAGGCGGCGGCGTAGATCCGCACGAGGTCGGTGATCTGGCCGTCGCCGAGCGCCTTCGCGTACCCGAGGAGCGCCAGGGAGGCGGCGAGCCGCTTGAGGTCCCAGGTGAAGGGGCCGACGTAGGCCTCGTCGAAGTCGTTGACGTTGAAGATCAGCCGGCCGTTGGCGTTCATGTAGGTGCCGAAGTTCTCGGCGTGCAGATCACCGTGGATCCAGACCCGGCCGGTGCGCTCGTCCAGGTAGGGGCCGGCCCCTGTGCTCCCGCCCGGCCGCCCGGCGGCCTCCCGCTCCAGGTCGGAGTAGAAGAGGCAGGCCGTGCCCCGGTAGAAGGCGAAGGCGGATCCGGCCATCTTGCGGAACTTCACACGGAAGGCCGCGGGGTCGGCGGCGAGGAGCTCGCCGAAGGCGGTGTCGAAGACGGTGAGGATGTGCTCACCGCGCTCTGCGGCGGTGGGCTGCGGGACCGACATCGAGGTGCCTCCTGGGACCGGGCGTACCGGAAGAACTGTTCAGGGCAATTGGGACAGGTGTTCCCTGCCTCTCAACGCGCGACCCTGGCTGTGAGTGCCCCTCGGGTGTCAGTCGCCCGACGTAGACTTCCACGGTCCCCCCAGCCACCCCTGTGACCGCTACGGAGACCTTCCGCCGTGACCAAGCCGCCCTTCACGCACCTCCACGTCCACACCCAGTACTCCCTGCTGGACGGTGCCGCGCGGCTCAAGGACATGTTCAACGCGTGCAACGAGATGGGCATGACCCATATCGCCATGTCCGACCACGGCAACCTGCACGGGGCGTACGACTTCTTCCACTCGGCGAAGAAGGCCGGGGTGACGCCGATCATCGGCATCGAGGCGTACGTCGCCCCCGAGTCCCGGCGCAACAAGCGGAAGATCCAGTGGGGCCAGCCGCACCAGAAGCGGGACGACGTCTCCGGTTCCGGTGGTTACACCCACAAGACGATCTGGGCGGCGAACAGCACCGGACTGCACAACCTCTTCCGGCTCTCCTCCGACGCGTACGCCGAGGGCTGGCTGCAGAAGTGGCCCCGGATGGACAAGGAGACCATCTCGAAGTGGTCGGAGGGGCTCATCGCCTCCACCGGCTGCCCCTCCGGCGAGCTGCAGACCCGGCTCCGCCTCGGCCAGTTCGACGAGGCCCTCAAGTCGGCCTCCGAGTACCAGGACATCTTCGGCAAGGAGCGGTACTTCCTGGAGCTCATGGACCACGGCATCGAGATCGAGCGCCGGGTCCGCGACGGGCTCCTGGAGATCGGCAAGAAGCTCGGCATCCCGCCGCTCGTCACCAACGACTCGCACTACACCTACGCGCACGAGTCGACCGCGCACGACGCCCTGCTCTGCATCCAGACCGGCAAGAACCTCTCCGACCCGGACCGCTTCCGCTTCGACGGCACCGGCTACTACCTCAAGTCCACGGACGAGATGTACGCCATCGACTCCTCGGACGCCTGGCAGGAGGGCTGCCGCAACACCCTCCTGGTCGCCGAGCAGGTCAGCACCGACGGCATGTTCGTCGAGAAGAACCTCATGCCGAAGTTCGACATCCCGGAGGGGTACACCGAGGTCAGCTGGTTCCGCGAGGAGACCATGCGGGGCATGCACCGCCGGTTCCCGAACGGGATCCCCGAGGACCGCATGAAGCAGGTCGAGTACGAGATGGACACCATCATCTCGATGGGCTTCCCCGGCTACTTCCTCGTCGTCGCCGACTTCATCATGTGGGCGAAGAAGCAGGGCATCGCGGTCGGCCCCGGCCGAGGCTCCGCCGCCGGCTCGATCGTCGCGTACGCCATGGGCATCACCGACCTCGACCCGATCCCGCACGGACTGATCTTCGAGCGCTTCCTCAACCCCGAGCGCATCTCGATGCCCGATGTCGACATCGACTTCGACGAGCGCCGGCGCGTCGAGGTGATCCGGTACGTGACGGAGAAGTACGGCTCCGACAAGGTCGCCATGATCGGCACGTACGGCAAGATCAAGGCGAAGAACGCGATCAAGGACTCCGCGCGCGTCCTCGGCTACCCGTACGCCATGGGCGACCGGCTCACCAAGGCCATGCCCGCCGACGTCCTCGGCAAGGGCATCGACCTCAACGGCATCACCGACCCCTCGCACCCCCGCTACGGCGAGGCCGGCGAGATCCGCGCGATGTACGAGAACGAGCCGGACGTCAAGAAGGTCATCGACACCGCCCGGGGCGTCGAGGGCCTGGTCCGCCAGATGGGCGTCCACGCGGCCGGCGTGATCATGTCCAGCGAGCCGATCGTCGACCACGCGCCGATCTGGGTCCGGCACACCGACGGCGTCACCATCACGCAGTGGGACTACCCGCAGTGCGAGTCGCTCGGCCTGCTCAAGATGGACTTCCTGGGCCTGCGCAACCTCACCATCATGGACGACGCCGTCAAGATGGTGAAGGCCAACAAGGGCATCGACCTCGACCTGCTCGCCCTGCCGCTGGACGACCCGGCCACCTTCGAGCTGCTCCAGCGCGGCGACACCCTCGGCGTCTTCCAGTTCGACGGCGGGCCCATGCGCTCGCTGCTCCGGCTGATGAAGCCCGACAACTTCGAAGACATCTCCGCCGTGTCCGCCCTGTACCGGCCGGGCCCGATGGGCATGAACTCCCACACCAACTACGCGCTGCGCAAGAACAAGCAGCAGGAGATCACCCCGATCCACCCCGAGCTGGAGAAGCCGCTCGAAGAGGTGCTCGCGGTCACCTACGGCCTGATCGTGTACCAGGAGCAGGTGCAGAAGGCCGCGCAGATCATCGCCGGCTACTCGCTCGGCGAGGCGGACATCCTCCGCCGCGTGATGGGCAAGAAGAAGCCCGAGGAGCTGGCGAAGAACTTCACCATCTTCCAGGCCGGAGCCAAGAAGAACGGCTACAGCGACGAGGCCATCAAGGCCCTCTGGGACGTCCTGGTCCCCTTCGCCGGCTACGCCTTCAACAAGGCCCACTCCGCCGCGTACGGCCTGGTCTCCTACTGGACCGCCTACCTCAAGGCCAACCACCCCGCCGAGTACATGGCGGGACTGCTCACCTCGGTCAAGGACGACAAGGACAAGTCCGCCGTCTACCTGAACGAGTGCCGGCGCATGGGCATCAAGGTCCTGCCGCCCAACGTGAACGAGTCCGAGTCGAACTTCGCCGCCCAGGGCGACGACGTGATCCTCTTCGGCCTCTCCGCCGTCCGTAACGTCGGCACCAACGTCGTCGAGTCGATCATCAAGTCGCGCAAGGCCAAGGGGAAGTACTCCTCCTTCCCGGACTTCCTCGACAAGGTCGAGGCCGTCGTCTGCAACAAGCGGACCATCGAGTCGCTGATCAAGGCCGGTGCCTTCGACGAGATGGGCCACACCCGCAAGGGCCTGGTCGCCCACCACGAACCGATGATCGACAACGTGGTGGCGGTCAAGCGCAAGGAGGCCGAGGGACAGTTCGACCTCTTCGGCGGCATGGGCGAGGAGACGGCCGACGAGCCGGGCTTCGGTCTCGACGTCGAGTTCTCCGACGTCGAGTGGGAGAAGTCGTACCTGCTCGCCCAGGAGCGCGAGATGCTCGGCCTGTACGTCTCCGACCACCCGCTCTTCGGTATCGAGCACGTCCTGTCCGACAAGACGGACGCGGCGATCTCCCAGCTCACCGGCGGTGAGCACGCCGACGGCGCGGTCGTCACCATCGGCGGCATCATCTCCGGCCTCCAGCGGAAGATGACCAAGCAGGGCAACGCCTGGGCGATCGCCACCGTCGAGGACCTGGCCGGCTCCATCGAGTGCATGTTCTTCCCGGCCACGTACCAGCTGGTCTCCACCCAGCTCGTCGAGGACACGGTCGTCTTCGTCAAGGGACGGCTCGACAAGCGCGAGGACGTGCCCCGTCTGGTCGCCATGGAGCTGATGGTCCCCGACCTGTCGAACGCCGGGACCAACGCGCCGGTGATCCTCACCATCCCCACCGTCAAGGTGACCCCGCCGATGGTCACCCGGCTCGGCGAGATCCTCGGCCATCACAAGGGCAACACCGAGGTACGGATCAAGCTCCAGGGCCCCCGGAAGACGACCGTGCTCCGGCTCGACCGGCACCGGGTGCAGCCCGACCCGGCGCTCTTCGGCGACCTGAAGGTGCTGCTCGGCCCGTCCTGCCTGGCGGGCTAGACGCTCCCTGGACGCCGTGATCCGTGGCGACGGCGGTGTGAGGGCGGGGCGGAGTGACCGCACCCCGTGTGACCTGCACCCCCGCGTGGCCGCGCGGCCGGCCGCGCGCAAGGGGCGCGCCCGTTGTCACGGGCGCGCCCCTTTGCCGTGGTCGCGTCAGTTGTGCCCGAAGCGCTTCTGACGGCCCTTGCGGGCGACGTCGCTCGGCAGGACCTGGGACGCGCGCTGCGACGCCTCGGACTCCATCGCCGACTGCTGCGCCTGCTGGGTGCCGCGCTCGGCCGGCGACTGCTGCTTCTGGCTGCGGTTCTGATTGCGGTTCTTGGCCATGGGGATGCCTCCTCAAAGGGACCTAGGGGCCAGGGCCGCTGCCAGACTCACATACCGCATGAACCATCGCATGTTGGATCATTACGGAGCGTAAGGGTCCGGCGGCCGTGACATCCGCCACGCCGATGATCCAGTTCCGACCGTCGAGCCCCCGCCCTTCGGGCAGACTCGAAGGAAATCCGAAGCAACTCCGATCCCGAGGTTCCCGAAAGAGGGTGGAACACGTGGACCGCTGCGTCGTCCTGGTGGACGCCGGCTACCTGCTGGGCGCCGCCGCCAGTCTCCTCGCCGGGGAACCGGCCCGCTCCAGGATCACCGTCGACCACGCCGGGCTCATCCAGCAGCTGCGCCAGCGCGCCGAGGCCGAGACCGCGCTTCCCCTGCTGCGGATCTACTGGTTCGACGGCGCGCCCGACCGGGTGCCCCAGCCCGAGCACCGCAGGCTGCGGGTGATGCCCCGGGTCACCGTCCGGCTCGGCGCCCTGACCCGGAGCGACGGACGCTGGGCCCAGAAGGGCGTCGACGCGGCCATGCACACCGAGCTGACCGAACTCGCCAGGAACAGGGCCTGCTCCGACATCGTGCTCGTCACCGGCGACGGCGACCTGCTGCCCGGCCTGATGTCCGCCAAGGAGCACGGCGTCGCCGTCCACCTCTGGGCCGTCCAGGCCGCCGACGGCGACTACAACCAGTCCGAGGACCTGGTCGCCGAGGCCGACGAACGCCGGGTCCTCGACCGGGCCTGGATCACCCGCGCCGTCCGCGCCAAGGACCTGACCGGCATCTGCGCGCCGCCGCCCGCCCCGCGCCCCGAGATCGCCGCCATCCTCTCCGCGCCGCTGCCCGAGGCGGCCCTCGCCGCCTCCGCCGGACGCGCCGCCGACGAGGCGGCGGCCACCCGGGCCGCCGGGGAGGTCTCCACCGCCGACGGCAACGGGCACGCCCACGGTGACGGTCACGCGCACCGGGGGGACGGCCACTCCCACGGCAACGGACACGTCCGCGACGACGGGCACGGCGCCGGCGCGGCCGCCCCCGCCTCCGGCAAGGTCGTCCCCACCCCCAAGGACCTGGCCGGGCTCCGCGGTCCGGGCGCGGCCGCCGGCGGCGCCCCCGCGCCGCAGGGCGCGAGCGCGCTCCGCTGGTCCTCCGACCGGGGCTGGGTCGAACGCCCCGCCCCCACGCTCGGCGAACCGGCCGAGACCGCCTCCCTCCCCACCCTCGCCACCCTCACCAGCGCCGAGCAGCGCTGGGCGGACCGCGAGGAGGACATCACCACCGTCGGCGGAGACCCGTTCGAGGTCGGACAGGTGTTCGCCCGCAGGTGGATGGAACGGCTCCCCGAGCAGAGCCACGTCCAGAAGCTGTCCACCCTCTACCCCCGCATCCCCCACCGCATCGACGGCGAACTCCTCCGCTACGCCGCACGTTTCGGTCTGCTCGCCCACAAGGACGACCAGATCGACGAGCACGACCGGTACGCGATCCGGGCCGGCTTCTGGCGCGAGATCGACGTCCGGGCCGCCGCCGAACCCGCCCCCGCGCCCGGAGCGGGCCCGGCGACCCCGTAGGCTCTTCCCCCGTGAGTACGGTGTGCGCGGTGCGGGATCTGGTCAAGACGTACCCCGCCACGCGCGGCAGGCGCGGCGCGCCCGCGACACCCGAGGTGCGGGCCACCGACGGGATCAGCCTCGACGTGCGCGGCGGCGAGATCTTCGGCCTGCTCGGCCCCAACGGAGCCGGCAAGTCCACCCTCGTGCGCCAGCTCACCGGACTCATGCGCCCCGACTCCGGCTCCGTCCGGCTCCTCGGCCACGACCTCGTACGCCACCCCGAGCGGGCCGCCCGGCTCCTCGCGTACCTCGGCCAGGAGTCCACCGCCCTCGACGAGCTGACCGTCGCCCTGGCCGCCGAGACCACCGGACGGCTGCGCGGCCTCACCGCCCACGACGCCCGCGCCGAGCGCGACGCCGTCCTGGCGGAGCTCGGCCTCGGGGAACTGGCCTCCCGGCCCCTCAGGAAGCTCTCCGGCGGACAGCGGCGGCTCGCCTGCTTCGCCGCCGTGCTCGTCGGCCGGCGCCCCGTCCTCGTCCTCGACGAGCCCACCACCGGCATGGACCCCGTCGCCCGCCGCGCCGTCTGGGCGGCCGTCGACCGGCGGCGCGCCGAACACGGCACCACCGTGCTGCTCGTCACCCACAACGTCATCGAGGCCGAGACCGTCCTCGACCGGGTCGCCGTGCTGGAGCGCGGCAGGGTCATCGCCTGTGACACCCCCGCCGGACTCAAGGAACGCGTCGCGGGCGAGGTCCGCGTGGAGCTGGTGTGGCGCGAGTCGGCGCCCCTCCATCTGCCCGAGGTCGCCGCGCTGCGCGGGCTCGCCCAGGAGACGGGACGGCGCTGGATCCTCCGGCTCGCCCCCGACGCGGCCCGCGCGGCCGTCGCCACCGTCACCGGCGGCGCCGCCTTCGCCGCCCTCGACGACTTCACCCTGGCGACACCCAGCCTGGAGGACGTGTACCTGGCGCTCGGCGGCGCGACCGAGGGGCTGGTGAAGTCGTGACCTTTCCGGACCCCCGGGCGCTCCTCGCGCGCCCGCGTCCCCGAGGGCCGCACGACCGCCCGTTCTCCCGGGACCTCCACGCGCGTCCCCGACGCCCCCGTGCCCGCCCGCAACCCCGACGCCTCCGCGTCCCGTACGTGACCGTCAGGAGCTGTACGCAGTGAGCACCGTGTCCGCCGAGGTCCTGCCGACCGGCGCGCTTCCCGTCCGGGCCCGCGACGACGAGGGCGCCGCGGCGCCCCTCGCCCCGCGCGCCCGGTTGCTGCCGGCCATGGCCGCCGTCTACCGCGCGCAGCTCTCCCGGGCCCGGGTCGCCCGCATCCCCCTTCTCTTCGTGGCCACTTTCCAGTCCATCGGGATCATGGTCCTGATGCGTGGGGTCGTCGACGGCGGCTCCGAGGCGCGCGCCGTCGTGGCCGGCTCCACCGTCCTCGTCGTCGCCTTCGTCGCGCTCAACCTGCTCGCCCAGTACTTCGGGCAGCTGCGGGCGACCGGCGGCCTCGACCACTACGCCACCCTGCCCGTGCCGCCCGCCGCCGTCGTGCTCGGCGCGGCCGGGGCGTACGCCTCCTTCACCGTGCCCGGCACCGCCGTCACGGCCGTCGCGGGGTCCGTGCTCTTCGGGCTGCCGCTGGGGCACCTCTGGATCCTCGCCGCCGTCGTCCCGCTCGCCGGGGCGGCGCTCGCCGGGCTCGGCGCCGCTCTCGGGCTCCTCGCGCCCCGCCAGGAAATGGCCACCCTCCTCGGCCAGCTCGGCATGTCGGCGGCGCTGCTCCTCGGCGTCCTCCCGCCGGAGCGGCTGCCCGGGCCCATCGGCTGGGCCCGGGACCTGCTGCCGTCGACGTACGGCGTGGAGGCCCTGGCCCGCACCTTCGACCCGCACCCCGACTGGGCGGCCGTCGCCCTCGACCTCGCCGTCTGCGGGGTGGTCGGCGTGGTCTCCCTCGCGGTCGCCACCTGGGCGTACCGGCGGGCCGCCGTCCGCTGAGGCGGGACACGGGAGCACCTGGCACGATGGCGGGGTGACCGCACCTCTGACTCCGCCTCACCAGCCGCAGCCGCACGACCCCGACTGGCCGCCGCCGCCCCCGCCGGTGCCCGGCCCGGAAGGGGACCCGATCACGGCGGCCGAGGTCGTGCGGGGCGTTCTGGTGACCCTCGTCTCGGCGGTCGCGGGGGCGCTGCTCGGGGTGCTGTGGCTGAACCTGGCCCCGCGTGTCCTGCTCATCTCGGACGGCAAGGGGGTCTACCTCCGCAACTCCGAGGGGGAGGCGGCGATCGGCGCGGACGGGACGTTCGTGCTCCTCGCGCTGGCCTTCGGGGCGGTCGCCGCGCTCGTCGTCTTCCTGCTGCGCCGCAAGGGCGGTGTCCCGCTGGTCCTCGGACTCGCGCTCGGCGGTGTGCTCGGCTCGCTGCTCGCCTGGGGCCTCGGGACGTACTTCGGCCCCACGCGGAACGTGGTCGCCCACGCGAAGGCGGTCGGCTCCGGCGTCCCCTTCGAGGCACCGCTCGAACTGAACCTGGCGGCCGCGGCGATGCTGGCCTGGCCGCTCGCCGCGATGATCGTGTACCTGGCGCTCATGGGCCTCTTCGGCCCCCGCGACCCGGAACCGGAGCCGTGGGACCAGCCGAAGGCGTACGGCCACGGTCCCACCCCGAGCTGACGGGACCGGTCCGGCGGCCGCGCGCCGACGACCGTCAGACGCGGCCGATCGGGGCCACCACCGCGGAGGTGAGCGCGGCCAGGTCCGCGGGCGAGAGCTCCACCTCGAGGCCGCGCCGGCCCGCCGAGACGCAGATGGACACGTGCTCCGACGCCGAGGCGTCGATGACCGTACGGAGCCGCTTGCGCTGGCCGAGCGGGGAGATGCCGCCGCGGACGTAGCCCGTGGTGCGCTCCGCCGCCGCCGGGTCCGCCATCGCCGCCCGCTTGCCGCCGACCGCGGAGGCCAGCGCCTTCAGGTCGAGCTGGCCCGCCACGGGGACCACGGCGACCGTCAGCTCGCCGTCGACGTCCGCCACCAGCGTCTTGAAGACCCGGTCGGGGGAGACGCCGAGGGCCTCCGCCGCCTCCTCGCCGTACGAGGGGGAGGCCGGGTCGTGCTCGTACGCGTGGAGGGTGAAGTCGGTACCGGCCGCCGTCAGGGCCACCGTCGCCGGCGTGCCGCCACTGTTCTTCTTCTGCTTCTTCGCCACGCGCTCGCTCTTCCTCGGCTCGGGTCGGCTGGTTCCGGGTCGGCCTGGCCCGGAACGGCCCGGTCGGCTGGTCACCGACCGGCTCGGGTCGGCCGGGGCCGGGTCAGTTCGGGTACGTCGGGGTCTGCGTCAGGTCCACCACCGGCAGCGACGGCAGATGCCGGAGCACCGCCGTCTCCGCGCGGAGCAGCGTCAGCTCCTCGCGCAGCCGCGTCGCCGTGTCCGGGGCCTGGAGCAGCCGCTGCTTCGACGGGGTGTCGAGCACCGCCGCGGCCGCGACCAGGTACGACACCACCGAGGGGTCGTCCGGCAGCTCACTCGTCGTCAGCGAACGCTCCCGCGCCCCCGCGAGCCGCTTCTGATAACTGCGGAAGGCCCGCAGCACCCCCTCGGAGAGGGGGCCGGCCTCCTCGCCCTGCTCCTCCGGGATCTCCTCGACCTCGGCGACGAGGAACGGCCCGCTCGCGTCGACCGACAGCAGCTTCACCCGGGTCGTCCCGGTGGCCATCACCTCGAAGCTGCCGTCGGCGCGCTCCCGGATCGACGCCGCGTCGGCGATGCACCCGACCCGGTGGAAGGCCTGGACGGGGTCGGGGCCGAAGCCCGCCGCCGGGCCCTTCTCCGGCAGCGCCGTCTGGTCCGGCATGCCCGGCGCGGTCGGCGCGACCTCGCGGCCGTCGCGGATGGCGACGACGGCGAAGCGGCGCGGCTCCGAGTCGTCGATCGTGAGCAGCTCGCGCATCATGGCGCGATAACGCGCCTCGAAGACGTTCAGCGGCAGCACGAGGCCCGGGAACAGCACCGTGTTGAGCGGAAAGAGAGGCAGGCGAGCGGTGGTCACAGCGGTCAGCCTAATGGCCGCCGGGCCCATGTCGTCCGGCCCGTCCGCCTCCGGTGCCCCACAGCGGCGTCCGGCGGGCCACCTCGCCCCGCACCCGGTCCCGCGCGGTGAGGAAACCGCGCAGCGGATCGTCCCGTACGGCTGACCGGCCGGCGCCCCGCGCGGCCCCCCACGGGAACGAGGTCGCGTGGGCCCCGACCCGGCCGAACTCCTCCGCCGCCTCCTCCCACCGCGCGCGCTCGACCAGCACGTACGCGAGCAGGTTGCGGACCTCCGCGGGCCAGGGGTCGCCCGTCGGGAAGGACGCCGACAGGGCCAGGGCGCGGTGCGCCGCCCGGTCGATCCGGGCCTCCACCACGGACGGGTCCAGGTGCGCGGGCATCCGCAGCCGGTCGTAGGCGGCGCGGACCGGCAACGCACGTACGAGCGAGTCGGCGGCGGCGTCGTCGGCCGCCTGCTCGGCGAAGTCGAAGGCGGCCCGGTGTGAGCCGTACCACTGCGCGGAGAGGTACTTGAGGGCCGCGACATGGGAGCCGTAGTGGTGCGGGGAGCGCCGCACCGCCTGCTCCCAGAGCGACTCGAAGACGGTGTGCCCGGCGTGTGCCCCGCGTGCGTGGTCCAGGGCGAGCCGCCACGGCACCGGGTCGTGCGAGGCCGCCTCGGCGACCGCCGTGATCAGTGGGCCGAGCTCGCGCAGCCGCTCGGCCCGCGCGGGGGACTCCCAGGCCCTGCGGACGGAGAGCTGCGCCGTGACGAGCACGGCGTCGGGGTCGCCGGGCGCGGCGGCGAGCCAGTGGGTCAGCCAGTCGTCCCTGCGGTGCGCGAAGGTGGCGAGCCGGGTGACGTACCGGTCGCGGTCCTCCCACTCGCCGGCGTCCCGGGTGGTGGCGAGCAGCTTCGCGGCGGGCTCCGGATCGTCGAGGGCGGCGGCGACCAGGGCGGGGGCGAGCCGCTCGTCCGGGGCGTCGAGCAGCACGTCGTCGTCCGGGACGAACCCGGCGGCGAGCCGCGGGGTGTGCCGGGCCGAGCGGACGGTGCCGATCAGGGCACGGAGCAAGGACATGGTGCGCCCTATTCTGTCCCGGCTCCTCCGGCCTCGGCAGCCTGCGTCACAGCCCGTACACCAAACCTCCGCCGCCCCGGCCCTCTCGTCGAACACCCGCCTCCGGGCGACGACGGGAGTCCGACGACAGCCATGGCTCCTGCTGACGACACCCCGAGCCCCTGCTGACGACAGGCTCTAACCCCGGCTCAGGAGCCGGGTCGCGCCCGCCGCCACCGTCGTCGCCAGGATCCAGCCCAGCAGGATCAGCACCGCCGCCACCCACTGCCAGGCGCCTTCGAGCCGCCAGTAGCCGTCCTGGCCGAGGTTGATCACCGGGATCAGCAGGTCCAGGGCGTACAGCGGGCCGTTCCAGGCGGGCGCCTCGTCCGCCTTCAGCGGTATCGGGCGGTAGCGGGAGAAGGCCACCGTGCCCGCCGCCCACAGGACCGCCATCCACAGCGCCGCCCGCCCCGGCCGGTAGCCGTACGCCACGGTCAGGTCCTGGAGGTATCCCCAGAGCTTGCCCGCCACCGGCAGGGTCTCCCGTCTGCGCCGCTGCTTGGCAAGCAGCACCTCGCGGGCGTCGGCGTCCTCCCCGCTGTTGCGCAGGACGGTCGCGAGGCGTTCGTACGGCTCGGGGGCGTACTCCGGGGTCGCCGCCGCCACCCACTCCAGGCGCCGGGCGAGCGGGAAGTGCCCGTACGGCACGAGGTTCTCGTAGGCGAACCCGCCCATGGCGAGCCCGCCGGGGCCCGGCCAGCTGGTCGACAGGTCGATCAGTGTGACGACCTTGGCGCCGTTGAGCACGACGCGGCCCTCCTCGGGGCGCTCCCCGTTGAACCTCAGCTCCGGGGTGACGATCCGGCGCAGCGAGACCTCCTCCCGGCGGGCCCCGTCCAGCAGGAACCGGGCGTGGTGCAGGTCCACCGCGTCACCGAACCGGCCGTCGTCGAGCCGCACGCCGCCGTGGAACTCCACCGGCTTGCGGTGGGCGCCCTGGGCGGGCGTCACCCCGTACGGCGGGGTGGTCGTGGTGCTTCCCGTGAAACCCGCGTCCTCGTACACCCAGGCCGCGTTCAGATAGAGCGAGCGCTCCACCGTCAGCTGCGGTGCGTTGAGCGCGCGGCGGCCCTGCGCGCCGCGCAGCACGCTGCCCCGCAGGCTGAGCGAGACGCCGATGTTCGCCCCGCGCAGGCTCAGCTCCCCGTGCGTCTCGATCAGCTCGGCCTGGAGGTCCTGGGCGACCACGAGACCGTCCGCGGCGATGGCCCGTCCGCGCCGGTCCGGCCACACCTGGATCTGGTTGACGAGCAGGTCCGTGCCGATCTGCGCGTCGGTGAGGCGGATCCCCCATCTCACCCGGCAGCGCGGAAGGTGCAGGTCCCCCTCGGTGTGCAGCCGGGCGGCCTCCAGGCGCGGCAGCGCGCACTCGACCATCCGCAAGGTGCCGAAGCGGGCCTCGGGCAGCACCACCTCGCCGTCGAACCGGCAGCCGTGCAGCTCGACGTACGGCCCTATCGTCCCGCCCGCCAGGTTGAGCACGCCCGTGATCCGGACCCCGCGCAGCTTCAGCGCGGCCACCCGCCCGGACCTGGCCGGCGGTCCGGCGAGCAGCAGCAGCGCCACCACGTCGGCGCGGACGCTCCGCTCCTCCCCCCACTCCCGCCCCCCGAAAGGGTCGTCCAGCTCCGCGATCCCCTCCGTCAGATCGCACGTCCTGCCGACGCGGAACGCCCGCCACACGGCCCGCTCCGGGCCCGTGAGACCGTCCGGCATCCCGTCCTCGTGCGGCTCGGTCACTGCCGCCCCCTCGCTTTCCACGATCCGTTCCCCCGAATCCACGATTCCGTTTCCGGGGTCCCGTGGATTCGTACAGCCGTTCTTCCCGCTGAGTGACGGGCTGAACGCTAACGGTCAGGAGTGGCGACAAGACGCCAGTGTGGCGTGTATCGGTCAGTGAATGGCATGTATCAGCTGTTGATACGGACGACCGGCGTTGTAGGCCGTCTGCGAGAATTGACCCGTGATCTCTCGAATCGATCTGCGCGGCGAGGCCCTCCCCGAGGGTTCCGCCCTGCGCGACCTGCTGCCCCGTGCCGAGTTCGACGTGGAAGCCGCCCTGGAGAAGGTGCGGCCGATCTGCGAGGACGTCCGGCATCATGGCGCGGCCGCGGTGATCGACTACGGGGAGAAGTTCGACGGCGTGCGCCTGGAGCGGCTGCGCGTCCCCGCCGAGGAGCTCTCCCGCGCCCTGGACGAGCTCGACCCGGCCGTCCGCGCCGCCCTCGAGGAGTCCATCCGCCGCGCCCGCCTCGTCCACCGCGAGCAGCGCCGCACCACCCACATCACCCAGGTCGTCCCCGGCGGCACGGTCACCGAGAAGTGGATCCCGGTCGACCGCGTCGGCCTGTACGTGCCGGGCGGCCGCTCCGTATACCCGTCCTCCGTCGTGATGAACGTCGTCCCCGCCCAGGAGGCCGGAGTCGAGGGCGTGGCCATCGCCTCGCCCCCGCAGAAGGAGTTCGGCGGCCTTCCGCACCCCACGATCCTGGCCGCCTGCGCCCTGCTCGGGGTCGACGAGGTCTACGCCGCCGGCGGCGCCCAGGCCATCGCCATGTTCGCCTACGGCACGGAGGGCCCCGGGGGCTGCGCCCCCGTCGACCTGGTCACCGGCCCCGGCAACATCTACGTGGCCGCCGCCAAGCGTCTCCTCAAGGGCCGCATCGGCATCGACGCCGAGGCAGGACCGACGGAGATCGCGATCCTCGCGGACTCCACCGCCGATCCCGTCCACGTCGCCGCCGACCTCATCAGCCAGGCCGAGCACGACCCGATGGCCGCCTCCGTCCTCGTCACCGACTCGGAGGAGCTGGCCGCCGCCACCGAGGCCGAGCTGAAGACCCAGGTCGCCGCCTCCAAGCACATCGACGACCGGATCGTCCCCGCCCTCTCCGGAAAGCAGTCCGCGATCGTCCTCGTGGACGGCGTCGACGAGGGCCTCAGGGTCGTCGACGCCTACGGAGCCGAGCACCTGGAGATCCAGACCCGCGACGCCTCCGCCGTCGCCGACCGGGTCCGCAACGCGGGCGCGATCTTCGTCGGCCCCTGGGCGCCCGTCTCCCTCGGCGACTACTGCGCCGGCTCCAACCACGTCCTGCCCACCGGCGGCTGCGCCTGCCACTCCTCGGGCCTCTCCGTGCAGTCCTTCCTGCGCGGGGTGCACATCGTGGACTACACGCGCGACGCGCTCGCCGACGTCGCCCACCACGTCGTCACCCTCGCCGAGGCCGAGGACCTCCCGGCCCACGGCGCGGCGATCAAGGCGCGGTTCGGATGGAAGGTGCCGGAAAGCAAGTGACCGAGATCCGGATCGACGACCTGCCCGTCCGCGACGAGCTGCGCGGCAAGTCCCCCTACGGCGCGCCCCAGCTCGACGTCCCCGTCCAGCTGAACACCAACGAGAACCCCTACCCGCTGCCCGAGCCGCTCGTCGCCCGGATCGCGGAGCGGGTCGCCGAGGCCGCCCGCGGCCTCAACCGCTACCCCGACCGGGACGCGGTCGAGCTCCGCACCGAGCTCGCCCGCTACCTCACCCGTACCGGCGGACACCCGGTCGCCGTCGAGAACGTGTGGGCGGCCAACGGCTCCAACGAGGTCCTCCAGCAGCTGCTCCAGACCTTCGGCGGCCCCGGCCGTACCGCCATCGGCTTCGAACCCTCGTACTCGATGCACGCCCTGATCGCCCGCGGCACCGGCACCGGCTGGATCTCCGGCCCGCGGAACGAGGACTTCACCATCGACGTGGCGGCGGCCGGGAAGGCGATCGCCGAGCACCGGCCCGACGTCGTCTTCATCACCTCCCCCAACAACCCCACCGGTACCGCGGTCGCGGCCGAGACCGTCCTCGCCCTGTACGAGGCGGCCCAGGCGGCCAAGCCCTCGATGGTGGTCGTCGACGAGGCCTACGTGGAGTTCAGCCACCGGGACTCGCTGCTGCCGCTCCTCGAGGGCCGCCCGAACCTGGTGGTCTCCCGGACCATGTCCAAGGCCTTCGGTGCCGCCGGGCTCCGCCTCGGCTACCTCGCCGCCCACCCGGCCGTGGTCGACGCCGTCCAGCTGGTCCGCCTGCCGTACCACCTCTCCGCCGTCACCCAGGCGACCGCTCTCGCCGCCCTCGAGCACACCGACACCCTCCTCGGGTACGTCGAGCAGCTCAAGGCCGAGCGCGACCGGCTCGTCGCCGAGCTGCGGGCCATCGGCTGCGAGGTCACCGACTCGGACGCCAACTTCGTGCAGTTCGGGAAGTTCCCCGACACGCACGCGGCCTGGCAGCGGCTCCTCGACCAGGGCGTCCTGGTCCGGGACAACGGCGTACCGGGCTGGCTGAGGGTCACCGCCGGCACCCCCGAAGAGAACGACGCGTTCCTCGACGCGGTTCGTGAATTGATGAAGGAGCAGGAGCGATGAGCCGCGTAGGCCGCGTTGAGCGCACCACCAAGGAGACCTCCGTCGTCGTCGAGATCGACCTCGACGGCACCGGGAAGGTCGACGTGTCGACCGGGGTCGGCTTCTACGACCACATGCTCGACCAGCTCGGCCGGCACGGCCTCTTCGACCTGACGGTCAAGACCGACGGCGACCTGCACATCGACTCGCACCACACCATCGAGGACACCGCCCTCGCCCTCGGCGCCGCCTTCAAGCAGGCCCTCGGCGACAAGGTCGGCATCTACCGCTTCGGCAACTGCACCGTCCCGCTCGACGAGTCGCTCGCCCAGGTGACCGTGGACCTCTCCGGCCGCCCGTACCTCGTGCACACCGAGCCCGAGAACATGGCGCCGATGATCGGCTCGTACGACACGACGATGACCCGGCACATCTTCGAGTCCTTCGTCGCCCAGGCCCAGATCGCGCTGCACATCCACGTCCCGTACGGGCGCAACGCCCACCACATCGTGGAGTGCCAGTTCAAGGCCCTCGCCCGCGCCCTCCGCTACGCCTCCGAGCGCGACGTGCGCGCCGCCGGCATCCTCCCCTCCACGAAGGGCGCGCTCTAACCCCATGACCGGCCTCTCCACCGTCCTCATCGTCGTCGGGCTCTTCCTCGCCGGTGGTGTGTACTCCTTCTCCAAGCAACAGCTGCCCAAGGGCGTGATCGCCGTCCTCGCCATCGCCTCCGTGATGTGCCTGGTCGCCGGCGTCCTGCGGATCCAGGGAATCTGGGAATGAGCACCGTGAGCACGCCCAAGAAGGTCGTCGTCTTCGACTACGGCTTCGGAAACGTCCGCTCCGCCGAGCGCGCGCTCGCCCGCGTCGGCGCCGACGTCGAGATCACCCGCGACTACGAGAAGGCCATGAACGCGGACGGGCTCCTCGTCCCCGGCGTCGGCGCCTTCTCCGCCTGCATGCAGGGGCTCAAGGAGGCCCGCGGCGACTGGATCGTCGGCCGCCGGCTCTCCGGCGGCCGCCCGGTCATGGGCATCTGCGTCGGCATGCAGATCCTCTTCGCGCAGGGCATCGAGCACGGCGTGGAGACTGAGGGCCTCGACGAGTGGCCCGGTACGGTCGAGCCGTTGAACGCCCCCGTCGTCCCCCACATGGGCTGGAACACGGTCGAAGCTCCCGAGGGCAGCGAACTGTTCGCGGGCCTCGACGCCGACGCCCGGTACTACTTCGTGCACTCCTACGCGGTGCGCGAGTGGACCCTGGAGGTCGGCAACCCCAACATGCGCGCCCCCAAGGTCGCCTGGACCACCCACGGCGAGCCCTTCGTCGCGGCCGTCGAGAACGGCGCCCTGTGGGCCACCCAGTTCCACCCCGAGAAGTCCGGCGACGCCGGCGCCCAGCTCCTCACCAACTGGATCGGAACCCTGTGACTGTGTCGACCGGAAGCGTGCTCGAACTCCTCCCCGCCGTCGACGTCCGAGACGGCCAGGCCGTCCGTCTCGTGCACGGCGAGTCGGGCACCGAGACCTCCTACGGCTCCCCGCTCGAAGCGGCCCTCGCCTGGCAGAACTCCGGCGCCGAGTGGCTGCACCTGGTCGACCTCGACGCCGCCTTCGGCACCGGTGACAACCGGCAGCTGATCGCCGAGGTCGCCCGGGCCATGGACATCAAGGTCGAGCTCTCCGGCGGCATCCGCGACGACGCCTCGCTCGCCGCCGCCCTCGCCACCGGCTGCACCCGCGTCAACCTCGGCACCGCCGCCCTGGAGACCCCCGAGTGGGTCGCCAAGGTCATCGCCGAGTACGGCGACAAGATCGCCGTCGGTCTCGACGTACGCGGCACGACCCTCCGCGGCCGCGGCTGGACCCGCGACGGTGGCGACCTCTACGAGACGCTCGCCCGCCTCGACTCCGAGGGCTGCTCCCGCTACGTCGTCACCGACATCGCCAAGGACGGCACCCTCCAGGGCCCCAACCTGGAGCTCCTGAGGAACGTCTGCGCGGCCACGGACAAGCCCGTCGTCGCCTCCGGCGGCGTCTCCTCCCTCGACGACCTCCGGGCCCTGTCCGGTCTGGTCCCGCTGGGTGTCGAGGGCGCGATCGTCGGCAAGGCGCTGTACGCCAAGGCGTTCACCCTGGAAGAGGCGCTCGCGGCGGTGAAGCCGTGACCGGGGAAGTCCGCAAGGTGGTGACCGGCGCTCCCTGGGAGGACCAGTTCGGCTACTCCCGCGCGGTGGAGCTGCCGAACGGCCTGGTCCTGGTCTCCGGCTGTACGTCGGTGATCGGCGGCCAGATCGCCGGCGGAGGCCCCTACGAGCAGGCGATGAACTCCTTCAACGTGGCCTTCTCGGCGCTGAAGCAGCTGGACCTGGGCCCGGAGCACGTCGTGCGTACCCGGATGTACCTCACCCACGCCCGGGACGTGGACGAGGTCGGCCGCGCGCACAAGGAGCTCTTCGACGCCGTCCGCCCCGCCGCCTCGATGATCATCGTCTCCGGTTTCGTCGACCCGAGTCTGGTCGTCGAGGTCGAGGTGGAAGCCTTCCGGGGTGATGCGGCATGAGCCTCGCCGTACGCGTGATCCCCTGCCTGGACGTGGACAACGGCCGGGTCGTGAAGGGCGTCAACTTCCAGAACCTGCGCGACGCCGGTGACCCCGTCGAGATGGCCAAGCTGTACGACGCCGAGGGCGCCGACGAGCTGACCTTCCTCGACATCACCGCGTCCTCCGGCAACCGCGAGACCACCTACGACGTGGTGCGCCGCACTGCCGAGCAGGTTTTCATCCCGCTCACGGTCGGCGGCGGCGTCCGGTCGGCGGAGGACGTCGACAAGCTGCTGCGGGCCGGTGCCGACAAGGTGGGCGTCAACACCGCCGCCATCGCGCGCCCCGAGCTGATCCAGGAGATCGCGGAGCGCTTCGGCCGCCAGGTGCTCGTCCTGTCGGTCGACGCCCGGCGTACCGCCTCGGGCTCCTTCGAGGTGACGACGCACGGCGGCCGCAAGGGCACCGGCATCGACGCCGTCGAGTGGGCGCACCGGGCCGCCGAGCTCGGCGCGGGGGAGATCCTGCTCAACTCGATGGACGCGGACGGTACGAAGGACGGCTACGACACCGAGATGATCGCGGCCGTGCGCAAGCACGTCACGGTGCCGGTGATCGCCTCCGGCGGAGCCGGGAAGCTCTCCGACTTCCCGCCGGCCGTGGCGGCGGGCGCGGACGCGGTGCTCGCGGCCTCCGTCTTCCACTTCGGCGATCTGCGGATCTCGCAGGTCAAGGACGCGCTGCGGGAGGCGGGCCGGCCGGTCCGCTGAGCGCTCGTCAGGAAGGGCCCCCACGGGGGCCCTTCTTCTTCCCCAGATGTGCAGGATTCTTTGTGCAATTTTCATTGCGCAAGTTTTCCTTCCTGTCTAGGGTCGTGGACATGACCTCGCCGGAGAACCGCCGGATCACCGATCTCGGCACCCTCAAAGCCATCTCGCACCCGCTGCGGATGCGCCTCTACCGCGCCCTCTTCGTGGCCCGCACCGCCACCGCCTCCCAGCTCGCCGACCAGGTCGACGAGGCCGTCTCCCTCGTCAGCTACCACCTGCGCAAGCTCGCCGACCACGGCCTGATCGAGGAGGCCGGGACACAGTCGGCGGACGGCCGTGAACGCTGGTGGAAGCCCAGCTCGTACGGCTTCAGCATCCAGGAGGAGGACGTCAGGGACGCCCCCGAACTGGCCGCCGCGAGCGACGCCTTCGGCCGTACGGTCAACGAACAGCGCGTCGAACTCCACCGCCGCTTCCTCGACGAACGGCTCACCTGGTCCGCCGAGTGGCGCTCCGCCTCGCTCAGCTCCGAGTGGCTGCCCCGCCTCAACGCCGCCGAACTCTCCGCCCTCGGCGAGGAACTCGAAGCCGTCCTCCAGAAGTACGACAAGGCCGCCCGTGCCGCCGAAGCGGCCGGCGACACGGAGGGCCGTGAGAACGTCGCCGTCCACCTCCACGCGTTCCCGTACCGCTCATGACGGTCACCGCCGTCGCGGCGGCGGCCCGCCCCGCCCACCGTGATCCCCAGGTCCTGCGCTGGCTCGGCGCCTACACCGCCTCCACCCTCGGCGACAGCATCTACTACCTGGCCCTCTCCTGGGCCGCCGTCAGCAGCGGCACCCCCGCCCAGGCCGGGCTCGTCATGGCCGTCTCGGCCGTGCCCCGCGCGCTGCTCATGCTCGCCGGGGGAGTGATCGCCGACCGCCTCGGCCCGCGCCGGGTCGTCATCGCCTCCGACGCCGTCCGCTGCCTCGTCGCCCTCGGCCTCGCCGCGATCCTGCTCCTCGCCTCACCCGGCCTCTGGATCCTCGCCGTCGTCGCCCTCGTCTTCGGCGTCGTCGACGCCCTCTTCATGCCTGCCGTCGGCGCACTTCCGCCCCGGATCACCGCGCGCGACCAGCTCGCCCGCGTCCAGGGCATGCGCGGCGTCGCCCAGCGCCTCGGTCCCGTCATCGGCGCCCCGCTGGGCGGCCTCGCCATCGCCGTCGGCGGCTCCGCCACCGCCTTCGGCGTCGCCGGGATCCTCTTCGCCCTCTCCCTGCCGCTGCTCGCAGCGCTCAGGCTCCGCCCGCTGCCCGGCACGGACGGGAAGACCGGCGACGGCACGGAGGGGATGACCGGCGACGGTACGGACGGGATGGCCGGCGACGGCACGGCTCTGCGCGACCTCGCCGACGGCCTGCGCTACCTCCGCCGCCACCGGGCCCTCGGCCCGATGATGATCGTCGTGCTCCTCGGCGACCTCGGCTTCGCCGGCCCGCTCAACGTCGGCCTCACGATCCTCGCCGACCAGCGCGGCTGGGGCGCCTCCGGCATCGGCTGGATCCTCGCCGGATTCGGTACGGGCGCGGGCTCCGCGTCCCTGCTCCTTACCGTCAAGGGCCGGATACCCCGGGCCGGCACGGTCCTCGGCTGGACCGTCGTCCTCGGATCCGTATCGATCGGCGCGCTCGCCCACACCACGCTGCTGCCGGTCGCGGTGGGCCTCGCCCTCGGCGTCGGCCTGCTCGCCGGCCTCTCCGGCGCCCTGTGCGGAGCCGTCATCCAGACCACGTGCGACCCCGCGTACCTGGGCCGGGTGAGCGCGGTCTCCGGCCTCGGCAGCCTCGGCATCGCTCCGCTGAGCTTCCCGCTCACCGGCGCGGCGATCGGGCTGTGGGGACCCGGACCGGTCTTCGTCGTCAGCGCCGCGGTCTGCGCCCTGTCCGGCGTGTACGCCCTCGCGGTCCCGGCCCTCCGCCGCGCCGAACTGCCCTGACAGGCGTCCCGCCGATCAGGCCGGGGCCGCGGTCAGAGCCCCAGCTGCTTCGTCTCCCGCAGCCGCTCGATCGCCTCCGGCTCCCCGTCCAGCTCCACCTTGGCCGAGGCCTGGCGCCCGTACAGGTACATCGTCAGCTCGCCCGGCTCCCCGGAGGCCGTCACCACCGGGGTGCCCCGGTGCGCCACCACCGTCTGGCCGTTCGGCCGGCGCAGCACGAGGCCCACCGGGACCTTGCGGCCGAGGAGGCGGGCGGTGCGCTCCAGGCGGGACCAGAGGGCGTCCGCGAAGACAGGGTCGAGCTCGCGCGACGACCAGTCGGGCTGCGCACGGCGCACGTCCTCGGCGTGGACGTAGAACTCGACGACGTTCGCCCCCTCGTCCACCTGCTTGACGGCGAACGGCGAGAACCGCGGAGGACCCGTACGGATGAGCTGGATCAGCTCCTCGTACGGCTTGTCGGCGAACTCCGCCATCACCCGGTCCTGCCGGTCCTTCAGCACCGGCAGGAGGGAACCGGCCGCCGCGTCAGGGCGCCGTTCCCGCACCACCACATGGGCCGCGAGGTCCCGGGTCCGCCAGCCCTCGCAGAGCGTCGGGGCGTCCGGACCGGCCGCCTCCAACAGGTCGGCGAGCAGAAGCCGTTCACGTTTGGCATGGGTCGACATGACCGCCAGCGTACGGCGGTCGCCGCCGGTCCGCCCAGTGGACGCTCCGCCGGACACCACCCACGGGCGCGGCACAATGGCGCCATGAGCAGCAATCTCGACCCGGCCCTCGCCGCCCGGCTCAAGCGCAGCCCCGACGGGCTCCTCCCCGCCATCGCCCAGCAGTACGACACCGGCGAGGTGCTGATGCTCGGCTGGATGGACGACGAGGCCCTGCACCGCACCCTCACCACCGGCCGCTGCACCTACTGGTCCCGCAGCCGCCAGGAGTACTGGGTCAAGGGTGACACCTCGGGCCACGTCCAGCACGTCAAGTCCGTCGCCCTCGACTGCGACGCCGACACCGTCCTCGTCAAGGTCGACCAGGTCGGAGCCGCCTGCCACACCGGCGCCCGGACCTGCTTCGACGCCGACGTGCTCCTCGCATCCGAGTAGGGTCTGGCGCCATGGATCTCGACACCTTCCGCAAGCTGGCGGCCGACCGCCGCGTCATCCCCGTCAGCCGCAGGCTGCTCGCGGACGGCGACACCCCGGTCGGGCTCTACCGCAAGCTCGCCGCCGAACGGCCCGGCACCTTCCTCCTCGAATCCGCGGAGAACGGCCGCAGCTGGTCGCGCTACTCCTTCATCGGCGTCCGCAGCGACGCCACCCTGACGGTGAGGGACGGCGAGGCCCACTGGCTGGGCACCCCGCCCGTCGGCGTCCCCACGGCCGGTGACCCGCTCCAGGCCCTGCGCGCCACCGTCGAGACCCTCCACACCCCGCGCGATCTGGCCTCGGGCATGCCACCCTTCACCGGCGGCATGGTCGGGTACCTCGGCTACGACATCGTCCGCCGACTGGAGAAGATCGGCGAGCACGGCCGCGACGACCTGAAGCTGCCCGAGCTGACCATGCTCCTCACCAGCGACCTCGCGGTCCTCGACCACTGGGACGGCTCCGTCCTCCTGATCGCCAACGCGATCAACCACAACGACCTGGAGACCGGCGTCGAGGAGGCGTACGCGCACGCCGTCGCCCGCCTCGACGCGATGGAGGCCGACCTGGCCCGCCCGGTCGCCACCGCCCCCACCGCCCTGCCCGCCTCCGAGCTCCCCGAGTTCTCCGCCCTCTGGGGCGGCCCCGCCTACCAGGAGGCCGTCGAGGACATCAAGGAGCGCATCCGGGCCGGCGAGGCCTTCCAGGTCGTGCCCTCCCAGCGGTTCGAGACCCCCTGCACCGCCTCCGCGCTCGACGTCTACCGGGTCCTGCGGGCCACCAACCCGTCCCCGTACATGTACCTCTTCCGCTTCGAGAACGGCTTCGACGTCGTCGGATCCAGCCCCGAGGCCCTCGTCAAGGTCGAGGACGGGCACGCGATGCTCCACCCCATCGCGGGCACCCGGCACCGCGGCGCCACCCCGCAGGAGGACCACGACCTCGCCGAGGAACTGCTCGCCGACCCCAAGGAACGCGCCGAGCACCTCATGCTCGTCGACCTCGGCCGCAACGACCTCGGCCGGGTCTGCGCACCCGGCTCCGTCGAGGTCGTCGACTTCATGTCCGTCGAGCGCTACTCGCACGTCATGCACATCGTCTCCACCGTGACCGGTGAGGTCGCCGAGGGGAAGACCGCCTTCGACGTCCTCACCGCCTGCTTCCCGGCCGGCACGCTCTCCGGCGCGCCCAAGCCCCGAGCCATGCAGATCATCGAGGAACTCGAACCCTCCCGGCGCGGCCTCTACGGCGGATGTGTCGGTTATCTCGATTTCGCGGGCGACGCGGACACGGCCATCGCCATCCGCACCGCCCTGCTCCGCGACGGCACCGCGTACGTGCAGGCCGGAGCGGGTGTCGTCGCCGACTCCGACCCCGTCGCCGAGGACAACGAGTGCCGCAACAAGGCCGCGGCCGTCCTCCGCGCCGTCCACACCGCCAACCGGATGAACGGCGCCTGAGCCGGTAGGGGATAGTGGGGTACGTGAGTGCCGTACCCGTACCCCAGCCCCGGGCCGCCCGCGCGGCCGTCCCCACCGGCGGCCGTCGCAGCCTGGCCGCGGCCCTCCTCCTCGGCGCCCTCGGCGCCACCGTCGTCCTGCTCTCCGCCGGCCAGATCTGGGCCGAGGGCACCGCGTCCGTCGGCGGCGGCACCGTCCCCGTCGAAGCCGAAGGCGGCACCGTCACCGGCGTGCCGACCGCCCTCGCGATCGTCGGCCTCGCCGCGCTCTTCGCCGTCTTCGCCGTCCGCCGCACCGGCCGCGCCCTCGTCGCCGCGCTCCTCGCGCTCAGCGGCGCGGGCGCCGCGCTCGCCGCGGTCCTCGGCGCGTCCGACAGCGCCGCCCTGAACGCCGAGGCCGCCCGGATCAGCGGCGACACCGGGGCCGCCGTCGCCGGCCTGACCCACACCGCCTGGCCGTACGTGACCGCCGCGGGCGGCGTCCTCATCCTGCTCGCCGGCCTCCTCGCGCTCCGCTTCGGCAAGGGCTGGCCCGCGATGGGCGGCCGCTACGAGCGCTCCGGAGCCCCGCGCGCCGCACGCAAGGCCCCCACGGCCGACCCCGACCGGCCGGAAGACCTGTGGAAGGCCCTGGACCGCGGCGAAGACCCCACCCACGGCCCCTGAGGGTGGCGCCGACCGCGACGCGTGATCGTCCCGGTACCCCCGATTCATCCTCCCGGGCCCGCGTGCGGGACAATGAGCGCCGAGTGTCCGCGCACGCGAGACCTCACCATCGAGCAACTGCAACGAGGAGCAACTCATGGCGGGCAGCGCCCACGGACACACCCCGGCCGCCTGGACCGGTGTCATCATCTCCTTCATCGGCTTCTGCATCGCCGGAGTCTGCATGGTGGCCGTCAACCTGCCCGGTTTCTGGGTCGGCATGGGTGTCATCGTGCTCGGCGGCATCGTCGGCGGTGCGATGAAGGTGGCCGGCCTTGGCATGCCCAAGGAGTCGGCGGCCGTCACCGCCGCGCGCGAGGCCGCGACCGCGACCGCGCGGGCCCGTTCCTGACGCGACACGACGCATCCGAGAGCGCAGCCCGGCCGTGCCGGGCTGCGCTCCCGCGCGTCCGGGGCGAGAATCACCGGGTGGACCCGCAGCCGACGGCCGGAGCCGTGACAGACGCTTCCCTCACCCGCCCGGGTGAACCCACCGCACCGGACGCACCGACCTCGGCGGACGTACAAGCCCCGACGGCCGAAGCCGCGTCGCCGCTCCCGGGTGGACGGGCCCCGGCGACCGGGGCGGCAGCGCCGCCCCCGGGCGGACCGGTCCGGGCGGACGGGCCCGCAGCGCCGCTCCCGGGCGGACGGGCCCCGGCGACCGGAGCCGCGTCGCCGCCCCCGGGCGCACCGGCCCCGGCGGACGGGCCCGCAGCGCCGCCCCAGGGCGCACCGCCCCCGGCGGACGCGCCCGCGTGGCACGGTCTCTCCGTCACGTCGCAGAGCCGCCCTCCCCGGCCCCAGCCACCGCACGCGTGGCCTCCGTCCGGGGTGCCGGGACCCGTGCCGGCGGCGACGCCACGACCGCTCGCGCGGCGGCTGCTCGCACCGGTCGTCACCCTCGCCGGGGTCGCCGCCGCCTTCGCGTACGTCGGAGCCGTCGACCCCAACGAACCCGGGCACTACCCCGTCTGCCCGCTGCTCCGCTTCACCGGCCTCTACTGCCCCGGATGCGGCGGGCTCCGCAGCGCCCACGCCTTCGTCCACGGGGACCTCCCGGCCGCCCTCGGGGCCAACGCCCTCGCCGTCGTCGGCTATGGACTGTTCGGCGTCCTCATGGTCGTCTGGCTGATTCGTGCCGTCCGCGGGGTGCCCATGCGCCTCGCGGTCTCCCCGGTCCTGTGGTGGGGGATCGGGGCAGTCCTCGCCCTCTTCACGCTGATCCGAAACCTTCCCTTCGGCTCAGCGCTGGCCCCCTGAGGGCCCGGCGCGGCACGACGGGCGCCCGTGTGGGAGTCCCAGCAGGTGGGACGCGCCTCCGGCCGATGCGGTTACGGGGCCGTCCTGCGGATAGGATCGAAGTGGCTGAACCTGGTTCATCATCACCATCACCGTCCCGGAAGGGGGCCCCTCGCGTGAGTGTGCTCGACGAGATCATCGAAGGCGTACGCGCCGACCTCGCAGAGCGGCAGGCGCGGGTCACCCTCGACGAGCTCAAGGAGCGCGCCGCCAAGGCGCCGCAGGCCAAGGACGGCGTCGCCGCACTGCGCGGGGACGGCGTCAAGGTGATCTGCGAGGTCAAGCGCTCCAGCCCGTCCAAGGGCGCACTCGCCGCGATCGCCGACCCGGCAGGTCTCGCCGCGGACTACGAGGCGGGCGGCGCGGCCGTCATCTCCGTCCTCACCGAGCAGCGCCGCTTCGGCGGTTCGCTCGCCGACTTGGAGGCCGTCCGGGCCCGGGTCGACATCCCGGTCCTGCGCAAGGACTTCATCGTCACCGCCTACCAGCTCTGGGAGGCCCGGGCGTACGGAGCGGATCTCGCGCTCCTCATCGTCGCCGCACTGGAGCAGGAGGCGCTGGTCTCCCTCATCGAGCGCGCCGAGTCCATCGGGCTCACCCCGCTGGTCGAGGTGCACGACGAGGACGAGGTCGAGCGCGCCGTCGACGCGGGCGCCCGGATCATCGGCGTCAACGCGCGGAACCTCAAGACCCTCAAGGTCGACCGCTCCACCTTCGAGCGCGTCGCACCCGAGATCCCGTCGAACATCGTCAAGATCGCCGAGTCCGGTGTCCGCGGCCCGCACGACCTCATCGCCTACGCCAACGCGGGCGCCGACGCGGTCCTGGTCGGCGAGTCGCTCGTCACCGGCCGCGACCCGAAGGCCGCCGTCGCCGACCTCGTCGCCGCCGGCGCCCACCCCGCCCTGCGGCACGGCCGGAGCTGACCGAAGCCATGACCCTCCGCCGCGCCACGCCGACCTCCCGGGGCACCGCCCCGGGCCCGGTCGGCATGCCGTCGGCGAACCTCGTGGGACGGCGCCGTCTGCTGCGTACCGCCGCGTCCGTCCCCGCCCACGCCCCGCTGGCCCGGGGCTGCCGGCCGCGCGGCTGCCGTGCGCCCGCCCGCCGTGTCCACGGCCGCCGGGTGCGGTACGTCATCGGCTCCGAGCCCGGCCAGGTCAACGGGATGCGATGGCGCCCGCGCCTCGCGCGCGTACTCACGCACGGCCTCGACGCCGTCTGACACGGCCATGCCCCCCCGTTGTGGGCATTCGTTCCGCTGGGGCGGAACGGGTGGGCACAACGGAACGGCGCCCCTTGCCGGGCCCAGGCTCCTGCGCCTGGCCCGCACCCCGTGTGCGCCGCACCCGCTCGTGCGGGTCCAGGCACAAGGGGCGGAGGCGTCCCCCCGGGCGCCGTCGTGCCCACCCGTCCCGCCCTGCGGGGCGGTGGGGAGGCCGACATTGCCGTACGTGTGTGGTTCGCGCGCATGACGTGATCATCAACCCCACGTATCCCGGGGCACCGCCCCGCGAGGAGCAGCCGCATGTCCAGCGAGTTCTTCCTTCCCGACCCCGACGGTCAGGTCCCCAGCGCCGAGGGTTACTTCGGCGCCTACGGCGGCAAGTTCATCCCCGAGGCGCTCGTCGCCGCCGTCGACGAGGTCGCCGTCGAGTACGACAAGGCCAAGACCGACCCCGAGTTCGCCCGCGAGCTCAACGCGCTGATGGTCGACTACACGGGCCGGCCGAGCGCCCTCACCGAGGTCCCGCGGTTCGCCGAGCACGCCGGCGGCGCCCGGATCTTCCTCAAGCGCGAGGACCTCAACCACACCGGCTCGCACAAGATCAACAACGTGCTCGGCCAGGCCCTGCTGACCAAGCGCATGGGCAAGACCCGGGTCATCGCCGAGACCGGCGCCGGACAGCACGGCGTGGCCACCGCCACCGCCTGCGCCCTCTTCGGCCTGGACTGCACCATCTACATGGGCGAGATCGACACCCAGCGCCAGGCCCTCAACGTGGCCCGGATGCGGATGCTCGGCGCCGAGGTCGTCGCCGTGAAGTCCGGCAGCCGCACCCTCAAGGACGCCATCAACGAGGCCTTCCGCGACTGGGTCGCCAACGTGGACAGGACGCACTACCTGTTCGGCACCGTGGCCGGCCCGCACCCCTTCCCCGCCATGGTCCGGGACTTCCACCGGGTCATCGGCGTCGAGGCCCGCCGCCAGCTCCTGGAGCGCGCCGGACGCCTCCCCGACGCCGCGATCGCCTGCGTCGGCGGCGGCTCCAACGCCATCGGCCTCTTCCACGCCTTCGTCCCGGACGCGGACGTCCGCCTGATCGGCTGCGAGCCGGCCGGCCACGGCGTCGAGACGGGCGAGCACGCGGCCACCCTCACCGCGGGCGAGCCCGGCATCCTGCACGGTTCGCGCTCGTACGTCCTCCAGGACGAGGAGGGCCAGATCACCGAGCCGTACTCGATCTCGGCCGGCCTCGACTACCCGGGCATCGGCCCCGAGCACGCGTACCTCAAGGACAGCGGGCGCGGCGAGTACCGGGCCGTCACCGACGACGCCGCGATGCAGGCGCTGCGGCTGCTCTCCCGTACCGAGGGCATCATCCCGGCCATCGAGTCGGCCCACGCCCTCGCCGGGGCCATCGAGGTCGGCAAGGAGCTCGGCAAGGACGCCCTGCTGCTCGTCAACCTCTCCGGGCGCGGCGACAAGGACATGGACACGGCCGCCCGCTACTTCGGGCTCTACGACACCGACGCAGAGGTCGCCGCGGACGCCGGCGCCGGCACCGCAGAGATCGAGGGAGACGCCAAGTGACCGGCAACATCCAGCTGCTCAGCGACACCCTCGCCAAGGCGAAGTCGGAGGACCGGGCCGCGCTCATCGCGTACCTCCCGGCAGGCTTCCCGACCGTCGACGGCGGCATCGCGGCGATCAAGGCCGTCTTCGACGGCGGCGCGGACGTGGTCGAGGTCGGCCTCCCGCACAGCGACCCGGTCCTCGACGGGCCGGTCATCCAGACCGCCGACGACATCGCCCTGCGCGGCGGCGTCAAGATCGCCGACGTGATGCGCACGGTCCGCGAGGCCCACGAGGCCACCGGCAAGCCGGTCCTCGTCATGACGTACTGGAACCCGATCGACCGGTACGGCGTCGAGCGCTTCACCGAGGAGCTCGCCGCGGCCGGTGGCGCCGGCTGCATCCTGCCCGACCTGCCGGTCCAGGAGTCCGCCGTCTGGCGTGAGCACGCCGACAAGCGCGGTCTCGCCACCGTCTTCGTCGTCGCCCCCAGCAGCAGGGACGAGCGCCTCGCCACCATCACGGCGGCCGGCTCCGGCTTCGTCTACGCCGCCTCCCTGATGGGCGTCACGGGTACCCGTGAGTCGGTCGGCGAGCAGGCCGCCGACCTCGTCCGCCGGACCCGGGCCACGGCGGACCTCCCCGTCTGCGTCGGGCTCGGCGTCTCCAACGCCGTCCAGGCCAAGGAGGTCGCGGCCTTCGCCGACGGCGTCATCGTCGGCTCCGCGTTCGTGAAGCGGATCCTCGACGCCGACGGAGACGAGGCGGCCGGACTCGCCGCCGTAAGGGAACTGGCGGCCGAACTCGCCGAGGGCGTGCGCCGCGTTTCGTAACCCATTTGGGTGGATCTGAGACCGGGGAGGCGCGTACGTGCCTCCCCGGTTCGTTCCTGGAGTGTGAGCGAGAAGAACCGTGGTGACGGGTCAGGGAGCGCGCGCGAGCGCCTCCAACAGCAGCGTGAGCGCGAGAAGGCCCGCGAGAAGCAGCGGCGCGTCCTGATCGTGTCGGCGGCGGTGGTCGGCGTTCTCGGCCTGGCCGCCGTCGTCGGCGTGATCGCCGCGGGCGGCGACAAGGACGGCGGGTCGGACAAGGCGGGCCCCGTGGTCGCGCCGACCGGGGCGACCGAGGAGGACGAAAAGCCCGCCATCCCGACGGGCAGGGCGGACGCGCCGTCGACGCTCGCGATCTGGGAGGACTTCCGCTGCCCGGCGTGCGCCCAGTTCGAGAACGTCATGCGGGACGCGATCCACGAGCTCGAGGCCTCGGGCGCCCTCAGGACCGAGTACCACCTCGCCACCCTCATCGACGGGAACATGGGCGGCAGCGGCTCGCTGCGCGCGGCGAACGCGGCCGCGTGCGCCCAGGACGCGGGGAAGTTCACCGCGTACCACGACACGCTCTACATCAACCAGCCGCAGGAGACGGATGACGCCTTCGGGAAGAACGAGAAGCTGATCGAGCTGGCGGCGAAGGTGCCGGGGCTCGACACGCCCGCCTTCCGCAGCTGTGTCAACGACGGCACGCACGACAGCTGGGTCGTCAAGTCGAACGAGGCCTTCCGGAAGGGCAGCTTCCGTGGCACGCCCTCCGTCCTCCTCAACGGAGAATCGATCTTCCCGACGAAGGGGGGCGAGCAGATCTCCCCGGAGAACCTGAAGAAGTGGGTCGCCGAGGCCAACAAGGGCAAGAAGCCCGGTACGGCCTCGCCCGCGGCGGGATAGTCCGGCGCCTTAGTTACCCATACGTTGCCGGGTGGGCTGCCGTCCCGCCCGCCCGGCAGGGTAGCGTCGGTCCTGCCATGGACCTTGCCTATATTCCCAGCCCGTCGACCGGCGTGATCAACCTCGGACCGATCCCGCTGCGCGGCTATGCCTTCTGCATCATCATCGGTGTCTTCGTCGCCGTCTGGTACGGCAACAAGCGCTGGATCGCCCGGGGCGGCACTGCCGGCACCGTGGCCGACATCGCCGTCTGGGCGGTGCCCTTCGGCCTCGTCGGCGGACGCCTGTACCACGTGATCACCGACTACCAGCTGTACTTCAGCGAGGGTGAGAACTGGGTCGACGCCTTCAAGATCTGGGAGGGCGGCCTCGGCATCTGGGGCGCCATCGCGCTCGGCGCGGTCGGTGCCTGGATCGGCTGCCGCCGCCGGGGCATCCCCCTCCCCGCGTACGCCGACGCCATCGCTCCCGGTATCGCCTTCGCCCAGGCCATCGGCCGCTGGGGCAACTGGTTCAACCAGGAGCTGTACGGCCGGCCGACCGACCTTCCCTGGGCCCTGGAGATCACCGAGAGCGCGAACCGCGAGGCCGGGACGTACCACCCGACCTTCCTGTACGAGTCGCTCTGGTGCGTCGGCGTCGCCCTCCTGGTCATCTGGGCCGACCGCCGCTTCAAGCTCGGCCACGGACGCGCCTTCGCGCTGTACGTCGCCGCCTACTGCGCCGGCCGGGCCTGGATCGAGTACATGCGCGTCGACGAGGCGCACCACATCCTCGGCCTCCGCCTCAACGTGTGGACGGCGATCATCGTCTTCGTGCTCGCGGTGGCCTACATCGTGATCTCGGCGCGGGTCAGCCCCGGCCGCGAGGAGATCGTGGAGCGGAAGGCCGACCAGGCCGACAGGACCGCGGAGGCGGATGCCGACGCGGCCGAGGGTACGGACGGCGCGGACGAGGCCGTGAAGGGTTCGGGCGCCGAGGACGCCGAGCCGCAGGACGCCGCACCGGGCTCCGGCGCGGACGCGGACGTGGACGTGGACGCGGGCTCCGGGAAGGACGTGGAGCACGGTGCCGGCAACGGCGCCGGGTCCGCCGCCAAGAACTGACCGTTTCACAGCGTGCCGGAGGGCCGTCGGGACCGAGAGGTCCCGGCGGCCCTTCCGTCTGCGGGGGTACGGGCCTCAGCCCGACCGGGCCGCGAGGGCGAGGACCCGGTGGGCGCCCTCCACCACCGCCGCGTCGACGAAGCGGCCGTCCGGGAGGGCGAGCGCGCCCTGCTCGGTCCCGGCCGCCGTGACCACCTCCTGTGCCGCGTCGATCTCCTCGGGGGTGGGGAGGTAGGCCCGCTCGATGACCGGGAGCTGGCGGGGGTGGATGGCCGCCCGGCCGAAGAAGCCCATGGCCCGGCCGCGGGCGCAGCCGGCGGCCAGCGCGTCCAGGTCGCCGATGTCGGGGTGGACCGACTGGGCGGGCGGCGGCAAGGCGGCCGCGCGGGCCGCGACCACCACCCGGCCGCGCGACCAGTCGAGGCCGCTGTCCTCCCGTACCCCCAGGTCGGCGCGGAGATCCGCCTCGCCGAGCGCGATCCCGCGCACGGCCGGGTGGGCGGTGGCGATGGCGTACGCGTGCTCCACGGCGAGGGCGTTCTCCAGGAGCGGGTAGAGCGGGAGGCCCGGGGCGAGGCCGGCGATCCGGTGGATGTCAGTGGCGTGTGTCACCTTGGGTACACGGAGACCGCGGAGGCCGGGGAGGGGGGCCAGGGTGGGGATGTCGTGCGGGGAGTGGACACGGACGTGCACCGGGACGGGGTGGATGTCCGCGAGGAGATCGGCCGTGGCGTCGAGGGCGTACGCCTTGCGGTGCGGGGCGACCGCGTCCTCCAGGTCGACGATCACGACGTCGGCCCCCGAGGCCAGCGCCTTGCGGACGACCTCGGGGCGGTCGCCGGGGGCGTACAGCCAGGTGAGGGGGGTGCGGATCCTCTGGAGACCGTCGACCCCGGCCGGCGCGCTCATACCGCCCCCTGGTCGCGGAGGCGGTCGATCTCGGCGGGTGTGAGGCCGAGTTCGGAGAGGACGGCGGTGGTGTCGGCGCCGTGCGGGCGGCCGGGCCAGCGGATGGCCCCGGGCGTCTCGGAGAGGCGGAAGAGGACGTTCTGCATCTTGATCGGGCCGAGTTCGGGGTCCTGCACCTCGGTGACGGTGCCGAGCGCCCGGTACTGGGGGTCGTCGACGACGTCCCGGATGTCGTAGACGGGGGCGATGGCCGCCTCCGCCTTCTCGAAGGCCGCCATCGCCTCCTCGCGGGTGCGACGGGCGATCCACGCGCCGACCGCCTCGTCCAGGACGTCCGCGTGCTCGGCCCGGCCCGCGCCGTCGGCGAACCACGGCTCGTCGATCAGCTCCGGGCGGCCGACGAGCCGGAGCACCCGCTCGGCGATCGACTGGGCGGAGGTGGAGACGGCGACCCAGGAGCCGTCGGCGGTCCGGTAGGTGTTGCGCGGGGCGTTGTTGCGGGAGCGGTTGCCGGTCCGGGGCTGGACGTAGCCGAGCTGGTCGTACCAGAGGGGGTGGGGTCCGATGACGGCGAGCATCGGTTCGATGATCGCCATGTCGACGACCTGGCCGCGTCCGGTGGTCGTCCTCGCGGTGAGCGCGGTCATCACCGCGTACGCCGTGGCGAGGGCGGCGATCGAGTCGGCCAGGCCGAAGGGCGGCAGGGTGGGCGGGCCCTCGGGTTCGCCGGTGATGGCGGCGAAGCCGCTCATCGCCTCGGCGAGGGTGCCGAAGCCGGGGCGGTGGGCGTACGGGCCGAACTGGCCGAAGCCGGTGACACGGGCGAGGACGAGACGCGGGTTGACCGTGGAGAGCTCCTCCCAGCCGAGACCCCAGCGTTCCAGGGTGCCGGGGCGGAAGTTCTCCACGATCACGTCGGCGTCGGCGGCGAGCGCCAGGAGGGTGTCACGTCCCCCCGGCGAGGACAGGTCGAGGGTGATCGCCCGCTTGTTGCGGCCGAGGACCTTCCACCAGAGGCCGATGCCGTCCTTGGCGGGGCCGTGGCCACGGGACGGGTCGGGCTTGCGGGGGTGCTCGACCTTGACGACGTCGGCGCCGAAGTCACCGAGCATCATCGCCGCGAGCGGACCGGCGAAGAGGGTCGCGAGATCCAGGACGCGCAGTCCGTGCAGGGGCGGAAGGGGGGCCGGGGGCGCGGTGGCGGGTGAGGCGGTCGGTGCGGGGGGCGGGGAGGGGGCCGGTGTGGTGGGCGGTGCGTGGACGGTCATACGGGATCGGCCTCCAGGGTGTCGGGGGAGAGGAAGGCCGCCTCGATCTCGACGCGGTACGGCATCGAGGTCGACGCGCCCTCGCGGCGGACGGAGAGCGCCGCGGCGGCCTGCGCCCAGGCCAGGGCCTCGGGGGCGGGGCGGCCCTCGCCGAGGGCCACCGCGAGCGCGCCGACGAAGGTGTCGCCGGCCGCGGTGGTGTCCACGGCCCGGACCCGGGGGGCGGGGACCGTGACCGGGTCGGCGCCCCGCGCCGCGTACAGGCTGCCGGCCGCCCCCAGGGTGACGACCACCTCGGGGACGTCCCGGAGCAGGGCCAGGGCCGCCTCGCCCGGGTCGGACAGACCGGTGAGCGTGGCGGCCTCGTGCTCATTGGGCACCAACAGGTCGATCGCGGCGAGGAGTTCGGGGGGAAGCGGCTGGGCCGGGGCGGGGGTGAGGACGGTGCGGACGCCGAGCCGGCGGGCGGTCGTGGCACCCTCCACGACGACGGAGAGGGGGAGTTCGAGCTGGAGGAGCAGGGCGTCCGCGGTGGCGATGAGTGCCTCGTCGCCATGGGTCAGGGAGGTGACGGTGCCGTTGGCGCCGGGGACGACGACGATCGCGTTGCCGCCCTCGTCGTCGACGACGATGTGCGCGGTGCCGGAGGCGCCTTCGGCGGTGCGCAGCAGATCGGTGTCCACCGCGCAGTGCTCCAGGGTGGCGCGGAGCCGTGCCCCGAAGTCGTCCGCGCCGACCGCTCCGATCATCGACACCTCACCGCCCGCGCGGGCGGCGGCGACGGCCTGGTTGGCGCCCTTGCCGCCCGGGATCGTGCGGAAGGAACGGCCGGTGACCGTCTCGCCGAGGGCCGGGGCCCTCGGCACATAGGTGACGAGATCCATGTTCGTGCTGCCGAGTACGACGATGCTGGTCATGGGCGTACTGCCTCCAGGTGGGTCAGTTCGGCCAGGGTGTCGAAACCGATGCCGTCGAAGGACGCGACCGAGGTCGAGAGACGGTTCTTGAGGGGGGAGGTCCAGCGCTCGGGCAGCCGGTCGGGGTGACCGGCGAGCAGGCCCGCGACGGAACCGGCGGTGGCGCCGTTGGAGTCGGTGTCCCAGCCGCCGGAGACGGCCGCGCAGACCGAGCGGGAGAAGTCGCCGTCGGCGTGGGTGAGGGCGGCGGCGAGCAGGGCGGCGTTCGGCACGGCATGCACCCAGTGGTACCCGCCGAGTTCGGCGTGCAGCCGGTCGACGACCGTGTCGAAGTCAGGGGTGGCCCGGGCGGACGCGATGCCGAGGCGGACGGCTTGCGCGAGGCGGGAGCGCGGCGGGATCACGCCGAGGCCGGCGGCGAGCGACCGGTGGACGTCGGCGGCGCCGCTCGCGGCGGTGGCGAGGGTGGCGGCGACGAACATGGCGCCGTAGACGCCGTTCGCGGTGTGGGTGAGCACGGCGTCCCGGTACGCCTGTGCGGCGGCGCCCGCCGGGTCGCCCGGACGGGTCCAGCCATGGACGTCGGCCCGGATCTGGGCGCCGATCCACTCACGGAAGGGGTTGCGGTGGACGGCGGTCAGCGGGGGTTCCACACCGTCGAGGAGATTGCGGTAGGCGACGCGCTCGGCCGTGAAGGTGCGGCCGGCGGGCAGCTCGTCGAGCCAGAGACGGGCGACGTCGGCGGTGGTGAAGTCGCGGCCGTGCCGCTGGAGCAGCAGCAGATTGAGCAAGGGGTAGTTGAGGTCGTCGTCCTCGGGCATCCCGTCGATGTTCTCGGCGAGGGAGGTGGCGGCGGAGCGACGGTTCCAGGGATGGGCGGCGAGGAGCTCCGGCGGGACGCCCCGGGCGGTGAACCAGGTGGAGAGGGGCCAGTTGCCGGTGGCGCGGGCGAGGGCGCGGATGGCGGGGAGGGGCAGCTTCTCGACGGGCTTGCCGAGCAGACATCCGGCGGCGCGGCCGAGCCAGGCGGCGTGCAGACGGTGGAGGAGACCTTCGCGGACTTCGCCCCCGGGCCCTTGGGGCCGCGGCGCCTCGTGCGGGGGGCGCCGGTCGGTGCCGGACGGCACGGGTGCGGGCGGGTCCTGGCGGGCGCGGTCCGGGAGGCCGGAGCCCGGCGACGGGGGCTGTGCCCACCCTTCCCCGAGCTCTCGGCTTCGCCCGAGCGGGGAGCGCCCCGAGCGCCCTGCGGGACGCTTGCCCACAGGGGTGGGGGCCGCCAGGGCCTGGATATCGGGGAGTGGGGTCGGTTCGTGTACTGCCAGGGGGGCGGGGAGGGACGCCAGGGCGGTCAGGAGTTCTTCCGCCAGCGGGCGGAGGTCCGGGCGGGGAGTTCCGGACGCGCCGGCCGATTCCGGGGCCGGGGGGCCGCCCGCCGCCGCCCAGCGGGCCGCGAGCGCGGTCGTGTCGCGGCCGTCCTCGCTCGCCTGGCGGAGCTCGTGGCCCACCAGGTCCTCCGGCTGGACCCAGGTCAGGCGGAGGTTCACCGGGCGCCGCTCGTCAGCGCCGCGAACGCCGACTCGTGGGACCGGCGGCGCTCCGCGTCCCGGGCGAACACCTCGCGGGTCACCTCGCTCAGCGCCCTGGCCGGCGCGTGGAGGTCCAGACGGCTCGCCTCCGCCACCCGCTTCGACCAGTCGGAGGGCACGGCCGGCTCGCCGTGCAGCGCGCCCACGATCGCGCCCGCCATCGTGGCGATCGAGTCGCAGTCGCGGCCGTAGTTGACCGCGCCCAGGACCGTACGGCGGTAGTCGCCCTCGCCGACCAGGAGCATGCCGAGGGCGATCGGGAGCTCCTCGATCGCGTGCAGACGGGAGGGGCGGCGGGCGCCGAGGGAGGGGGAGCGGTAGTCGGGGCCGACCGAGTCGAAGGGGGCCACCGCCTTGCGGAGCGGGGTCAGCGCCGGCTCGAAGTCCGTGTATCCGCAGGCCGCTTCGGCGACCGCCTCGATCGCCGACCGCGTGCCGTCCTTCGCGAGGGCCAGGGCCGTCCCCACCACCGTGGACGGCGTGGCGTCCGGTGCGCACGCCGCCGCCACCGCCGCCGCGAACACCCCGGCCGCCTCACGGCCGTACGAGGACTGGTGCGCGCCCGCGATGTCGAGGGCCTCGGCGTACGCGGCCTCCGGATGGGCCGCGTTGACGAGCCCGACCGGCGCCATGTACATCGCGGCGCCGCAGTTGACGATGTTGCCGCTGCCCGCCTCGCGCGGGTCCGCATGGCCGTAGTGGAGCCGGGTCACGATCCACTTCTCGGCGAGGAAGATCCGCTGGAGCGGCAGCGCCTCCGCCTCCAGCTCCGGGATCCAGACGGGGTTGCCCATGAGTTCGGGGACGAGGTGGTCCGCGACCGCGTACGCGTCGAGGTGGCCGCGGACCTTCTCGTACACCCGGATCAGGGCGTGCGTCATCAAGGTGTCGTCGGTGACGTGCCCGTCGCCCTTGTGGTACGGGGCGATGGGGCGGGCGGTGCGCCACTCGCCGCCGTTCCAGGGGCCGACGATCCCCGTGACGCGGCCGCCGTGGCGTTCCAGGATCTGCTCGGGGGTGTAGCCCTCGACGGGGCCGCCGAGCGCGTCGCCGACGGCGGCCCCGAGGAGACTGCCGGTGATCCGGTCATCCAGTGTGGGTGTCATGTCGGAATTGTCCACCCGGGGTGGCCCGTTCCGTGGCTGCGAGCAGCCCGGCGAGTTCGACCAGATCCGTGCCCGCGAGCCGGGGCAGCGCGCAGCCCGCGAGCGTCCGGCACACCTCGCGCCAGGTCGCCGGCACCGAACGCCCGCCGCCCAGCGCCCCGGTGAGCGCCCCCGCGAGGGCGGGGGCGGAGTCGGCGACCCGCGAGAGACAGACGGCGGCCGGGACGGCGGCCGCCATCTCGCCCCGCGCGGCGGTGGCGAGCGCGAGCGCCACCGGGACCGTCTCGGCGGCCGCGATCCCGTAGCTGTAGACGTGGTCCACGATCTGGTGCTCCAGGAGCGGGACGAGCTCGAAGGCCGAACCGGCGGTCTGCGCCAGCTTCACGGCGTAGCGGGCGTTGCGGCCGATCTCCGTGACGGGCGGGAGTTCTTCGAGCGCCGCGTCGACGCAACCGTCGACCGAAGTTCCGCTGAGGGCCGCGGCGACGGCCGCCGCCATCGCGCGGGCACCGTGGACGCCGTCGCCGTCCTGGGTGTACCGCGCGTCGAACTCGGCGAGTTCGGCGGCGGCGCGCGGGTCGCCGGGGTGGACGAGGGCGAGGACGACGGCCCGGACGCAGGCGGCGTCGTCGAAGAAGTGCGGGTTGTCGTGGCCGGTGGCGGGCGGACGCAGACCGGTGGCGAGATTGCCGAGGCCCGCGCGGACGGAGATGCGGGCGCGGAGCGGGAGGACGGCGGACTCGACCTCGGGCGCGCGGTCCGCCGCGGCGGCGACCTGGTCGGCGAGGGCGTTCCAGGCGAGGTCGACGGCGGCGCGCAGACGGCGCTCCGGGGCGAGGCCGGCGAAGACGGGGCCGGAAGCGGCGAGGACGGCCTCGGCGGTGAAGACCGCCCACTCGGCGTCGTCGGAGGGGCCGAGACGGAGGGGCTCGGGCGGCTGGTTGAGGGCGATGGGGACGGGGAGGGTGGTCGTCGCGTTCTGTTCGGCGAAGGTGTCGAGTTCGCGGGTGAGGCGGCGGGTCCACTCGGGCATGCGGGCGGCGCGGTGCCTGGCGGCGGGCCATCCGGCGGCGTCGCCGGCGGCGAGGCCGAGGAGGAGGCCTTCGACCGCGTCGCGTGCGGGTCTGCGGGGGGCCTCGACCGGCCGGTCCTCGTGGACGCCACCCCAGGAGCCGGCGGCCCGCACCGGGGCGAGGTCCGGGGAGTTGCCGCTCGGCAGTGGGGTGTGGGTCTGTGGGGTGAGGGTCGGGGAGTTGGCGCTCGGCACCGGGGTGGGCCCCTGCGGGGTGAGGTCCGGGAAGTCGGCGTTCGGCACCGGGGTGTGGGTCTGTGGAGTGAGGTCCAGGGGGCCGGGACCCGGCACCTGGGGCGCCGTCAGGTCCTGGTGGGCACCGAGCAGGGGGCCGGAAACCGGCACCGGGGGCCGCGCCCGCCCTCCCCCGAGCTCTCGGCTTCCCTCGGGCAGGGGGGACCCCCGTCGCCCGGCGGGACGCCGGCCCACAGCGGTGGTCGCGGTGGTGGCGTCCGGCCCCGGGGCTGTGCCCGCGGCGCTGGCGTCCGTTCCCGGGGCATTGCCCGTGGCGGTGGTGGGTGTGTTCGGTTCGGGGGTCATCAGGATTCGCCCTCCGGGGTCAGCAGGTCCGCTACGTCCAGGACGTGGTAGCCGCGCATCGACGGGAGGCAGCTGCCGGTGACGGGGGCGATGGCCGTCGACCATTCCTCCGGGATCGCCGAGGCGCCCGACATCGCGCCGGCCAGGGCGCCCGCCACCGCCGCCGTGGTGTCGGCGTCGCGGCCCATGTTGACGGCCGTGAGGACGGCCGTACGGAAGTCCCCGCGCGCCGCGGCGAAGGCGCCGAACGCCAGGCCCACCGCCTCAGGGGCCAGGTCCGTCCAGGGGTAGCCGCCGATGACCACGGCCGAGCGGACCTGGCGTTCACGGGTGAGCGGGTCGGGCTGGACGCGCTGGGCGGCGACCACCGCGCGGCGCAACGAGCGGGCTGTCCAGGAGTCCATCGGGACCACCGAGAGGGCCGCGGCGATCACGGACGTGACCGTCGCGCCCGCCATCGCCGCCGCGACGCCCGCCGCGACGGCCTGGCCGCCGTAGATGCCCTCGCCGTCGTGGCTGACGCTGCCGTCGATCGCGACGAGGCGGGCCGCCTCCGCCGGGCGTCCCGCCGCGAACACCCCGAAGGGCGCCGCGCGCATGGCGAGACCGTCGCTCCAGGCGTGCCGGTGCTGGGCGGAGATGGGGGCGGCGAGACCCCGGCGGAGGTTCTCCAGGGTGCCGCGCTCCGAGAAGCCCGCACCGCGGAACGGCCCCTCGTCGAGGTCGGCGATCCAGTGGTGCCAGGCCCGCTCGACGTGCTGGACGGTGAGGGCCGAGCCGTGCCGGGCGAGCAGGAGCGCCGAGAAGATGGCGTACTCGGTGTCGTCGGTTCCGGCCGGGCTGTCCGTCACGAAGCCCTCGATCCGGCCCCAGCGGCGGCGGATCTCGGAGGGCCGCATGTTCTCGGCGGGCGCGCCGAGCGCGTCGCCGACGGCGAGGCCGAGGAGCGCCCCCCTCGCCCGTTCACGCGTGTCGTGCGCCGTGGTGGTCACCATCTCGCGGCCCCTTCCTCGGGAGAGGCGCACCGATGGCGCCCCGATGCCTGGATCTGTGCCACCAGGGGCCGCGAACTCGCCGAAGAAACGTCTCTGTCACCCGCCTGACACCACGCCAGAACCCGGTTCCCGCAGCAAGGCAGGCCTTAGTAAGTACGGCCTGCCTTGCTGGCGCGCCCCTTACATCGCGCGTACTTTCGAGGGTGTCGGGGGGCGGCGGGCGCGACCCGGCCCGCCGGAAACAAGGGGAGAGTCATGTCCATCATCGAAGCTCAGGCGCCACTGCACGAGGCCCACCGCGACAACCACACCCACCGCGACGTGAACGGCGGCTGGCTGCGCCCCGCCGTGTTCGGCGCGATGGACGGCCTGGTGTCCAACCTCGCCCTGATGACCGGTGTCGCGGGCGGCGCGGTCTCCCCGGGGACCGTCGTCATCACCGGCCTCGCCGGCCTCGCGGCGGGCGCCTTCTCGATGGCCGCGGGCGAGTACACCTCCGTCGCCTCGCAGCGTGAGCTCGTCCAGGCGGAACTGGACGTCGAGCGGCGCCAGTTGCGCAAGCACCCCATCGACGAGATGGAGGAGCTGGCCGCGCTCTACGTCTCCCGGGGCGTGGAGCCCGCACTCGCCCGCGAGGTCGCGATGCAGCTGTCCAGGGACCCCGAGCAGGCCCTGGAGATCCACGCGCGTGAAGAGCTGGGCATCGACCCGGACGACCTTCCGTCGCCGGTGGTCGCCGCGGTCTCGTCCTTCGGCTCCTTCGCGCTCGGCGCACTGCTCCCCGTACTGCCGTACCTGCTCGGCGCGACCACGCTCTGGCCGGCCGTGCTGCTCGCGCTCCTCGGGCTCTTCGCCTGCGGCGCGCTCGTGGCCCGGGTGACGGCCCGCGGCTGGCTCTTCAGCGGGCTGCGCCAGCTCGTCCTGGGCGGGGCCGCGGCGGCCGTCACGTACGGGCTCGGCATGCTCCTCGGGGCGGCGCTCTAAGCCCGTACGCGGAAAGGGCCGCCGGGCGGCGCTGTAGGCCCGTACGCGGAAAGGGCTGCCGGGCGGCGCTGTAAGCCCGTACGCGGAAAGGGCAGCCGGGCGGTGCTGCAAGCCCGTACGCGGAACGGCCGCGGGTCAGCGCTCCGAGCCCGCACGCGGAACGGCCCCGCGGTGGTGCTGGAGCCCCGGGCGCGGAACGGAATCCGTACCCGCCGCGGCGGACCGAGAGGCCCCTCAGGGGGCCTTTCCGGCATTCCGGGGGGTCATCGGGGGGCGAAAGCCGCATCCTGGCTGTGACGTATATCCCTGGTCCGATCCGCCGGGACGGTGAGACACTATGCGGGACGCCACATATGTAGCCGGTTACCCGGCGGTTTCGAACTCGTGACCAACGGGAATGAGGCATGAGCGTCGCTGGGCAACGAAGCCCACACAGTGACGGGTCGCCGTAGACCCGGAGATCGTCCGGGCCGCCCCGATCCGTCCCCCGCGGGACACGCTCTGTCGCCGCACCCAGGTGACCCTCACACGTGGATCCCATAGGTGAACCCACACCACCGCTGCGTGTCGGCGGTGTCCGCATGATGGAACGAGCTATCCACTTCGCGAGAAGCCGGTCATCATGTAACCTGCACGAAATTTCGCCAGGGCCAACGTCGTCCCTCGGCTTTTGCATATGCCACGACGACGACGGGAGAGCCGATGCGTTCCGACGCCTGGTCGCCCATGGACGGTCGCCCCGCTCCGCAGGGGATGTACGACCCCCGTAACGAACACGACGCCTGTGGTGTCGGGTTCGTGGCCACCCTCACCGGTGTAGCCAGCCACGCGCTGGTCGAGCAGGCGCTGACCGTACTGCGCAACCTCGAGCACCGCGGCGCCACCGGCTCCGAGCCCGACTCCGGTGACGGCGCCGGCATCCTGCTCCAGGTCCCGGACGCCTTCCTCCGCGAGGTCACCGGCTTCGACCTCCCCGCCGCGGGCGGCTACGCCGTCGGCATCGCCTTCCTCCCTGCCGACGGCTCCGCACAGGCCGTCTCGCAGATCGAGACGATCGCCGCCGAAGAGGGCCTGACCGTCCTCGGCTGGCGCGAGGTCCCCGTCGCCCCCGAGCTGCTCGGCGCCTCCGCCCGCTCCACCATGCCGGTCTTCCGTCAGCTCTTCGTGACGGACGCGGACGGCGCGGCCACCGGCATCGCGCTCGACCGCAAGGCCTTCGTGCTGCGCAAGCGCGCCGAGCGCGAGGCCGCGACCTACTTCCCGTCGCTCTCCGCCCGCACCATCGTCTACAAGGGCATGCTGACCACCGGCCAGCTGGAGCCCTTCTTCCCGGACCTGTCGGACCGCCGCTGCGCCACCGCCGTGGCCCTGGTCCACTCCCGGTTCTCCACCAACACCTTCCCGAGCTGGCCGCTGGCCCACCCGTACCGCTTCGTCGCCCACAACGGTGAGATCAACACCGTCAAGGGCAACCGGAACTGGATGACGGCCCGCGAGGCCCAGCTCGACTCCGACGTCTTCGGCGAGGGCTCGCTGGACCGGATCTTCCCGATCTGCACCCCCGACGCCTCCGACTCGGCCTCCTTCGACGAGGTCCTGGAGCTCCTCCACCTCGGCGGCCGCTCGCTGCCGCACGCGGTCCTCATGATGGTCCCGGAGGCGTGGGAGAACCACGAGACCATGGACCCGGCCCGCCGCGCCTTCTACCAGTACCACTCCACGATGATGGAGCCCTGGGACGGCCCGGCCTGCGTCACCTTCACCGACGGCGTCCAGGTCGGCGCGGTCCTCGACCGCAACGGTCTGCGCCCCGGCCGCTACTGGGTCACCGATGAGGGCCTCGTCGTCCTCTCCTCCGAGGTCGGCGTCCTCGACATAGACCCCGCCAAGGTCGTCCGCAAGGGCCGCCTCCAGCCCGGCAAGATGTTCCTCGTCGACACCGCCGAGCACCGCATCGTCGAGGACGACGAGATCAAGGCCGCCCTCGCCGCCGAGAACCCGTACGAGGAGTGGCTGGAGACCGGCGAGATCGAGCTCTCCGACCTCCCCGAGCGCGAGCACATCGTGCACACCCACGCCTCGGTCACCCGCCGCCAGCAGACCTTCGGCTACACCGAGGAAGAGCTCCGCGTCATCCTCGCCCCGATGGCCCGCACCGCCGGCGAGCCGCTCGGCTCCATGGGCACGGACTCGCCGATCGCGGCCCTTTCCGCCCGCCCCCGGCTGCTCTTCGACTACTTCACCCAGCTCTTCGCCCAGGTCACCAACCCGCCGCTCGACGCCATCCGCGAAGAGCTCGTGACCTCGCTGCGCTCCTCGCTCGGCCCCCAGGGCAACCTCCTGGAGCCGACGTCGGTGTCGTGCCGCAGCGTCACGCTGCCCTTCCCGGTGATCGACAACGACGAGCTGGCCAAGCTCATCCACATCAACGCCGACGGCGACATGCCCGGCATGAAGGCCGCGACCCTCTCCGGCCTCTACCGGGTCTCCGGCGGCGGCGAGGCCCTCGCCGCCCGCATCGACGCGATCTGCGCCGAGGCCGACACCGCCATCGAGGGCGGCGCCCGCCTCATCGTGCTCTCCGACCGGCACTCCGACGCCGAGCACGCCCCGATCCCCTCGCTGCTGCTCACCGCGGCCGTCCACCACCACCTCATCCGCACCAAGCAGCGCACCAAGGTGGGCCTGCTCGTCGAGGCCGGTGACGTCCGCGAGGTCCACCACGTCGCCCTGCTCATCGGCTACGGCGCCGCGGCGGTCAACCCGTACCTCGCCATGGAGTCCGTCGAGGACCTGGTCCGCGCCGGCACCTTCATCGAGGGCCTGGAGCCCGAGCAGGCCATCCGGAACCTGATCTACGCCCTCGGCAAGGGCGTCCTCAAGGTCATGTCCAAGATGGGCATCTCCACCGTCGCCTCCTACCGCGGCGCCCAGGTCTTCGAGGCCGTCGGCCTCGACGAGACCTTCGTCGCCACGTACTTCAACGGCACGGCCACCAAGATCGGCGGCGCCGGCCTCGACACCGTCGCCAAGGAGGTCGCCGCCCGCCACGCCAAGGCGTACCCCGTCTCCGGCGTCCCCTCGGCGCACCGCGCCCTGGACATCGGCGGCGAGTACCAGTGGCGCCGCGAGGGCGAGCCGCACCTGTTCGACCCGGAGACCGTCTTCCGCCTCCAGCACGCCACGCGCAACAAGCGGTACGACATCTTCAAGCAGTACACGGAGCGGGTGAACGAGCAGTCCGAGCGCCTCATGACGCTCCGCGGCCTCTTCGGCTTCACCTCCGACCGGGAGTCGATCCCGCTCGACGAGGTCGAGCCGGTCTCCGAGATCGTCAAGCGCTTCTCCACCGGCGCCATGTCGTACGGCTCCATCTCCAAGGAGGCGCACGAGACCCTCGCCGTCGCCATGAACCAGCTGGGCGCCAAGTCCAACACCGGTGAGGGCGGCGAGGACCCGGACCGCCTCTACGACCCGGCCCGCCGCTCCGCGATCAAGCAGGTCGCCTCCGGCCGCTTCGGCGTCACCAGCGAGTACCTGGTCAACGCCGACGACATCCAGATCAAGATGGCCCAGGGCGCCAAGCCCGGCGAGGGCGGCCAGCTGCCCGGCCACAAGGTCTACCCGTGGGTCGCCAAGACGCGTCACTCGACGCCCGGCGTCGGCCTCATCTCGCCGCCGCCGCACCACGACATCTACTCCATCGAGGACCTGGCTCAGTTGATCCACGACCTCAAGAACGCCAACCCGGTCGCCCGCATCCACGTGAAGCTGGTCTCCGAGGTCGGCGTCGGCACGGTCGCCGCCGGTGTCTCCAAGGCCCACGCGGACGTCGTCCTCATCTCCGGCCACGACGGCGGAACGGGCGCCTCCCCGCTGACCTCGCTCAAGCACGCGGGCGGACCCTGGGAGCTCGGCCTCGCCGAGACCCAGCAGACGCTGCTGCTCAACGGCCTGCGCGACCGGATCGTCGTCCAGACCGACGGCCAGCTGAAGACCGGCCGTGACGTCGTCATCGCCGCGCTCCTCGGCGCCGAGGAGTTCGGTTTCGCGACCGCGCCGCTCGTCGTCTCCGGCTGCGTCATGATGCGCGTCTGCCACCTGGACACCTGCCCGGTCGGCATCGCCACCCAGAACCCGGTCCTGCGCGACCGCTTCTCCGGCAAGGCCGAGTTCGTCGTCAACTTCTTCGAGTTCATTGCCGAGGAGGTCCGCGAGCTCCTCGCCGAGCTGGGCTTCCGCACCCTCGAAGAGGCCGTCGGCCACGCCGAGCTGCTCGACACCAGCCGCGCCGTCACCCACTGGAAGGCGCAGGGTCTCGACCTGGAGCCGCTCTTCTACGTGCCGGAGCTGCCCGAGGGCGCGGTCCGCCACGCCCTGATCGAGCAGGACCACGGCCTGGAGAAGGCCCTCGACAACGAGCTGATCCAGCTCGCCGCCGAGGCCCTGAACGCCGCCTCCGCCGAGGAGGCCCAGCCGGTCCGCGCCCAGGTCGCCATCCGCAACATCAACCGGACGGTCGGCACCATGCTCGGCCACCAGGTGACGAAGAAGTTCGGCGGCGCCGGCCTCCCTGCCGACACCATCGACATCACCTTCACCGGCTCCGCCGGCCAGTCCTTCGGCGCCTTCCTGCCGAGCGGTGTCACGCTCCGCCTGGAGGGCGACGCCAACGACTACGTCGGCAAGGGCCTCTCCGGCGGCCGGGTGATCGTCCGCCCCGACCGGGGCGCCGACCACCTCGCCGAGTACTCGACCATCGCGGGCAACACGATCGGTTACGGCGCCACCGGCGGCGAGCTGTTCCTCCGCGGCCGCACCGGCGAGCGCTTCTGCGTCCGCAACTCCGGCGCCCTCGTCGTCTCGGAGGGCGTGGGCGACCACGGCTGCGAGTACATGACCGGCGGTACGGCGGTCGTCCTCGGCGAGACCGGACGCAACTTCGCGGCCGGCATGTCGGGCGGTGTCGCCTACGTGATCGACCTCGACCGGGACAACGTCAACTCTGGCAACCTGGGGGCGATCGAGGCCCCTTCGGACACCGACAAGGCGTGGCTGCACGACGTCGTGCGCCGTCACCACGAGGAGACCGGCTCTACGGTCGCCGAGAAGCTCCTTGCCGACTGGGACGCGAACGCGGACCGGTTCAGCAAGATCATCCCCACCACGTACAAGGCAGTGCTCGCCGCCAAGGACGCCGCTGAGCTCGCCGGTCTCTCCGAGGCCGAGACCACCGAGAAGATGATGGAGGCGGCGACCCATGGCTGACCCCAAGGGCTTCCTGACCACCGGACGCGAGGTCGCCGAGACCCGCCCCGTGGCCGAGCGCGTCCGGGACTGGAACGAGGTCTACGTTCCCGGCTCCCTGCTGCCGATCATCAGCAAGCAGGCCGGCCGCTGCATGGACTGCGGCATCCCGTTCTGCCACAACGGCTGTCCCCTCGGGAACCTGATCCCCGAGTGGAACGACTACGCCTACCGCGAGGACTGGTCGGCGGCACAGGAGCGCCTGCACGCCACCAACAACTTCCCGGAGTTCACCGGCCGCCTGTGCCCGGCTCCGTGCGAGTCCGCGTGTGTGCTCGGCATCAACCAGCCGGCCGTCACCATCAAGAACGTCGAAGTCTCCATCATCGACAAGGCCTGGGACGGGGGCGACGTCAAGCCGCAGATCCCCGAGCGCCTCTCCGGCAAGACCGCCGCCGTCATCGGCTCGGGCCCGGCCGGTCTCGCCGCCGCCCAGCAGCTGACCCGGGCCGGCCACACCGTGGTCGTGTACGAGCGCGCCGACCGCATCGGCGGCCTGCTGCGCTACGGCATCCCCGAGTTCAAGATGGAGAAGCGGCACATCAACCGCCGCATCGAGCAGATGCGCGCGGAGGGCACCAAGTTCCGCACGGGCATCGAGATCGGCCGCGACCTGACGTCGACGGACCTGCGCAAGCGGTTCGACGCCGTGGTCATCGCCGCCGGTGCCACCACCGCCCGCGACCTGCCCGTCCCGGGCCGTGAGCTCAAGGGCATCCACCAGGCGATGGAGTACCTGCCGCTGGCGAACAAGGTCGTCGAGGGTGACTTCGTCGCCCCGCCGATCACCGCCGAGGGCAAGCACGTCGTCGTCATCGGCGGCGGCGACACCGGCGCCGACTGCGTCGGTACGGCCCACCGCCAGGGCGCGGCCTCGGTCACGCAGCTGGAGATCATGCCCCGCCCGGGCGAGGAGCGGAACGCCGGCCAGCCCTGGCCGACCTTCCCCATGCTGTACAAGGTCACCTCCGCGCACGAGGAGGGCGGCGAGCGGGTCTACTCCGTCTCCACCACCCACTTCGAGGGCGACGAGGACGGCAACGTGCAGTTCCTCCACCTCGTCGAGGTCGAGTTCGTCGCGGGCAAGCTGACCCAGAAGCCGGGCACGGAGCGGAAGATCCCCGCCCAGCTGGTCACGCTCGCGATGGGCTTCACCGGCACGGACGTGCAGAACGGCCTGGTCGCGCAGTTTGGTCTGGACCTCGACGAGCGGGGTAACATCGCCCGTGACGCGGACTTCGCCACCAACGTCGATGGCGTGTACGTCGCCGGCGACGCCGGCCGCGGTCAGTCGCTGATCGTCTGGGCCATCGCCGAGGGCCGCTCCGCCGCCCGCGGCGTGGACCGCTACCTGACCGGAGCCAGCTCCCTGCCGGCCCCGATCCGCCCGACGGACCGTTCGCTGACGGTCTGATCGACCCCTCATACGTCCCGTACAACGACGTGCGGAACTGAGCGCGGCGCCCCCCGAATGTCCCCGACCGGACGACTGGGTGGGCGCCGATGCGCGTGGTTCTGGTGGTGCGGGTCCGCGAGGGTCGGTGGTGGGTCGGGGCGGTGCCCGTGCCCGCGCGTCCGGTTGCTGTGAGCTCCAGCGGTGCGGGGCGGTGGGGGATGCGCAGTGTCCGTGGCTCGCGTGGTTCGGCCTGGCCGTCAGATGACCGGCCCCGTGAACGTCCGCCGGAGTGGCCGTACGGACGGAACGCCGTTCGTCCTCTGCCGTACGCTCGACAGCGCGTCGAGATCCAGGGGGGACACGTCCATGGCACTGAGTCTGCGGAAGGTCGAGGAGACCGCGCCCGCGCTGGTGAGCCTCTACAAGGAGGCCGGGGCCTCGCTGCGGCGGCACGGGATCGACGGACAGCGGGTCGCCGTCTACCTCGTCGTCGACTACTCGGGCTCGATGAAGCCGTACTACAACAGCGGCGCCGTCCAGGCACTGGCCGACCGGGTCCTCGGACTCTCCGCGCAGCTCGACGACGACGGACGCGTGCCCGTCGTCTTCTTCTCCACCGACGTCGACGCCGAGACCGACATCCGGCTCGACGACCACGCCGGCCGGATCGACCGGATCGTTGCCGGCCTCGGCCACATGGGCAAGACCAGCTACCACCTCGCCATGGACGCCGTCATCGACCACTACCTGGACAGCGGCTCCACCGCGCCCGCCCTGGTCGTCTTCCAGACCGACGGCGGGCCGATCAACAAGCTCGCCGCCGAGCGGTACGTGTGCAAGGCGGCCCGGCTGCCGATCTTCTGGCAGTTCGTCGGCTTCGGCGACCCCGGAAGCCGGCAGTTCGAGTTCCTCCGGCGGCTCGACGAGCTCGACGTCCCCGCGAAGCGGCCCGTCGACAACTCCGGCTTCTTCCACGCCGGCCAGAACCCGAGCAGGGTCCCCGACGCGGAGTTGTACGACCGGATCGTCGCCGACTTCCCGGCGTGGCTCGCCGCGGCGCGGGGACAGGGCATCGTCCGGTCATGAGGCGCGCCCGCGTCCGGTCATGAGGCGCGCCCGCCTCCGGTCATGAGGCGCCTCTCGTCATGAGGCGTCTCCCGCTCCCGCCTCCTTGTCGAGGCGCGCGAACTGCTCCTCGGTGAGCGTGACGTCGAGCGCGCCCAGGTTCTCCACCAGGTGGGCCGCCGAGGACGTGCCGGGGATGGGCACGATGTGCTCGTACGCTCACGCCGGTCGCGCGGCTCAGCTACGAGGAGCAGGGGCTCCTCGGCTCGGAGCGCACCCCCGGCGGGCAGCGGGTGTACGGCCCCGACGCTCCGGCCGTCGTCCGCCGGATCCGGGCCCTGCTCGGCGCCGGACTGCCGACCCGGGTCATCGCCGAGGTCCTGGGCTGCGTCTGCGGCAGCGAGGCGGAGATCGAGCCCTGCCTCAGCCCGATGCTCGTCGCCCGGCTCGACGCCATCGACGAGAGGATCAACGACCTCCAGGACGCCCGCTCCTCCCTCGCGGCGCTCGTGGCCGTGACCGAGGGCAGGCGACTCGCCCCCGCCGACCGAGCCTGAGGGAAATCGATGGCCCCGGTCGCGGCACACGGGTGATCATGAGGCCATGAGCTCTCTCGTACGACACGTGACCATCGACTGCGCCGACGCCTACGCCCTGGCCACCTTCTGGGCCCAGGCGCTGGACGCCAAGGTCTCCGACGAGGACGAGCCCGGTGACGACGAGGCGCTCGTCGAGTCCCCCGGCGCGAACCTCCTCTTCATCCAGGTGCCCGAGGCGAAGGCCGTCAAGAACCGCGTTCACCTCGACCTCCAGCCGCAGGACCGCACCCGTGACGAGGAGGTCGAGCGGCTGCTCGGCCTCGGCGCCACGCTGCTCGACGACCGCAGGAACCCGGACGGCACCGGCTGGGCGACCCTCGCGGACCCGGAGGGGAACGAGTTCTGCGTCGAGCGCAGCGCGGGGGAGCGCCGCGCCACCTCCTGAGGACCCGGGAACGTCCGGAGCAATCCGGACAGTGGGTGTCGGGTATCCGGTGTTTCCTGAACGTATGGCAGACACCGGAACCACCTGGCCGGCCTTCGAGGCCGCCGAACCCGAGCTCGCCGCGACCGTACGCGAGCGCTTCGGGCAGTACACCCACCACGCCCTCGCCACCCTGCGGAAGGACGGCTCGCCCAGGCTCAGCGGCATCGAGGCGGACTTCCGCTTCGGCGAGCTCTGGCTCGGCATGATGCCGAACTCCCGCAAGGCCCTCGACCTGCGCCGTGACCCCCGCTTCGCGCTGCTCGCCAACCCGGGCTCCGGCACGGACATGGGAGGCGGGGACGTCCGGATCTCCGGGCGGGCGGTCGAGGTCACCGACCCCGGGACCCTCGACCGGTACGCGGCCGACGTGGGCGCGCCCCTGCCGTTCCACCTCTTCCGGGTGGAGCCGGCCGAGGTCGTACGGACCTGGGTGGAGGGTGACGAGATGGTCCTCCACAGCTGGGCGCCGGGGCGTCCGACGCGGACGTACCGGCGCGGCACCGACGACAGCCCGCCGCGCCTGGAGCAGTGACCGCAGAACTGGGCCGCCGCGCCGGGAGCAGTGACCGCAGGGGCCGGGTCGCCGCGCCGGGGACCCCGCCCGTAGGACGAGAATGGGCGTGTGTCAGCGACCAAGAAGAAGACCCAGGTGAGTGCCGCGCCCGAGCGGCGCCGCGAACTCCTCGACACGGCCGCCGAGGTGTTCGCCGCGCAGGGGTACGACGCCACCACCGTCCGCAAGATCGCGGACGCCGCCGGGATGCTCGCCGGCAGCCTCTACTACCACTTCGACTCCAAGGAGTCGATGCTGGACGAGATCCTCTCCACCTTCCTCGACGAGCTCTGGCAGGGGTACGACGCCGTCCTCGCCGCCGGCCTCGGGCCCCGCGAGACCATCGAGGCCCTCGTCACCGAGTCCTTCCGCGAGATCGACCGGCACCGCGCCGCCGTCGCCATCTACCAGAAGGAGTCCCGGCACCTCACCGATCAGCCCCGCTTCGGCTACCTCGCCGACTCGCAGCGCAACTTCGAGAAGGCCTGGCTGGGGACGCTGGAGCGGGGTGTCGCGGCCGGGGTGTTCCGCGCCGACCTCGACGTCCGGCTCACCTACCGCTTCGTCCGCGACACCGTCTGGGTCGCCGCGTCCTGGTACCGGCCGGGCGGCCGGCACAGCCCCGAGGAGATCGCCCGCCAGTACCTGTCCATGGTCCTGGACGGGGTCGCGGTACGCGGCTAGGTCTGTGAGGTCGCCCACGTCACACCGCCCTGGGCTGGTCTGATCCGTCCGGGCATCGGTCACGCGGGGCGGGAAGGTTCCGGGGCGCACTATTGTTCCGGTAGAGACATCCGGGGTTCGTGTCACGAGCCCCGGGAGAACAGCCGGGGCTCGTATCGCGCGTTCCGGGAGACACATCCGGGGCCCGTATCGCGTGTTCCGGGTAGAGCAGCCGGGGCCCGCACCGTGCAGGTGCGGGCCCCCGCTGTGCCGCGAGCACCGGCCAGAAAGGCACGCATGACCCGCTCCGAACGCGCCCCCAAGCGCGGCCCCCGCACCGCCCAGACGAAGTCCGCGTCACAGCCGAAGGGCGGGCGCGGCGGACGCCGTCCCACCGCGCCCCCGCCGCCGAGCGAGTTCACGCCGCCGGAGACGGTGACGCCCGCGCTGCCCGCGGTGGCCGCCTTCGCCGACCTCGACATGCCCGAGGGCCTGCTGCGGACCCTGGGCGAGCAGGGCGTCACGGAGCCGTTCCCGATCCAGGCCGCGACCCTGCCGAACTCGCTGGCCGGTCGCGACGTGCTCGGCCGGGGGCGTACCGGATCCGGTAAGACCCTCGCCTTCGGACTCGCGATCCTCGCCCGCACGGCGGGCCGCCGCGCCGAGCCCACCGCGCCCCTCGCGCTCGTCCTCGTGCCCACGCGCGAGCTCGCCCAGCAGGTCACCGACGCCCTCACCCCGTACGCCTCCGCGCTGCGGCTGCGGATCACCACGGTCGTCGGCGGTATGTCGATCAGCCGGCAGTCCTCCGCGCTGCGGCGCGGCGCCGAGGTCCTCATCGCCACCCCGGGCCGGCTCCACGACCTCATCGAGCGGGGTGACTGCCGGCTCGACCAGGTCGCCGTCACCGTCCTCGACGAGGCCGACCAGATGGCCGACATGGGCTTCCTGCCGCAGGTCACGAAGGTGCTGAAGCAGGTCGAGCCGGGCGGGCAGCGGCTGCTGTTCTCGGCCACCCTCGACCGGAACATCGACCGGCTGGTCAAGATGTTCCTCGACGACCCGGTCGTGCACTCGGTCGACCCCTCGGCCGGCGCGGTCACCACCATGGAGCACCACGTCCTGTACGTGGCCGACGAGACCGACAAGAAGGCCGTCACGCTGCGGATCGCGGCGCGCGACGGCCGGACGATCCTCTTCATGGACACCAAGCGGTCCGTGGACCGGCTGGTCAAGCGGCTCCTCGCGAACGGCGTACGGGCCTCCGGCCTGCACGGCGGCCGCTCGCAGCCGCAGCGCAACCGGACCCTCGACCAGTTCAAGACCGGCCAGGTGACCGCGCTCGTCGCGACGAACGTGGCGGCGCGCGGCATCCACGTCGACGACCTCGACATGGTCGTCAACGTCGACCCGCCCATCGACCACAAGGACTACCTGCACCGCGGCGGCCGGACCGCCCGCGCCGGTGAGTCCGGCAGCGTCTTCACCCTGGTCCTGCCGGAGCAGAAGCGCGACATGGGCCGTCTGATGTCGAACGCGGGCATCAGCCCCCGCACGGCCCAGATCAAGTCCAGCGACGAGCAGCTGACCGAGCTGACCGGCGCGCGGGAGCCCTCGGGCGTCCCGGTCGTCATCGAGACCCCGCAGCCGACCCCGCCGCGCAAGGCGACGGCCTCCGGCAGCGGAAGCGGCGGCGGCAACCGCCGGCGCCGCCGTCCGGCTCCGGCCGGCGGGGCGACCGGTACGGGCTCCGGCTCGGGTCGTTCCACGGCGACGGGCACGGGCTCGGGCCGCGCCGCCGGTTCCACGGGCCGCGCCGCCGGTTCCACGGCTGGTTCGGGTCGCGGCTCCGGCTCGGGCCGGGGCTCCGGCTCCGCCGCGGGCGGCGGGCGCGGTGCCACCGCGGGCGCCGGTCGGGTGGGGCGTCAGGCCTCGGGCACCGGCCGTACGCGGAGTGCGGGCGGCTCGCGGGGCTCCAGGCCGAGGCCGACCGACACGTAGGACCGAGAGGCGCCGCACCGGGTGCGGACCTCACCGAGAGCGGTGGGGGGGGGGCGGGCCCCCCCCCCCCCCCCGCGGGGCCGGGCCCCCCCCCCCCCCCCCCCCCCCCCCCCCCCCCCCCCCCCCCCCCCCCCCCCCCGCCCCATCGCTCCCCCCCGGTGTGTGTGCGCGGGCCTGGTGCGGCCTCGCCCCGCCGGGCGGACGGCGCGGCCCCCCCCCCCCCCCCACCGCTCTCGGCTTCGCCTCGCGCACGACCCGCCCCGCCCGCCCGAACGCCCGGCCGCGTCCACAGGATCCGCACGTTCGGGGGCATGTGGTTAACGTCCGGGGAAATCAATAGAGTTGGGCTTCCCCTGGGGATCTACGCGCGTCATCATCCCCGTCATGCGCATCCCCCCTCGATTCCCCCTCGCCGGCGGTGTCGCCACCGCCCTCCTCTCCTCCCTCCTCCTCGGCGTCCCTGCCACCGCCGTTCCCGCCCCCGCGCCCGCCGCCGTCGGGATGTCCCTCGGGGCGACCTCGGCCGTCGGGGACATCTGCTTCTCCGACCTGCCCAGCCAGGCCCACGACACGCTGCGTCTGATCGACGCCGGCGGCCCCTTCCCGTACCGCCAGGACGGGTCCGTCTTCCAGAACAGGGAAGGGCTCCTGCCCGCGCACTCCACGGGCTACTACCACGAGTACACGGTCAGGACCCCGGGCGTCTCCACCCGCGGGGCCCGGCGGATCGTGACCGGGAGCCCGACGTGGGAGGACTACTACACGTCCGACCACTACGCGTCCTTCGACCTCATCGACCACGGCTGCTGACCCGTTCCGGAAGCGGTCGCCCCGGTCAGGCGCGGCGCGGGGACGTCCACTCCAGGCGGGTCCTGACCCGGGGGTCCTGGATGTACTCCAGGGCGGCGAGTGCCGTCTCCCGCGCCGCGCCCTCCGGGTCGCCGTCCGCGAGGGCCGACGCCAGCGCGTCCACCGCCCGCGGGTCCTGACGGATCGCGAGCCCGCGTGCCGCCTCCGCCGCCGTCTCCGGGTCGGAGTCGCCGAGCCGCTCCGCGAGCCCCTCCCGTACGAGGGGGGTGTCGTCGGGCAGTTCGGCAAGGGCGAGCGTCGCCCAGTCCCGGACCCGCGCGTCACCGTCCCTGCTCAGCGCCAGCAGCACCCCGAGCGCCTCCACGTGCCCGGCGGGCACGATCCCGGCGAGGGCGCCCGCGACCGCCCGCCGTACCACCGCGTCGGGATGGTCCGCCGCGGCGAGGAGCTCGGGCACGGCCGCCGGGTCCGCGCACTCCCCGAGCGCCGACACCACCGAGAGCGCCGGCTCCCGCGCCTGGGCCGCCCCCTCCGCCGCGAGCCGCCGAAGCACCGGGACCGCGCTCGGTGCGAAGCCGGGCAGGGCGCCGAGCACCCGGGCGCCCAGGGCCCGGCGCAGCGGGTCGCGGTACGCGCACCACGCGGCCGCCGCCACGAAGGTCTCCTCGTCGGCCCGCCCGGCCAGTTCGGCCACCGCCGTCGTCCAGTCGTCGAGCTCCGGATCGCCGCACCGCAGCGCCCGCGCCGCCAGCTCCTCGGATGAGGTGCGCAGTCCGAGCGACGCCTCGAGGAGCGTGGCGATGGCCGCGTGGCCGGTCTGGCGGTCGTCGCCGCGACCGGGCGCACCGTTCTCCCGGAGCAGCTCGACGACGACCGTCACCCCGCCGTCCTCCCGGACCCGGCGGACCACGGCCTCGTAGGTCTGCCCGCCCTCGTTCCCGGCGACGAGCCCGCGCCGCAGCTCGGCCGCGATGTCGGCGCCGATCCACCGCCGCGCCTCCCGCAGCGCGGCCTCCTTCGCCGTCGCGCCGTGGTCGAGCAGCGCTCGCACGCAGCCGGTGGAGCCGCGCCGGGCGGCGGCGACGAGCGGGAGGATCCCGTCGGGCCCGCGCCGGTCGGGGTCGGCCCCGTGCTCCAGGAGCGCCCGGGTCGTGTCGGTGTGCCCGAGCCGCAGCGCCCACGCGAGGGCCGTGAAGCCGTACGCCTCCTCCTGGTCCGGGTGTGCGCCCGCCGCGAGCAGCGCCCGCACCACCCCGGTGTGCCCGCCGACGGCCGCGCCGCAGAGCGGCAGTTCGTCGCCCTCCTCGCCGCTGCCCCGGCCGGGGTCCGCGCCGGCGGCCAGCAGCACCCGCACGATTCCGGCCTCGTCGCCGACGGCCGCCCGGTACAGGGCGGTCTCGCCGTCCTCCCGGGACTCGGGGTCGGCCCCGTTCCGCAGGGCCCGTACGGCCCCGTTCTCGTCCCCGTCCCGGATGGCGTCGAACAGCTTGCTCATACGCCGACCCTGACCCGCCGTCCGGGCCTGGCGCAAATCCGATTCCCGGCCCGGCGGCCCACCCCTAGCCCGCGCACTCCAGGACCGTGCGGCACACCCCGCACCGGGCCCGCAGTGCCCGTCCCGCCGGGACCCGCAGGCGCCGGCGGCAGACCGGGCACCGGAAGGAGACGCCGGTCGCCGGTGCCCCGCCCTCGAAGGTGTACGGGGCGCCCGCGCCCGCACGGCCGCGGCGCCGCTCCCAGCCGTACCGCCGGCGCTCGGCCCAGCCCGCCCCGGCCAGTGGCGGCGGCGTGCGCTCCCGGTCCGCCTCCGCCCGGCCCCGCTCCCACGCCTCGTACGCCACGGCGCTGGTGAACCACGGTGACGGGTCCTCGCCGAAGACCTCGGCCCGCTTGGCGAGGACGTACCCGAACTCCTCCGGGGTCAGATAGCCCAGCTTCTGGCTCTCCACGCCGTCCCGCCGGTACGCGTCGAGCAGCAGCCATCCCGCACCCAGGTAGGCGGTGACGACATCGGTGAGGATCTCGTTGTCCTCGGTGTCGGGGAAGGTGAGTCCGAGCCGGTGCAGCAGGACATGGGTGATCTCGTGGGCGAGTGCGGCACCGATGTCCCGGCGCCGGGTCCGGAAACGATCGTTGAGTTCCACGAAGTACTCGGGCCCGGCCGTGAGTTCGACGGCCGCCGCGTGCTCCATGGGCCGGAAGCTCACCACCATGCGCGCCTCGGGCAGCCGCAGGTGCCGGACGAGGGCGCGGACCACCCGCTGGGTGCCGAGGTGGAGGTCCTCGCGGTCGTCGAAGGCCATGTCGGCGGCGGGCACGCTCGTCGGATAGCGGTGCACACCGTCCGGGGAGAGGCGCCGGTAGAGCGCCGTGAGCGAGGCCCCGACCGTGGCGCGGTGCGGGAAGCCATGGGCGACGCGGTCGCCCTCCTGACGGTTCGGCATGCCGGATCCCCCCTTGCCTTCACTGTACGGTCCCGCCCGCTTCCTCTGGCCGAAAAGGCTTTCTTGTGGCGGCAGTTGGGCGATGGCCATAATCCGAACATGACTTGACGGGCGCATGTCATCGCCCGTCGGGCTCAACCCCCCATGAAAGAAGGCAGACACGTGAAGCAGAAGAGAATGGTCCGCGCGCTCCAGAAGCTCGCCGCGGCCGGCGCCGTCGTCCTGGCGGCCGTCAGCCTCCAGCCCACCAGCACCGCCTCCGCGGCCCCCGCCCCCGTCGTCGGCGGCGTCCGCGCGGCACAGGGCGAGTTCCCCTGGATGGTCAGGCTCTCCATGGGCTGCGGCGGCTCGCTGATCACCCCGCAGATCGTGCTCACCGCGGCCCACTGCGTGAGCGGCTCCGGCAACAACACCAGCATCACCGCCACCGCCGGAGTCGTGGACCTGCAGAGCAGCAGCGCCATCAAGGTCAGGTCCACCAAGGTCCTCCAGGCCCCCGGCTACAACGGCAAGGGCAAGGACTGGGCGCTGATCAAGCTCGCCAGCCCCATCACCTCCCTGCCCAACCTGAAGATCGCCGAGACCACCGCGTACAACAGCGGCACCTTCACCGTGGCCGGCTGGGGCGCCGCCCGTGAGGGCGGGGCGCAGCAGCGCTACCTCCTCAAGGCGAACGTCCCGTTCGTCTCCGACGCCTCCTGCCAGGCGTCGTACGGCAGCGACCTCGTCCCGTCCGAGGAGATCTGCGCCGGCTACAGCCAGGGCGGGGTCGACACCTGCCAGGGCGACTCCGGCGGCCCGATGTTCCGCAAGGACAACGCCGGTGCCTGGATCCAGGTCGGCATCGTGAGCTGGGGCGAGGGCTGCGCGCGGGCCGGCTACCCCGGCGTCTACACGGAGGTCTCGACCTTCGCCGCCGCGATCAAGTCGGCCGCGGCCACGCTGTAACGGCGACACGTGAACGGGGTGCCCCGGAGCGGCCTCGGCTCCGGGGCACCCTCATGTGCGTGATCCCCCTCTTCGGTGGGAGAGCTCAGAGGGCATCGAGTGCGACCCCGCCGCCCGCCCCGCCCTCCAGCTCCAGCACCCACACCTCGTTCGCACCCTCCCGCAGCACCGGGCCCGGCACGAACAACGACTCCTGCGGGCCGACCGCCCAGTACCGGCCCAGGCAGAAACCGTTCACCCACACGAAGCCCCGGGTCGCGCCCGGCAGCCGCAGCACCGCGTCGCCCGCACCGGCGACCTCGAGCGTCCCCCGGTAGAGACCCGGTCCGCTCCGGTCCGCGGCGGACTCGAACGGCACCTTCTCCACCGCCATCGGCTCGAAGGCGTCAAGACGCAGCCCCCGGGCCCGTACCCCGTGCAGATACTGCCGCTCGTGCCGCACACCGCCCGTGATCCCCTTCGGCTCCGCCTGCCGCGGCCCGTAGTTGACCCGGCCCAGCGACTCCACCCACAGGTCGACGACCGCCGGCCCCGCCACCGGCTCGGCGAGCACCGCCTCCTCCGCGTCCAGGACACCCGCGGGGAGCCCGTCGACGTACACCACCGCCCGGTCCCGCAGCCCCGTCACGGAGAGCGGATACGGCTGCCGCGGACCCGGCACCGTCAGCCGGTAGCGGACCAGCCCCCGGTCCACCCCCAGCTCCTCGAAGGTCGGCGGCACCGGCGTCACCGTCTCCTCGCCACCGAGCACCCCCAGCACCCGGCCCAGCGACGCCCAGCCGTCGAGCACACCGGAGGCGGGCGCCGCGAGCCGCGCGGGCGGTTCCGGCAGCTCCGGCAGCGGCCCCTCCGCGTACGCCGCGAGCACCTCGCGGAAACGCCAGAACTTCTCCGTCGGCCGCCCCGCCTCGTCCACCGGCGCGTCGTAGTCGTACGAGGTGACCGTCGCCCGCAGCGGCCCGTCGTGCAGCTCACCCGCCCGGTTCGCGCCCGCCCAGCCGGCGAAGTTCGTGCCCCCGTGCGCCATGTACACATTGACCGAGGCCCCGCACTCCAGGATCTCCCGCAGCGCGTCCGCCGCGTCCTCCGCGCCCCGCACCGCGTGCTCCGTGCCCCAGTGGTCGAACCAGCCGCACCAGAACTCCATGCACATCAGCGGCCCCGAGGGCTGATGGCGCCGCAGGACCGCGAAGCCCTCCCGCGCCCCCGAACCGAAGTTCGCCGTCGCGAGCACCCCCGGCACCGAACCACCCGTCAGCATGTGGTCCTCAGGACCGTCCGAGGTGAACAGCGGAACGCTCACCCCGCACTGCCGCAACAGCTCCGCCAGCCACTCCAGATAGCCCTGGTCACTGCCGTAGCTCCCGTACTCGTTCTCCACCTGGACCAGGACCACCGGCCCGCCCCGGTCGACCTGCCGCTCCACCACCTGCGGAAGCAGCCGCCGGAACCAGGCCTCCACCGGCCCGAGGAACTCCGGGTCGAGGGTCCGCACCCGCCGTCCGAGGGGGCCGGTCAGCCAGTGCGGCAGGCCGCCGTTCTCCCACTCGGCGCAGATGTACGGCCCCGGGCGCACGATCGCCCGCATCCCGGCCCGCGCCACCGCGTCGAGGAACCGGCCGAGGGCCTCCACATCCCCGTACCGGCCCGGCTCCGGCGCGTACAGGTTCCAGGGGACGTACGTCTCGACGCAGTTGAGACCCATCGCGCGCAGCATCCCGAGCCGGTGCTCCCACTGACCCTCGTGCACCCGGAAGTAGTGCAGGGCCCCCGAGAGCAGCCGCACCGGCCGCCCGTCGAGCAGAAAGTCCTCGTCACCCACAGCGAACGTGCTCATGGCGCCCACCCTCACCCCCTGGCGGCGCGCCGGTCCATGGACAAAGATCGTCGGAGTTTGGACGTTAGAGACGTCGAAAGCGTCCGGGACGCCGGAGGCGTCACAGCACACGGCAGGACGTGGAAGCGCACGTCAGGGAGGCGACACCGGTTATGTACCACACCTGGATGCGCTACTTCACCCCCAGTCCCGTCCACCACCGCCTCGGCCTCGTCTGCCTCGGCGTCGGACTCCAGCACGGCACCCTGCCCACCGTCGGCCCCCGCACCCTCGACCACCACGTGGCCGTCGTCGTCTCCGCCGGCAGCGGCTGGTACCGGGCAGCCGACGGCCGCCGCACCACCGTCACCGCGCCCGCCCTGCTCTGGCTGACCCCCGGCATACCCCACCACTACGCCGCCGACCCCGGCACCGGCTGGGACGAGTCCTTCGTCGACTTCACCGGACCCGCCACCACCACCTACACCGAACTCGGCTACATCGAACCCGACCGCCCCGTCGTGCCCCTCTCCGACGCCGCCCCCGCCCGCGCCGCCATCGGCCGGATCGCCCGCGCCGCCCGCCCCGGCAACCCCCTCCTGGAGGTCGAGACCGGCGCCGCCGTCCATGAACTCCTCGTCGCCCTGCGCCGCGCCCGCGCCGACACCAACGCCGACGGCGACCCCGTCCTCGCCGCCCTCGCCCGCGACGCCTTCCAGCCCCTCTCCGTCGCCGAACACGCCGCCCGGCACGGCATGACCGCCGCCGAACTGCGCACCGCCGTCCGCCGCGCCGCCGGCTGCAGCCCCAAGGACTACCTGCTCACCGTCCGCCTCGGCCGCGCCAAGGAACTCCTCGCCGCCACCGAACTGCCCGTCGCCGCCGTCGCCCGCCGCGTCGGCTACGACGACCCGGCGTACTTCTCCCGGCTTTTCACCCGCCGGGTCGGCACCGCCCCCATCCGCTTCCGCGAGCAGCAGGGGCGGGCCGTGCACGGCGGCTGGAGCGACCGCGTTCCGGATCCCGAACACCCGCCCACGATCCTCCCGAGATCCGTCTAAGCTCGCAGATCATGAGCGACTCCACCCCGTCCCCGGCCCCGACCCAGCCCGCCGAGTCCGTACGGGCCGAACTGACCCGGCTGCGCGAAAGCATCGACAACATCGACGCGGCGGTCGTGCACATGCTCGCCGAACGCTTCAAGTGCACCCAGCAGGTCGGCGTCCTCAAGGCCAAGCACCAGCTGCCGCCCGCCGACCCCGCCCGCGAGGCACGCCAGATCACCCGGCTGCGGGAACTCGCCGAGAGCGCGAAGCTGGACCCGGCCTTCGCGGAGAAGCTCCTGAACTTCATCATCGCCGAGGTCATCCGCCACCACGAGACGATCGCGGACGAGACGACCGCCGACCAGGCACTCGCGGACGAGACCACCGCCGACCAGGCGCTCGCGGACCGGACGCTCGCGGACGGAGCACGCTGATGGCCCGCGTCACGGTCTTCACCCTCGGAGGGACCATCTCCGCCCGAGGCGGTGACGCGGCCCGCATGACCGGCCAGGAGGTCCTCGCCGAACTCGGCGGAGACCACGACCTGGTCCTGAAGGACTTCCGCCGCGTCCCCAGCTCCTCCCTCACCCACGAGGACCTCGCCGCCCTCGCCACCGAGGTCCGTGCCACCGTCGCCGCCGGCTCCGGCGTGGTCGTCGTCCAGGGCACCGACACCCTGGAGGAGACCGCCTTCACCCTCGACCTGCTCTGCACCACCGAGCAGCCGATCGCCGTCACCGGCGCCATGCGCCGCCCCGACCTGCCGGGCGCCGACGGCCCCGCCAACCTCGCCGCCGCGCTCGCCGTCGCCGCCGACCCCGCCTGCCGGAACCTCGGCGTCCTCGTCGTCCTCGCCGACGAGATCCACGCCGCCCGGCACGCCCGCAAGACCCACACGACCTCGATCGCCACCTTCGCCTCACCCGGCGCCGGACCGATCGGCGGCGTCGTCGAGGGCGAGCCCCGCATCCTCCTCCGCCCCGCCGTCCCCGCCGCGCTCTGCCCGCTGAAGCTCGACCCCGACGTACGGGTGGCGCTCGTGACCCTCTCCCAGGGCGACCGCGGCGAACTCCTCGAAGCCGTCGACCACCGCTTCCAGGGCCTCGTCGTCGCCGCCTTCGGCGCCGGACACGCGCCCGCGTGGCTCGTCGACCCGCTCGCCGAGCTCGCCCGCCGCATCCCCGTCGTCCTCGCCTCCCGCACGGGCGGCGGCACGACCCTCTCGCACACCTACCGCGGCCCCGGCTCCGAGTACGACCTGCTGCACCACGGGCTGATCCCGGCAGGCCCCCTCGACCCCGCCAAGGCCCGGATCCTCCTCCACACCCTGCTCTCCAGCGGCGCCGCGGGACCCGCCGGCTACGACCGCCCCCGCATCACCGCCGCCTTCGCCCACCTGAACGGCACCGGGGTCGCCTGACGGCGGTTTCCCACCACCCCTGCCCAGGCCCGGAGGCATCGGGCAGCATAGGGCCCATGTCCGTACTGACGCGCGACGAAGCGCAGACCCGTGCCCAGCTCCTCGATGTCCACCACTACCTGGTGGACATCGACCTCACCACCGGCGCCGAGACCTTCGAGTCGACCAGCACCGTCCGGTTCACCGCCCGCACCGCCGGGAATACCTTCGTCGAGCTCAAGCCCGTCACCCTGCACTCCGCCACCCTCGACGGAGAGCCCCTCGACCCGGCCACCCTCACCGGGAACCGGCTCCCCCTGAGCCTCACCGAGGGCGAGCACGAACTGCGCGTCACCACCACCATGCGCTACTCCCGCACCGGCGAGGGCATGCACCGGTTCACGGACCCCACCGACGGCGAGGCGTACGTCTACACCCAGCTCTTCATGGAAGACGTCCAGCGCGTCTTCGCCGCCTTCGACCAGCCCGACCTCAAGGCCGTCTTCGAGCTCGGCGTCACCGCCCCCGACGGCTGGACCGTCCTCTCCAACAGCGTCACCGAGCAGCAGCCCGACGGCACCTGGAAGGCCGCCCCCACCCCGCTGCTCTCCACCTACTTCGTCTGCGTCGCCGCCGGACCCTGGCACTCGATCCGCACCGAACACGCCGGGCTCCCCTTCGGCATCCACTGCCGCCGCTCCCTCGCCCCCCACCTCGACGCCGACGCCGACGAGATCCTCGCCGTCACCAGGGCCTGCTACGACCGATACCACGAGAAGTTCGACGAGCCGTACCCCTTCGACTCGTACGACCAGGCCTTCGTCCCCGAGTTCAACGCCGGCGCCATGGAGAACCCCGGTCTCGTCACCTTCCGCGACGAGTTCGTCTTCCGCTCCGCCGTCACCGTCACCGAACGCCAGACCCGCGCCATGGTCATCGCCCACGAGATGGCCCACATGTGGTTCGGCGACCTCGTCACCCTCCGCTGGTGGGACGACATCTGGCTGAACGAGTCCTTCGCCGAGTACATGGGCTTCCAGACCGTCAACGAGGCCTGCGCCGACCTCTTCCCCGACACCTGGGTCGACTTCGGCGTCGCCCGCAAGGCCTGGGGATACGAGGCCGACCAGCGGCCCTCCACCCACCCCGTCGCCCCTGACCCGGAAGCCGTCCCCGACACCGCCTCCGCGCTCCTCAACTTCGACGGCATCTCCTACGCCAAGGGCGCCTCCGCCCTCCGCCAGCTCGTCACCTGGCTCGGCGAGGAGGACTTCCTCGCCGGCATCAACATCCACTTCAAGCGGCACAGGTTCGGCAACGCGACCCTCGCCGACTTCATCGACAACCTGGCCGCCGCCACCGACCGCGACGTCCACGGCTGGGCCGAGCAGTGGCTCCGCACCACGGGCGTCGACACCCTCAGGCCCCGGCTCGCCGGAGAGGGCACCCGCTGGCAGCTCGCCGTCGACCACCGGGGCAGCCGCCCGCACCGCGTCGAAGCCGGCGTGTACGACCGGCGGCCCGACGGCGAGTTCGCCCGCCGCGAGCGCCTCTTCCTCGACATCCCGCAGCAGGCACCCGCCGAACTGACCGGCCCCCGCCCCGCCCTCGTCGTCCTCAACGACGGCGACCTCACCTACGCCAAGCTCCGCTTCGACGAGGCGTCCGAGGAATCCGTCCTCCGCGGCCTCTCCCGCATCCCGGACCCCCTCACCCGCGCCGTCGTCTGGAACGCGATGCGCGACATGGTCCGCGACGGCGCCCTCGCCCCCGGCGACTACCTGGAGACCGCTCTCGCGCACCTCACCGAGGAGACCGAACTCGCCCTCGTCCAGGGCGTCCTGAGCTTCGCCCGCACCCAAATCGCCGACCGGTACGTCACCGAGGACGCACGCCCCGCCGCCCTCTCCACCATCCGGCGGATCGCCCGCGACCTGATCCGCCACACCGAGGACGGCGAGGCGCCCGGGCTTCGCCTCACCGCCGTACGGGCCCTGATCGACAGCGCCACCACTCCCGACCAGATCGCCTCCTGGCTCGACGAGGGCACCGTCCACGGCGGCCCCGAGCTCGACCCCGAGCTGCGCTGGCGCATCCTGGCCCGCCTCGCCGTCCTCGGCGCCACCGACGAGACCGTGATCGCCGCCGAACTCGAACGGGACCCCAGCGCCACCGGCCAGGAGGGCGCGGCCCGCTGCCGGGCGTCCCTCCCGACCCCGGAGGCCAAGGCCGCCGCCTGGTCGGCCCTCTTCGACTCCGACGACCTCTCCAACTACCTGTTCACCGCCACCGCCCAGGGCTTCTGGCAGCCCGAACAGGCGGAGCTCGTACGGGAGTACGTGCCCCGTTTCTACGAGGCGGCCGTCGCGCTCGGCGACCGCAGGGGCCCCGCGATGGCCGAGGCCGCGGGCCGCTACGCCTTCCCGTCCTACGCGATCGACCCGGAGTCCCTGTCCCTGGGCGAACACCACCTGAAGGACGACGCCATGATCCCGGCCCTCCACCGCAAACTGGTCGACCAGCTCGACGACCTCCGCCGCGCGCTGACGGTCAGGACGCCGTGACCACGGGGACGGCGCCCTGAAACCAGGGCGCCGTCCCCCGTTCGGGTCACACCTCGGCACTCTCCGGACACACCGCCAGAAACCCCGTCACCCTGTCGTCCATGCGTGCCGCACCCCCACCCCTCGCCGGAGGCACCCCCGGCCCCGAAGCCCTCCGTCCCCTTCTGGACACCGTCCTCGACGCCCTCCGCGCCGGCACCGAGAAGCGGGGCGGACCGCTCCCGGCGGGGGGCCCGCAGACCGTGGCCCACAGGCTGCGCGACGCCCTCGGCGAGGCCCTGCCGCACCACGGCACCGGACCCGACGAGGCCCTCCGCACCCTCGTCCACGCCCTCGCCGAAGGCGCCGCCGACCCCGCCCACCCCCTCTGCGCCGCCCACCTCCACACCCCACCGCTCGCCCTCGCCGCCGCAGCCGACCTCGCCGCCTCCGCGCTCAACCCGTCCATGGACTCCTGGGACCAGGCACCGGCGGCCTCCGCCCTCGAAGCACAGGTCACCGCGGCCCTGGCCGCCGAGGTCTTCCCCGGAGCGGCCGCCCCCGACGCCCTCGTCACCACCGGCGGCACCGAGTCCAACCAGCTCGCCCTGCTCCTCGCGCGAGAACGCCACGGCCCCGCCCTCCGTACCGTCGTCGGCGCGAACGCCCACCACTCCCTCCGCCGCGCGGCCTGGCTCCTCGGGCTCCCCGGGCCGGTCACCGTCCCCACCCCGAACGGCACACTCGACCCCGCCGCCCTCGCCGAGGCCCTGGCGCGCGCCGAGGGCCCCACCCTCGTCGCGGCCACCGCCGGCACCACCGACGAAGGCCTGATCGACCCACTGCCCGAACTCGCCGACGCCTGCGCGGCCCACGGCGCCGAACTCCACATCGACGCCGCCTACGCAGGGCCCGTCCTCCTCAGCCGCACCCACCGCCACCTCCTCGACGGCCTCGACCGCGCCCGCACGGTCACCGTCGACCTCCACAAACTCGGCTGGCAGCCGGCGGCCGCCGGACTCCTCGCCGTACGCGACACCACTGACCTGGCCACCCTCGGCCACACCGCCGACTACCTCAACGCCGACGACGACACCGACGCCGGCCTCCCCGACCTCCTCGGCCGCTCCCTGCGCACCACCCGCCGCCCCGACGTCCTCAAGACGGCCGTCACCCTCCGCGCCCTCGGCCGCACCGGACTCGGCGCCCTCGTCGACACCTGCATGGACCTCGCCCAGGACCTCGCCGACCTCGTCGAGAAGACACCCGGACTCGACCTGCGCGCCCGCCCCACCCTCACCACCGTCCTCTTCCGGCCGTCCGGCGCCGACGACGAGGCCATCGCCACGATCCGCCGCACCCTCCTCACCGGAGGCCGCGCCGTCCTCGGCCGCGCCCGGGTCGACGGCCGCCTCTGGCTCAAGGCCACCCTGCTCAACCCCCACGCCACCCCCGGCGACCTGGCACAGATCCTCACCCTCGTGGAAGGCAGCACGCACCGATGACCGGCAGCACCCCGAAGGACGACCTCGACCGGCCCCACGACCTCGTGGGCATCGGCATCGGCCCCTTCAACCTCTCCCTCGCCGCCCTCGCCCAGGGCGTCCCCGGCGGCCTCGCCGCCACCTTCTACGAACAGAAGCCCGCCTTCCACTGGCACCCCGGCCTCCTCATCGACGGCGCCACCCTCCAGGTCCCCTTCCTCGCCGACCTGGTGACCCTCGCCGACCCCGCGAGCCCCTGGACCTTCCTCAACTACCTGAAGAGCCGCCAGCGCCTCTTCCCCTTCTACTTCGCCGAGAAGTTCCACATCCAGCGCGCCGAGTACGACGCCTACTGCCGCTGGGTCAGCGAACAGCTCCCCGGCCTCCACTTCGGCCACCAGGTCGACTCCGTCCGCTGGAACCCCGAACGGCGCCTCTTCGAAGTCGACTTCACCCAGATCGACCCGGACGGCGAAGCCGAAGCCCTCGGCCGCGCCTACACCCGTAACGTCGTCCTCGGCGTCGGCACCGAGCCCTACGTCCCCGAGCCGCTCAAGCCCCTCGCCGACGCTCCCGGCGTCCCCGTCTTCCACTCCGCCGACTACCTCACCCACCGTGAGACACTCCTCGCCGCCGGGCACATCACCGTCATCGGCTCCGGCCAGTCCGGCGCCGAGGTCTTCCTCGACCTCCTCAGAGCCCGCCCCGCCGGAGCCGAGAAGATCCACTGGCTGGCCCGCACCGAGGCCTTCGCCCCCATGGAGTACTCCAAACTGGGCCTGGAACACTTCACCCCGGACTACACCCGCTACTTCCACGGCCTGCCCGAACCCACCCGCGCCGAACTCCTGCCCCGCCAGTGGCAGCTCCACAAGGGCATCGACGCCGACACCATCGCCGCCATCCACGACGAGCTCTACCGCCGCACCCTCCACGGCGGCTGGCCCGACGCCGTCCTCACCCCCGGCGTCCGCGTCCGCACCGCGGGACGCGTCGCCACCACCCAGGTCGAGCTCCACCTGGAACACCTCCAGCAGGGCACCCGCTCCCGGCTCACCACCGACGCCGTCGTCCTCGCCACCGGCTACCGGGAACGCCCCGTGGACCGGATGCTCGCCGGCCTCGACCCGTACCTCCGCCACGACTCCGCCGGGCGCGCCCGCGTCGACGAGCGGTACCGCCTGGTCCTCGACCCCTCCGTCACCGGCGCCGTCCACGTCCAGAACGCCGAGAGGCACACCCACGGCGTCGGCGCCCCCGACCTCGGCCTCGCCGCCTGGCGCAGCGCGACCATCCTCAACTCCGTCACCGGCAAGGAGCCCTACCCGCTGCCCCGCCGCACGGCCTTCACCAGCTTCGGCCTGGAGACACGAGAGGCGCCGAGCATCCCGGCCCAGGGCCAGAAGCTGACGCCTCTCGTACAGCAGTGAGAACCCCGCGGGCTAGAAGACCGGCACGCCGTCCCGGGTCAGCTTCCAGTCCACCGACGCGAACAGGGCGGGGTCGACCGTCCCCTTCGCCTGCACCCACTGGATGATGGTGTTACGGATCTCGTCCGAGTTCGCCCACAGCTGCGGGGCGTTCGCCACGTGCGGGAACGCGCCGCCACCGCTCGCCCGGTAGTTGTTCACCGCAAGGACGAACTGCGCCGCCGGGTCGAGCGGCTTCCCCTCGAACGACAGGTTCACGATCCGCGCACCGGCCGGCTTCGCGATGTCGATCTCGTACGTCAGACCCGACACGGCGTCGTAGTTGTAGTCCGGCGTGCCGTCCGCGTTCGTCAGCTTCGCGGTGTCGACGGGCGCGCCCGCCGGAGTCCGCACGTAGTACCTCGCCGAGTACTCCAGGTACTCCCTCAGCTGGGCGCCCGTCAGCAGCCGGGCCTCCATCGTGTTCTCGAAGGGGTAGAGCCCGGCGGCGTCCTTGATGGTGATCCGGCCGGCCGGGATCCGGGCCGTCCGCGAGAAGCAGGAGGCCTGCGAGAGAACCGGCAGACCCGCGTACGCACCGCCCGCGAGCGCCGCCTTCACCGTCTCGGCCTGGACGACGTTGATCAGATCGATGATCGGCTCGTCCTTCCACGGCGCGTCGGCCGTGGTCATGGCGGCGGTGGACGTGCCGATGACCTGGTTGACGTACGCGACGACCTTCGTGTGCTCGTCCGCGAGTAGCCCGGCGATCTTCGGGTCCTCCGCCACCGTGTTGGAGTTCAGGACCTGCGCCCCGACCTTCTCCACGACCCAGCGGCCCTTCTCCCACACCAGGTCGAAGTCGAAGAGCGTGAGCCGCTGGCCCCACTTCAGCGGCTCGGACAGGACCACGTCCTTGCCCGTCTCCTTGTTCCTGACCCGGTACTCCGGGATCTCGGTGTGCGCGTGCCCCACGAGGATCGCGTCGATCCCCGGCACCTGCTCGGCGACGAGCCCGGCCGCGTTCTCGATGTGAGGAAGCTGGTCACCGTACGACGACGTGCCGCTGGAACCGGAGTGCGCCGAGACGACGACCACGTCCGCGCCCATCGACCGCAGCTTCGGCACCCACTTCGCCGCCTGCTCCTCCAGACCCGGGAACACCATCTTCCCGCTGACGTTCGCCTTGTCCCAGATGGCGATGCCCGGGTTGGTCAGACCGAGCACCGCGACCCTGACGTCCTTGCCGTGCGGGGTGCGCAGCCGGTGCATGCTGTACGGCGGAAACGCCGGACGCAGGGTCTTCGCGTCGAGCGCGTTGGCCCCGAGCAGCGGGAAGTCGCACTGCTCCTCGAACTTCCGCAGCACCGGGATGCCGTAGTTGAACTCGTGGTTGCCGAGCGCCGCGGCGTCGTAGCCGATGGCGTTCATGGCCTGGGCCATGGGATGGACCGGCCCGCCGGCCTTCGTGATCGGGTCGACCTTGGCGTAGTAGTACGACAGCTGGGTGCCCTGGATGGTGTCACCGGCGTCGATGAGCAGGGTGTTGCGTCGGCCCTTCGCCGCGCGGACCTGGTCGACCAGGGTGGATATCTTCGCGAGACCGACGTCGTTGTGCGCCTTGTCGTCGAACTCCTTGTCCGTGAAGTAGTCCCAGTTGAAGACGTTGCCGTGCAGGTCCGTGGTGCCCATCACGGTGAAGGAGTACCGCCTGGCCGGCTTGGGACGACGCTCGTGGGCCTCGGCGGGAGCGGCGACCCCGGCGGTGAGCGCGGCCCCGGCCCCGACGGCGACGGAGCTCTCCAGGAACGTCCGGCGGTTCAACGGCATGTGTTTCTCCCCTTGTGGTTCTGTGGCGCCCGCGCCGACCGTGGCGCACAACGCGCGTAGATTCTGGCTCAGACGACACGTCGGCAACAGGGCTTCCGGGTCACGGAGTGGGAAAGTGTTCGCCGGACCACCGTCGACGAACATGGAGGAACCGGACGTGACGCACGAACACGCGACCCCCGACGCCCCGCAGGTGACCGTCCGTGGCGAGGGACGCCGGGAGGCCGACCCCGAGTTCGCCCGGATCTGGGTGACGGTCTCCGCGCGCGGCAGGGACCGCACGGAGACCCTCACCGACCTCACCCGGCGGAACGCCCGGGTGCTCGACCTGGTCAAGGCGCAGGGCGACACCGTCGAGAGGCTGGAGACCGGCAGGCTTTCGATCTCTCCCGAGCTCGGCAGGCGCGGACGCGGGGAACATGTGCACGCCTTCGTCGGCCGGGTACGGATCACGGCCGAGCTGACCGACTTCACCGCACTCGGGGAGCTGGTGACCCGCCTCGCCGATCTGGAGATGACGAGCGTCGACGGACCGTGGTGGGAGCTCCGGCCGGACTCCCCGGCGTACGCGGAGGCACGGCGGCTCGCGGTGACGGAGGCGGTGCGGCGGGCACGCGCGTACGCGGAGGCGCTCGGCACCTCCCTCGCCTCACTCGTCGAACTGTCGGACGCGGGTCTCGGGGGCTCCGAGATGTCGATGCCGCCCGCCTTCGCCGGCGCCCGCCGGGTGGCGTTCGCGGCGGAGTCCGCCGGAGAGGCTCCGCCGCTGGACCTCGAACCGCAACGGCAGACCGTCACGGCCGAGGTCGTGGCGCGCTTCACGATGAGGCCGCCCGCACTCTGAGACAGGGGGCGCCGGGGCGTGGAAATCGCTCATCGGAGCACCCCGGTGCACAGATTCAAGAGTTGTCAACAGCCTTTCACGGAAAGGTTGTTGAGTAGTCATGTCACGCCAACTCGCTACTGATGGGTAAGGCCTAGGCTCGACCCATGCGCCGAGCGAAAATCGTTTGTACCCTTGGGCCCGCCACCGAAACATACGACCAGATCAAGGCATTGATCGAGGCCGGAATGGACGTGGCCCGCCTCAATCTCAGCCACGGCACCTACGCCGAGCACGAGGAGCGCTACCAGCGCGTACGCAAAGCCTCCGACGAGACCGGCCGCAGCGTCGGCGTCCTCGCCGACCTTCAAGGCCCGAAGATCCGTCTGGGCCGCTTCCGTGAAGGACCCGTACTCCTTGAACGCGGCGACGAGTTCGCCATCACCGTCGAGCCTGCGGAAGGCGACCGCCACCACTGCGGAACGACCTATTCCGGCCTCGCCGGAGACGTCACCGCCGGGGAGCGCATCCTCGTCGACGACGGCCGCGTCACCCTGGAGGTCATCTCCGTCGACGGGCCCCGGGTGAACACCCTCGTCATCGAGGGCGGCATGGTCTCCGACCACAAGGGGCTCAACCTCCCCGGCGTCGCCGTCTCCGTCCCCGCCCTCTCCGAGAAGGACATCGAAGACCTCCGCTGGGCCCTGCGCACCGGCGCCGACGTCATCGCCCTCTCCTTCGTCCGCAGCGCCCGCGACATCGTCGACGTCCACCGCATCATGGACGAGGAGGGCCGCCGGCTGCCCGTCATCGCCAAGATCGAGAAGCCCCAGGCCGTCGAGAACATCGACGAGATCGTCGCCGCCTTCGACGGCATCATGGTCGCCCGCGGTGACCTCGGCGTCGAAATGCCCCTGGAGCAGGTCCCGATCGTCCAGAAGCGCGCTGTCAAACTCGCCAAGCGCAACGCCAAGCCGGTCATCGTCGCCACCCAGATGCTCGACTCGATGATCGACAACTCCCGCCCCACCCGCGCCGAGGCGAGCGACGTGGCGAACGCGGTCATCGACGGCACCGACGCGGTGATGCTCTCCGGCGAGACCAGCGTCGGCCGCTTCCCCGTCGAGACCGTCCGCACCATGAGCCGCATCGTCGAGGCCGCGGAGGAGGACATCCTCGCCAAGGGCCTCCCGCCCCTCACCGACCGCAACAAGCCCCGCACCCAGGGCGGGGCGGTCGCCCGCGCGGCCGCCGAGATGGGCGACTTCCTCGGCGCCAAGTTCCTCGTCGCCTTCACCCAGTCCGGCGACACGGTCAAGCGCCTCTCCCGCTACCGCTCCCCGATCCCCCTCCTCGCCTTCACCCCGGACCCGGCCACCCGCTCCCAGCTCAACCTGACGTGGGGCGTGGAGACCTTCCTGGGTCCGCACGTCGACTCGACGGACGCGATGGTGGCGCAGGTCGACGAGGAACTCCTGCGCATCGGCCGCTGCGCGAAGGGCGACATCGTGGTGATCACGGCGGGCTCCCCGCCGGGCGTCGCGGGCTCGACGAACCTGGTCCGGGTGCACCACATCGGCGACCCGCTGACGTAGTCAGTGCTTGGGGCCGACGTGAAGGTCCATAAGTGCGACGGCATCACGCCGTGCCACGGAGACATCCTGTGCCCCCGTCGCGCGGCGCCTGCTCCGCCAGGCCACACCGACACGTTCCAGCATCTCGGTGTACAGCCGCACGATGTCGTCCGAGGTGTTGGTGAAGAAGTAGCGGGGGTACTCGTATCGCTTCCTGCGGCCGCCGATCGTCTTCTCGGTCCAGTTGACGATCCGCGATCCGTCGGAGTGGATCAGCCCTCGAATGAACGGCCACGGGTGGGCATCGACGATCTCTTGCTGCCACTGTTCGAGGGTCATGGTCCGCTCGTGCTTCTTGCCGGGCCCGTGCTGGGGAAACAGGCAGGCGAGATGCTTGGAGCACACCTTGACGTCGTGACAGCCGGTCTTCCGGGCCCGAGAGGCGGCGTTGTCCGGGAACACCGCACGAACGGACGCCATGGCCTCTTGCTGTACGCCGGGCCAGTTGTCGTCGAGTGTGATCCTCAGGCTCGGCACCCGGTGCTGCTGGGGCTGACTGATGTGCCCGTCGCCGAGGTACAACCCGAGGAGATACGCGTACGCGACTTCGTCGAGCTCGCGTCCGTCGCACCGTGGACACGGGCGGTGGCGCCGGCCCGGGCACTCGCCACGCTTCGCGCGGTCCTCGTGCTTCCAGTAGCTGATCGTGCCGAGTGGGATGTTCAGTGCCCTGGCGACAGCCGCGTTCTTTGCGCCGCTTCGCAGGAGAGTGAGTGCCCGTTGGCGTGTTCCGATGTCGTACACACGGCCGACGGTGACTGATTTGCCTGCGGGACTATGCCCGGATCGGCAGGGTTCACGCGGGTGGGTGACGACCGCCGACTGCTCTTCGACCTTCGAATCGAAGGAAAAGTGCCCCGGGTCGGACTCGAACCGACACTGTGTGGGTTTTGAATCCACTGCCTGCTGCCAATTGGGCTACCGGGGCCCGCAGAATCAAAGATTTACTCTGACCCTCTGCGCGTACACCATACCGCAGCTAGGTAGGCTCTTGGTGAGCTGTATCCGCCTGGAAGAGGCCTTGAACGAGGAGCCCCGTGACCGCCCCCGAGTCGCCCCAGCCCGCCGACGCCGCCGCCGACACGTCGCACGTCCCGCCGCTGACGACCCGTGTCGTCATCGCCGAGGACGAGGCCCTCATCCGCCTCGACCTCAAAGAGATGCTGGAGGAAGAGGGCTACACGGTCGTCGGCGAGGCCGGTGACGGTGCCACGGCCGTCGAGCTCGCCCGTGAGCACCGGCCCGACCTCGTCATCCTCGACGTGAAGATGCCCGTCCTCGACGGCATCTCGGCGGCCGAGAAGATCGCCGGCGAGTCCATCGCCCCGGTCCTCATGCTCACCGCCTTCTCGCAGCGGGAGCTCGTGGAGCGGGCCCGGGACGCCGGCGCCATGGCGTACCTCGTGAAGCCGTTCAGCAAGAGCGACGTGGTGCCGGCCATCGAGATGGCCGTGTCCCGTTTCGCCGAGCTGCGTGCCCTGGAGCAGGAGGTCGCTGACCTCTCCCTCCGGCTCGAGACCCGGAAGCTGGTGGACCGGGCCAAGTCGATCCTGCAGACGCAGTACGGGCTGACGGAGCCGGCCGCGTTCCGCTGGATCCAGAAGACGTCGATGGACCGCCGCATGTCGATGCAGCAGGTCGCCGAGGCGGTCATCGAGGACGCCGAGGAGAAGAAGGCGGCGAAGGGCCAGTAGCCCCCTTACCCGTACGGAAGAAGGCCCGCCCCACGTCACTGTGGGGCGGGCCTTCTGTCCTTGGTGGGGATCAGTCCTCGCCGAGGTACGCCTTGCGGACGGACTCGTCGTGGAGGAGGTCCTGTCCGCTGCCGGACAGGACGACCTTGCCGATCTCCATGACGTGACCGTGGTCCGCCAGGGCGAGCGCGGCCTGGGCGTTCTGCTCGACGAGCAGGATGGTGGTGCCCTGGGCCTTGAGCTCGGCGATGGTCGCCATGATCTTCTGCATCATGATCGGCGAGAGGCCCATGGAGGGTTCGTCGAGCATGAGCAGCTTGGGCTGGGACATCAGGGCCCGGCCCATGGCGAGCATCTGCTGCTCACCGCCGGAGAGCGTGCCGGCGGCCTGCTTGCGACGCTCGCCCAGGATCGGGAAGAGGTCGTAGGCGCGCTGGACGTCCTTGGCGATGCCGGCGGTGTCCTTGCGGAGGAAGGCGCCGAGGAGGAGGTTCTCCTCGATGCTCATCCGGGGAAAGATGTGCCGGCCTTCGGGGGAGTGGGCGAGCCCGAGGGAGACGATCTTGTGGGCGGGGATCTTGCGGAGGGACTTGCCCTCGAACTTGATCTGGCCGCCGACCGGCTTGAGCAGCCCGGAGAGGGTCCGCAGGGTGGTGGTCTTCCCGGCGCCGTTGGTGCCGATGAGGGTGACGACCTCACCGGCGTCGACGGAGAAGGAGATGCCCTTGACGGCCTCGATCTTTCCGTAGGCGACGCGCAGGTCCTCGACTTCGAGCAGTGCGGTCATGCGTCGTTCTCCTTGCCCGAAGCAGGGTCGTGCGGGGTGTCCTCCGAGGCGGGGGCGGGCTCCGGGGTCTCGTCGTTGTCGGAGTCCGGTGCGTCGTCGGCCGGGGTCTCGTCGTTGTCGGAGTCCGGTGCCTCGTCGGCCTCGGGGGTCTCCGGGGCTTCCGGGGTCTCCTCCCTGGCCGTGGCCGTGGCCGTGGCCGTGGCCGTGGCCGGGGCCTCGGCCTCAGCCGGGGCGGGGGCCGACTCGACGGGCTCGCCGAGGTACGCCGCGATGACCCGCTCGTCGCTCTGGACGGTCTGGCTGTCGCCCTCGATCAGCTTCTGGCCCTGGACGAGCACGGCGACCCGGTCGCAGAGGTTGAAGATGAACCGCATGTCGTGCTCGATGACGAGGACGGCGATGCCCATGTCCCGGATGGCGAAGATGAGTTCCTCGGCCGCCCGCGTCTCCTGCGGGTTCATGCCGGCGGTGGGCTCGTCCAGCAGGATCAGGCCGGGGTCGCTCGCGAGGGCGCGGGCGATCTCCAGCTTGCGCTGCTCTCCGTACGGGAGGTTCTTGGCGAGGTGCTGGGCCTTGTCCTGGAGGCCGATGAACTCCAGGAGCTCCATCGCCCGCTTCGATGCCTCCGCCTCGGCCTTCTTGAAGCCGGGGAGGCGGAGCAGCGCGGACCAGAGGCCCTGCTTCATCCGGGTGTGGCGTCCGACGAGGACGTTCTCCAGGACGGTCATGTTGTGGAAGAGGCGGATGTTCTGGAAGGTACGGGCGATGCCGGCGTCGGTGACCTTGTAGGACGTGGGCGGCAGGACCGTGCCCTTGTACCGGACTTCGCCCTCGGTGGGGACGTAGAGGCCGGTGAGGCAGTTGAAGAAGGTGGTCTTGCCGGCGCCGTTGGGGCCGATGAGACCGACGATCTCTCCGCTGTTGACGGTCAGGTTCACATCGCGTACGGCGGTGAGGCCGCCGAAGCGCATGGTGACCCCGCGCGCGTCGAGCACGGTCTCGCCGGCGGCCGGCGCGGTGGGTGCGTCGGCGGTCTTCGTGGTGGTCGTCATGGTTCAGGCACCTGCCTTGGCGAGCGTGGCGGGCGTCTCGTCCTTCTCGTGGAACTCCAGCTGGTTGCGCCGGTTGGCGATCATGCCCTCCGGACGGAAGCGCATGAGGAGGATCAGCGCGACGCCGAAGGCGAGAAGCTGGAACTCGCCCATGAACTGCAGCTTGTTCGGGATGAGGAAGAGCAGGGACGCGCCGACCAGGGGACCGCTCATGGTGCCCATGCCGCCGAGGACGACGGCCGCGAGCAGGAAGGCGGAGTTGGGCGGGATGGGCCCGGCGAAGAGGTACTGCTCCGGGGTCACCGTGTAGGTGACGTGGGCCTGCACGGTGCCGGCGAGGCCGGCGAGTGCGGCGCCGAGCGCGAAGGCGATGAGCTTGACGCGGAAGCCGTTGATGCCCATGGCGAGCGCGGCGGTCTCGTCCTCGCGGATGGCGACCCAGGCGCGGCCGATGCGGGAGTCGCCGCTGCGCCGGAAGACCAGCACGACGACCGCCATGATCAGCAGCATCAGGAAGAAGTAGTTGGCGAAGCGGCCGATCGTGAAGCCGGCGATCGAGTGCTCGGCGCCGAAGTCGAACCCGAAGATGTTGAGGTTCGGGATGGACGCGATGCCGTTGGAACCGTTGGTGATGTCGGGGCCGGACGTGCCGTCGGTGTTGTTGACCGCGATACGGAAGATCTCACCGAAACCGAGGGTGACGATGGCGAGGTAGTCACCGCGCAGCCGCAGGGTCGGGGCACCGATGAGGACACCGAAGACCAGGGACGCCGCCGCGCCGACCAGGACGGCCGCCCAGAAGGGGAAGTGCACGCCGAAGGGGGAGGTCGGGGCGCCCGAGACGAGGGCGGCCGCGTAGGCGCCGACGCCGAGGAAGGCGACGTAACCGAGGTCGAGGAGACCGGCGAGGCCGACGACGATGTTCAGGCCCAGGGCGACCGTGGCGAAGATCAGGATGTAGACGCCGAGCGTCGCGTACTGGTCGTCGGTCTGGGTGAACGGGAAGAGGGCGGCGGCGGTGAACGCGCCGGCGATGGTGAGGTTCTGGTGCTTGCCGGTGAGCTGCGTGGCCTGCTGCATGAGGCCCGACTTGTTGACCGCGGCGAAGCCGATGCCGGTCGTGATCAGGAAGCCGAGGAACAGCTCGTCGTACTCGGTGCCGACTCCGTAGGTGAAGACGCCGAGCGCCACGGCGAGGACGCCGGTGATGATCAGGATCTCGACGGAGGAGTGCATCGCGGGCAGCTTGCGCGCGGGGCCGGCGGCGAAGGCGGCCTTGAAGGTGGCCCAACCGTTGCCGGAGTTGTGCTTGAACTGGTCCCAGCCGGTGTCCTCGGGGTCCGTGGGCAGCAGCTTCGGCCGCTTGAAGGGGAGGGCGAGGGCGCCGAGGAGGGCGAGCAGTGCGGCGAGCGCGACGACCGCGCCGCCCGGCTCCAGGTTGACCGGGCCGCCGAGCGTGATGCTGATCGCGCCGACGGTGAACCAGACGATCGCGAAGTTGGCGATGGCGGCGAGCCTGAGGGCCGCGTCGCCGCCGGCCGGCGTGAGCCAGCGGGTGCCCTTGACGCCGTACGAGGAGAGGGCGAAGAGGGTGGTGAGCAGGCCCGTGACCAGGACCTGCATCTGGAGGCCGGCCGGGGAGCCGTAGAACGTGAGGTCACCCGGGAAGCGGGGCGTCCAGGTCCAGGCGAGGAAGCAGCTGGCGACGGTGAGGGCGCCGCCGCCCACGGTGAGGGCGCGGGCGGCCTTGGCCGGCACGAAGCCGATGAGGCCGGTCGCCTCGGCCGCGGGCTCGGAGGCCGCCGCCTTGGGGTTCTCGGAGATGGTGGTCATGGTGCTCACGCCCTGTCCGCGACGCGCTCGCCGAGGAGGCCTTGTGGCCGGGCGAGGAGTACGACGATGAGGAGTACGAAGGCCCAGACGTCGGCCCAGGACTGGCCGCCGAGCTGCTCCATACCGGGGATGTGGCTGATGTACGCCGTCGCCATGGTCTCGGCGATACCGAGGACGACTCCGCCGATCATGGCTCCGTAGATGTTGCCGATGCCGCCGAGGACGGCGGCCGTGAAGGCCTTCAGTCCGAGGAGGAAGCCCATCTTGTAGTCGACGACGCCGTACTTGAGGCCGTAGGCGACGGCACCGACCGCGGCCATCGCGGCGCCGAGGGCGAACGCGATCACGATGATCCGGTCGGTGTTGACACCCATGAGCTTGGCGGTGTCCGGGTCCTGCGCCGTGGCCTGCATGCCGCGCCCGGTGCGGGTGCGCATGACGAAGAAGGCGAGGACGGCCATGCAGACGGGGGCGGCGATCAGGAGGAAGACGTCGCCGGTCTGGATGGTGATCGGGCCGAGCTCGATCGGGCCGCCGGGGATCTGTGGGAAGGTCCGGGCGGACTTCGCCTCCGGGTACAGCGACCAGACGAGCTGCTGGAGGGCGAGCGAGAGACCGATGGCCGTGATGAGCGGGGCGAGGCGGGGGCCTCCGCGGAGCGGACGGTACGCGAGCCGTTCCGCTCCGACGGCTATCGTCGTCGCGACGAGTACGGCTCCGATGATCATGAGGGGCAGAGCGACCCACATGGTGGTGCCGCCGGGCAGGATGAGCCAGACCGTGAGGGCCCCGAAGCCGCCGGTCATGAAGATCTCGCCATGGGCGAAGTTGATGAGCTGGACGATGCCGTAGACCATCGTGTAGCCGACGGCGACCAGCCCGTACATGGATCCCAGTAGCAGGCCGTTGACCAGCTGCTGCGGCAGTTCGTTCACCGCATTGTCCTCCGAGACTTTCGACGGATGTGACACCGCGCGGGGAGCCTGGTGCGGCCCCCCGCGCGGTGAAGGTGGTGCGTGAGTGGCGGGGTGGATCAGCCGCCGAAGGTGCCGGACTTGACGGGCTTGAACGCGCCGCCCTCTACCTTGTAGACCGTCAGCTGCTTGTTGGTGGTGTCACCGAACTCGTCGAAGGAGACCTTGCCGGTCACGCCCTCGAAGGAGACACCCTGCATGGCCTCGACGACCTTGGCGCGGGCGTCCTCGGGAAGCTTGCCGCCGTTGCCGTCGACGACCTTCTTGACGGCCTCGATGATCGACCAGGTCGAGTCGTACGAGTAGCCGCCGTAGGCCTCGTAGGCCTCCTTGTAGCCGCCGGTCTTGTAGTCGGCCAGGAACTCCTTGGCGGAGGCGAGGGACTCGATCGGCGCGCCGACGGAGGTGGCGATGTCGCCTTCGGCCGCCTTGGCGCCCGCCAGCTTCACGTACTCCGGGCTGTAGAGCGCGTCGCCGCCGACGACGGTGACCTTCGCGCCGGCTTCCTTGATCTGCTTGGCCAGCGGGCCGGCCGCCGGGTACTCGCCGCCGTAGTAGACGACGTCGGCGCCGGAGCTCTTCACCTTGGTGGCGACGGCGGAGAAGTCCTTGGTGTCCGGGTTGATGTGCTCGGTGCCGAGGACCTTGCCGCCGAGCTTCTCGAACTCGCCCTTGAAGGTGCCCGCGAGGCCGGCGCCGTAGGTCTTCTTGTCGTCGATGATGAAGGCCTTGGTCTTCTTGGCCTCGTTGAAGACGTACTGGGCGGCGAAGGGGCCCTGGATGGCGTCGGTGGTGGCCGTACGGAAGTACGACTTGTAGCCGCGCTTCTTGTCGCCGGTGCTCCAGTTGACGCCCTGGCTCAGCGCCGGGTTCGTGTTGGCCGGGGAGACCTGCGTCAGCTTGGCGTCGTCGAAGACCTTCTGCATCGACTCGGCGACGGAGGAGTTCAGCGGGCCGACGACGCCGAGGACGGTCTTGTCGGCGACGAACTTGGTCGCGTTCTGCTGGCCGGCGGAGGGCTGGGCCTGGTCGTCCAGGGACTCCAGTTTGAAGGTGACGCCCTTGACGTACGCCTTCTTGTTGGCCGTCTTGACCGCCAGGTCGGCCGAGTTCTTGATGCCGAGGCCGAGGGCGGAGAGCTCGCCCGTGAGGGGCGCGTCGAGACCGATGGTGACGGTGACGTTGCCGCCCTCACCGTTCTCCGCGGCTCCGCCCTTGTCGTCGCGCGAACCACAGGCGGTGAGGGTGAGTGCTCCCGCGGTGACCGCGGTGGTGAGTATGAGCAACGAACGGTTTCGCACGAAGGGTCCTTTCCCTGGCGCGGCCCCCTCGGAATGAGGCGGTGCCGTGAAGCTGCAAAGCGAGGGGTGCCGTTTTGGAACGCCGGGCCGTACTGGGTGGTACAGGGCCGTGCAGTAGAACGCGCCCGGCGGCGCGGTGACTGGCCGTGACTCTAGGCGCAGGTGGGGAGGGTCGGGGAGCGCCGAGGACATGATGTGACTGTCTTGTTATGCCGAGGGGGAAAGAGTGTGTTCGTCGGGTGGGAAAACCGGGGCATAGCGGTCTGTAATGCGGTGTTCGCATCGTGAGAACGTGCAGTTCCGCTAAGGGGCTTGAGTGAATCTTGCTCCTGTCGGAGCACTCGGCCGCCTCTCCGGATATCGGACACTGGCAGAAACCTCAGCGGACGAAACGGCTCCTCCGTCCCGGTCCGCCCCCACCCGTACCGTCATCACTCAGGGTGACGGTTCACCTCAGGGAAGCTGGACGTACGGCTTCAGGAAGTCACGCGCACCGGGACTGTCCAGGCGATAGGTCACATTGGTGGCGTAGCACGGCGTATCACCGGTGATCGTGGTGGCCACCAGAGTGAGCCTGCCGTCCAGGGTCGCGAAGTTGGGGCCGCCCGAATCGCCGTAACAGGCACCGCCGTTCCCCTGCGGCGCCGTCATGGCGAGCCGGATCCAGGCGTCGTTGAGCGCGTTGAAGGCGACCGGCGCCTTCATGCGGACGCCGCCGCCCGGGTGGGTGTGACCGCCCGGGCCGCGCTTCGACTCCTCGGTGCCGTATCCGGCGACCACGAAGGACGTGGCGTCGAGGCCCCGCGCGCCGAGCGCGTCGAGGGCGCCCGCGCGGGGGAGCGTCGCCGGGGTGAAGGACCACCGGGTCTTCATGGCGGAGGCGGGCAGTTCGATCACCGAGATGTCATGGGTGTCGGAGGCCGGGCCGGGGTAGGCGGGGTGGTTGTGGGCGGTGCCCTCGACGGCCACGCTCCTGGCCTGGGCGGCCGGGTCACCGGGGTGCTCGGCCGCCGCCCGGTCGAGGCCGGCCTGGACGTCCTGGTCGAGCGAGACGTGGAAGCGGACGTTCGCCGGCCAGTCCGTCGTGCAGTGCGCGGCCGTCAGGAACGTGTCCGCGTCGATCATGGTGCCGGAGCAGACCCAGTCGACCCGGTCCGGCGTCGCCGGGTTCTCGTCGTTGTCCCAGGTCGCGACGAGCGCGCCGACCTCGGTGCGCTCGGGGGCGGGGGCTGCGTTGTACGAGTTGATCGCCGTGGCCGGGATCGCGGTGGCGAGAACGGCGGCGCAGGCGGCGGCGGTGACGGCGGTCATCGCGGAGGTGGTGCGAACGGCGGTCACGAAGAACCCCTCGGTGTCTGAGTGGATCGGGTGATCTCCTGTGGAGGGAGTTTCGCCAGTGAAGCGGCTGTGGCTGTGTGAGGCAAGAGGGGGCGGCGGAAAGGGAGTTGACCGCCGGACGTCGCGGCGCGGCGTGGTCGGGACGTGGAGGGGGCGTGGAGGTGGGGAGGGGGCGTGGGGAGGCGATACGCGAACGGCGCGGCGCGGGAGGGTCATCCCCTCCCGCGCCGCGCCGTTCTGCCCGGCGGGCCGCCCGGCTCAGACGGTGCCGGCCCGGCCCGCCTCCGGCAGGTCGCCCGCGTCCTTGGCGGTGATCTCGCGCAGCATGCAGGTCAGCCTTGCCGAGCAGACCCGCTTGTCCTGCTCGTCGGTGATCACGATCTCGTACGTGGCGGTGGACCGCCCGCGGTGTACCGGCGTCGCCACACCGGTCACCAGGCCGCTGCGCGCTCCGCGGTGGTGGGTGCAGTTCAGGTCGACGCCGACCGCGATCTTCGAGACCCCGCCGTGCAGCATCGAGCCGATGGAGCCCAGCGTCTCGGCGAGCACCGCGGAGGCCCCGCCGTGCAGCAGGCCATAGGGCTGCGTGTTCCCCTCGACCGGCATCGTGCCGACGACCCGCTCGGCCGAGGCCTCCAGGATCTGGACGCCCATCCGGTTCCCGAGGTGCCCGGCCGAGAACAGCGCCGGGAGGTCGACGCCAAGGGCCGCGTACTCCTCGATGACCTCCTGCGGGAACTTCACGTGCTGCTGTTCACCCATGGCCCGACTCCGTTCGTCTTCGTACGGCTGATCTTCCTGAGCTGCCTGAGCAAACGCTTAGGCGGAAGCGGATTCTTCCAGACGCACGATCACGGACTTGCTCGCGGGGGTGTTGCTGATGTCCGCCGTCGACTCCAGCGGTACGAGGACGTTCGTCTCCGGGTAGTAGGCCGCCGCGCATCCCCGGGTCGTCGGGTAGTGCACCACCCGGAAGCCGGGCGCCCGCCGCTCGCTGCCGTCCGTCCACTCGCTCACCAGATCCGCGTACGCCCCGTCGGCGAAACCGAGCGCCGCCGCGTCCTCGGGGTGGACAAGGACGACCCGGCGGCCGCCCTTGATGCCCCGGTAGCGGTCGTCCAGGCCGTAGATCGTGGTGTTGTACTGGTCGTGCGAGCGCAGCGTCTGCAGCAGCAGCCGGCCCTCCGGCACCCTCGGGTACTCGACGGGCGCCGCCGTGAAGTTCGCCTTGCCGGTCTTCGTGGGAAAGCGGCGCTCGTCGCGCGGGCCGTGCGGCAGCGCGAAACCGCCGGGATCCGCCGCGAGACGCGCGTTGAAGTCCTGGAAACCGGGCACCACGCGCGCGATGCGGTCGCGGATCGTGGCGTAGTCCGCCTCGAACTCCTCCCAGGGCGTCGCCGATCCGGCGCCCAGGACGGCACGGGCCATCCGCGCCACGATCGCCGGCTCCGACAGCAGGTGCGGGCTGGCAGGCGGCAGGTTGCCGCGCGAGGCGTGCACCAGGCTCATCGAGTCCTCGACCGTCACGAACTGTCTGCCGCTCCTCTGCACGTCCTTGTCGGTGCGGCCGAGCGTCGGCAGGATCAGTGCGCGCGTGCCCGTGACCGCGTGCGAGCGGTTCAGCTTCGTCGAGACGTGGACGGTCAGGCGCGCGGTGCGCATGGCGGCCTCGGTGACCTCCGTGTCGGGCGTCGCCCCCACGAAGTTGCCGCCCATGGCGAAGAACACCTTGGCCTCGCCGTCGCGCAGCGCCTGGATCGAGCGGACCACGTCGAAGCCGTGGTGGCGCGGCGATACGATCCCGAACTCCTTGTCCAGGGCGTCGAGGAAAGCGGGCGCGGGCCGCTCGAAGATCCCCATCGTCCGGTCACCCTGCACGTTCGAATGGCCGCGCACCGGGCACACCCCGGCCCCCGGCCGGCCGATGTTCCCACGGAGCAGGAGGAAGTTGACCACCTCGCGGATGGTCGGCACGGAGTGCTTGTGCTGGGTGAGGCCCATCGCCCAGCAGACGACGGTCCGCTCCGAGGCGAGCACCATCTCCAGGGCCCGCTCGATCGCGGCCCGGTCGAGCCCGGTCGCGGCGAGCGTCTCGTCCCAGTCGGCTTCCCCCGCCGCCGCCGCGAACTCCTCGAACCCGTGGGTGTGCTCCCGTACGAACTCCTCGTCGACCGCCCCGGCCGTCTCCAGGACCAGCTTGTTGAGCAGCCGGAACAGGGCCTGGTCGCCGCCGATCCTGATCTGGAGGAAGAGGTCGGTGAGGGCGGCGCCCTTGAGCATGCCCTGCGGGGTCTGCGGGTTCTTGAACCGCTCCAGGCCCGCCTCCGGCAGCGGGTTCACCGAGATGATCCGGGCGCCCGCCGCCTTCGCCTTCTCCAGGGCCGAGAGCATCCGCGGATGGTTCGTGCCCGGGTTCTGGCCGGCCACGATGATCAGGTCCGCCCGGTGCAGGTCCTCCAGGGAGACGCTGCCCTTGCCGATGCCGATGGTCTCCGTGAGCGCCGAACCCGAGGACTCGTGGCACATGTTGGAGCAGTCCGGCAGATTGTTCGTGCCGAACTCGCGGGCGAAGAGCTGGAGCAGGAACGCCGCCTCGTTGCTCGTCCGCCCCGAGGTGTAGAAGAGCGCCTCGTCGGGGGAGCCGAGCGCCCGGAGCTCCTCGGCGATGATCGCGAAAGCCCGCTCCCAGGTCACCGGCTCGTACCGCTCGCCGCCCTCCGCGAGCAGCATCGGCTGCGTGATCCGGCCCTGCTGGCCGAGCCAGTACCCGCTGCGGGTCGCCAGGTCCGCCACCGGGTGCGCGGCGAAGAACTCCGGGGTCACCCGGCGCAGGGTCGCCTCCTCGGCGACCGCCTTCGCCCCGTTCTCGCAGAACTCCGCCACATGCCGCTTGTCCCCCTCGGGCCAGGCGCAGCCGGGGCAGTCGAAGCCGTCCTTCTGGTTGACCTTCAGGAGGGTCCGCGCCGTGCGCACCGTCCCCATCTGCTCCCGGGCGACGCGCAGGGTGTGCCCGATGGCGGGCAGTCCCGCCGCGGAGTGCTGCGGTGGCGTGACCTGCGGTGCGTCCTGGACCGGGTCACCGACCGGCGGCTTGCTGACCATCGCGCTCTCCCTTGAGCGGTAATCCTGTGGCGTACGGCTTCGATCCTGTCACGCGGCACCGACAGCCCGGCACCTCCGCAGGTGTGGACGGGATTGTCAGCGGTCCGTGGCAGGATCGTCGTGTGGCCGAGACAGCATCGAAGAACCCCGCAGACACCCGCCCCCGCCTGCTCCTCATGGACGGGCACTCGCTCGCGTACCGGGCGTTCTTCGCGCTGCCCGCGGAGAACTTCACCACCGCGACCGGGCAGCCGACGAACGCGATCTACGGGTTCGCCTCGATGCTGGCGAACACGCTCCGCGACGAGGCCCCCACGCACTTCGCGGTCGCCTTCGACGTGTCCCGCAAGACCTGGCGGTCCGAGGAGTTCCCGGAGTACAAGGCGACCCGCTCGAAGACCCCCGACGAGTTCAAGGGGCAGGTCGAGCTGATCGGCGAGCTCCTCGACGCGATGAACGTGCCGCGGTTCGCCGTCGACGGCTTCGAGGCCGACGACGTCATCGCGACCCTCACCACCCAGGCCGAGGCCGCGGGCTTCGACGTCCGGATCTTCACCGGCGACCGGGACTCCTTCCAGCTGGTCTCCGACCGCACCACCGTGATCTACCCCACCAAGGGCGTCTCCGAGGTCACCCACTTCACCCCGGAGAAGGTCCAGGAGAAGTACGGCCTCACGCCCTCGCAGTACCCGGACTTCGCCGCCCTGCGCGGCGACCCGTCGGACAACCTGCCCGGCATCCCCGGAGTCGGCGAGAAGACCGCCGCCAAGTGGATCAACCAGTTCGGCTCCTTCGCCGAGCTCGTCGAGCGCGCCGACGAGGTCAAGGGCAAGGCCGGCCAGAACTTCCGCGACCACCTGGAGTCGGTCAAGCTCAACCGCCGGCTCACCGAGATGGTCAAGGACGTCGAGCTGCCGAAGAGCGTCACTGACCTCGCACGCGAGCCGTACGACCGCGGGGCCGTCGCCCTCGTCCTCGACACCCTGGAGATCCGCAACCCCTCGCTGCGCGAGCGGCTCCTCGCCGTCGACCCGGGCGCCGCGGAGGAAGCCGCCCCGGCCCCCGCCGCCGGTGTGGAGATCGACGGCACCGTCCTCGGCTCCGGCGAGCTCGCCCCCTGGCTCGCCGAGCACGGCACCGAGCCGCTCGGCATCGCCACCGTGGACAGCTGGGCGCTCGGCGCGGGGAACGTCAGCGAGATCGCCCTCGCCGCCGCCGGAGGCGCCGCCGCCTGGTTCGAGCCCAGCGCCCTCGACGAGGCCGACGAGCGGGCCTGGTCCGCGTGGATCTCCGACCCCGCCCGGCCCAAGGTCATGCACAACGCCAAGGGCGCCATGCGGGTCTTCCCCGAGCACGGCTGGAGCATCGCGGGCGTCACGATGGACACCGCCCTTGCCGCCTACCTCGTCAAGCCCGGCCGGCGTTCCTTCGCCCTCGACGCGCTCTCCGTGGAGTACCTCCACCGTGAGCTCGCCCCGGCGGCCGCCGCCGACGGACAGCTCGCCTTCGGCGCGGACGACACCGCCGAGGCCGAGGCCCTCATGACCCAGGCGCGGGCCGTCCTCGACCTCGGGGACGCCTTCGAAGAGCGGCTGGACGAGGTCGGGGCCCGCGAGCTCCTCCACGAGGTCGAGCTGCCCACCTCCGCCCTCCTCGCCCGTCTGGAGCGGCACGGCATCGCCGCCGACCGGGACCATCTGGAGGCCATGGAGCAGCAGTTCGCCGGCGCGGTGCAGCAGGCCGTGAAGGAGGCGCACGCCTCCGTGGGCCACGAGTTCAACCTCGGGTCCCCCAAGCAGCTCCAGGAGGTCTTCTTCGGCGAGCTGAACCTGCCGAAGACCAAGAAGACCAAGACGGGCTACACGACCGACGCCGACGCGCTCGCCTGGCTGGCCGCGCAGACCGAGCACGACCTGCCGGTGATCATGCTCCGCCACCGTGAGCAGGCCCGGCTCCGGTCCACCGTCGAGGGCCTGATCAAGACCGTCGCCGCCGACGGCCGGATCCACACCACCTTCAGCCAGACCGTCGCCGCCACCGGCCGTCTCTCCTCCACCGACCCGAACCTGCAGAACGTGCCGGTGCGGACGGACGAGGGCCGGGCCATCCGGCACGGCTTCGTCGTGGGCGAGGGCTTCGAGGCCCTCATGACCGCCGACTACAGCCAGATCGAGCTGCGTGTCATGGCCCACCTCTCCGAGGACGAGGGCCTCATCGAGGCCTTCGCCTCCGGCGAGGACCTCCACACCACCGTGGCCTCCCAGGTCTTCGGCGTCGAGCGGTCCGCCGTCGACTCCGAGATGCGCCGCAAGATCAAGGCCATGTCGTACGGCCTGGCCTACGGACTGTCCGCCTTCGGTCTCTCGCAGCAGCTGAGCATCGACCCGGGTGAGGCCGCCGGCCTGCGGGACACCTACTTCGAGCGCTTCGGCGGCGTACGCGACTATCTGCGCCGGGTCGTCGACGAGGCCCGTGCCACCGGCTACACCGAGACCATCCTCGGCCGCCGCCGCTACCTGCCCGACCTCAACAGCGACAACCGGCAGCGCCGCGAGTCCGCCGAGCGGATGGCGCTCAACGCCCCGATCCAGGGCACGGCCGCCGACATCGTGAAGGTCGCCATGCTCAACGTCGACCGGGCACTGACGGAGGCGGGCCTCGCCTCCCGGATGCTCCTCCAGGTCCACGACGAAATCGTGCTCGAACTCGCCCCCGGCGAGCGCGAGCAGGTCGAGGCCCTGGTCCGCGAGCAGATGTCCGGCGCGGCCGAGCTCCGCGCCCCGCTCGACGTCTCGGTGGGCGTCGGCCGGGACTGGGACTCCGCCGCCCACTGACGCCACGGGTGGGCCCACCTCGCCGTGGGCCCACCGTGGCAAGGGCTCTCCCGCGCCCGGTTGAACCAGGTCCTCCGTGAGGCCGGTGCCCAGAACCCGTCCTGGGCCACGACCGCTACGGGGGACTCTCCGGCGGTGCGGCGGCCCGTGGCTTCACCTCGCCGAAGAAGATCAGCGAGATTCCTGACGGGAGCGTTCCGCCCGTGGACCCCGGTCCTTTCCGTCGGACGCCGCGGGGAGTGGACCGGCCGGGGCCGGGGATGCCGGAGCCGGTGGCGCCGGCCGCAGCCGCGCCCCCGCCCCGTACAGCACGAGCCCGACGGCGAGCCCCGCGCCGGCCCCGAAGCACGCCGTCGGAATGACGTCCAGGGGCGTCTCGATCCGGTCCCAGCCCCAGTACGCGGCCCAGCGCAGCACCCGGTGGGCGATCCCGGCGAGGACGCAGCCGCCGATCAGCCATGCCGCGAACAGCCGTCCGCGCCGTCCGGGGACCGGAATCCCGGCCGGCAGCTCCACGCTCGGGCCGGCGGAGCGCAGCGCCCGCGCGACGAACCAGCCCAGAAGTCCCAGGGCCAGCGCCGAACCCCCGTACTGCGCGTAGAGATAGACGGGGAACCCGGCCACGACGTCACCGAGGAACGGGATCATCCGGGTGCCCCAGCGGTCGATGTGGGTGAAGGAGTCCCACACCACATGGGTCGTCGCGCCGAGGATCGCGGAGAGGACGAACCACCCGGCCACGACGGCCGGGTGCCGGTCGCTCCAGGGGCGGCCTCGCACGAGCCCGTACACCCGCCCGCGCCACCGGGCGGGCAGCAGCACCACGAGCGGCTCACGCACGGTCAGCCACAGGGCCACGAGCCCGGCGGTGATGAGTACGTCGGCGGTCACGATCCCGACGGGGGAGTGGGTTACGTCCCCGAGGACCATCGCCCCGGGGAACGCCGTCGCCGCGAAATAGGTCATGTCGGGCGCGAAGGAGCCCGCGACGAGAGCGGACGCGACCAGTGGTCCGCGCGCGGTCCCGTTCCGGCGCAGTCCGGGCAGCACGGCTGCGGCATGGCTCAGTGTGAACGGCAACGGGAGTTCCCCCAGGTTCCGGTGGTGACGGCCGGAGTGTGGCATCGGCCGCAGTGCAAGAGGGGCGCGGCGCTCCACTCGGTTCCCTCGCGTCCCTGGTCGTGAAGCGGCCGAGAGGTGACGAAAGCGTGAAACACGGTCAGGCGCCGGTGCCGGGCGGGCCGGAGTTGGCATAGGGTCGCCGGAGGTCTGACGCGGGGAGCGTGGGACCGCAGTCGAGGGGGAAGGGACCGCCGACATGTCAGCGCACTTGGGCCGCAGGCTGCGCAAGGGAGCGACCAGTGGTGCGGTGGTGGCCGCGGCGGTCGCCGCGCTCGCCGCCTCACAGGCGCCGGAGGTGGTTCCGCCGACCGCGGACAACGCCGGCGGGGACCGCGCCATCGGCGCGGGGGACACGGCGTCGCCCTCCGGCGACGGCTCCGCCACGGGCGATTCGCCCTACTACACCGAGCTGCCGCCGCTGAACACGCCGAACAAGCCCGGGGTGACCCCCCGTCTGCCGCTGGTCACCGGGCCCGCCGAGGCCGGCATACCCGCGTCCGTGCTCTCCGCCTACAAGCGCGCCGAGCAGTCGATACGTTCGACCGACCCCGGCTGCAACCTGCCCTGGCAGCTGCTCGCCGGCATCGGCAAGGTCGAGTCCGGCCAGGCGCGCGGAGGCCGGGTCGACGCCAACGGCACGACGCTCTCGCCGATTCTCGGCCCCGCCCTCAACGGCGTCGGATTCGCCAACATCTCCGACACCGACGGCGGCGCCTACGACGGTGACAAGACCCACGACCGTGCCGTCGGCCCGATGCAGTTCATCCCGTCCACCTGGGCCACCTGGGGCCAGGACGCGAACAGCGACGGGAAGAAGGACCCGAACAACATCTACGACGCCGCGCAGGCCGCCGGTCTCTACCTCTGCGCCAACGACCGCAACCTCGCGCTCAAGGCCGACCTCGACCGGGCGGTCCTCAGCTACAACCGCTCGCGGGAGTACCTGAACACGGTCCTGTCATGGTTCGAGTACTACCAGCGCGGCACCCACCAGGTCCCGGACGGCACGGGCGTGCTGCCGGTCGACCGGAGCGACGGCCGGGGACAGGGGAACCGCCCGGCCACGCCGCTCCCGCCCATCCCGACGTCGCCCGCTCCGAAGCCCTCCGCGCCGGTCACCCCGAAGCCGACGGACCCGTCCGAGCCGCCGGTCACCCCGCCGAAGAAGCCGACGCCGACCACCCCGTCCAAGCCGCCGGTCACTCCGACGAAGCCGCCCACCGTGCCGCCCGCCGTCAAGGTCGTACGGCTCGCGCCCGTCGCGTCCGGGCAGCTGACCGCGAGCACCGAGAGCGCCTTCGCCACGGCGCCGACGGTCGCGGCGCTCGACGCCTCCGGCGCGCCGGTCACCGGGGTCGGCATCCGCTTCGAGATCGTCGGCGCGACCGACACCCGGTTCGTCGGCGGCGCGACGACCGCCACCGTCACCGTCGGTTCCGCCGGCATGGCCAAGGCCCCCACGCTGCGGGCGGGCGAGAAGACCGGATCGTTCAAGGTCAGGGCCACCCTCGTGGGCAACAGCACGGTGGCCGCGACCGAGTTCGCCGCGACGGTCACCGCCCGTGAGGCGGACACCCTCGCCCGCGTCGCCGGTGAGCCCCTGTCGGCCACCACCGGCACCGCCTTCGGCGGACAGGTGCAGGTGAAGGCCACCGACAAGGGCGTGCTCGCCCCCGGTGTACGCGTCACCGCCGTGATCGTCGCCTCGGCGACGGGCGCCGAGAGCGCCGACAGCCCCTACTTCAAGGACGCGGCAGGCAACACGTTCCGCGAGGTCTCCCTCAAGACCGGAGCGGACGGTCTGATCACGCTCCCCGACCTCTTCGCCGGCGACAAGGCGGGCGAGTACGTGATCCGCCTGACCGCGCCCGGCGGCGGCAGCACGGAGGTCAAGCTGACGGTCACCGCGCCCGCCCCGACGCCGACTCCCACTCCGGAGCCGACCGCGGACCCGACTCCTTCCGGGACCGGCACGCCCGAGGCCTCGCCCTCGCCTTCGGCCTGACCCGACCGCGCCTCCGCGCCGCTCCTCCGTCCCCACCGGACGGAGGGGCGGCGCTTCGCGTTCCCCGGAAGCGACGGTGCCGTGGTGCAACGTGTTCTCATCTCACGGTCGCGTTGCTACGGTGCCCCCGCCCTGACGCCCCATCAGATCGCATCCCGGGAGGCCGACCATGCGCGCCCTCGTCGCCGCCGCCATCGGACTCGCCCCAGTCCTCCTCTTCGTCCTCCTCGTCTCCGTGGTCGATCTGCCGCCCGACGGCCCCACCTCGCCCAAGCCCCTGCTGACCGCCGACCCCGGCCCCAAGAAGTAGGGGGCGACCGTGCGCCGCCGAGCGAGCCTCGTCCTCCTCGCCCTCGCTGTCTTCTGCGCCGCGATGGCGCCGACCCTGCGCTGGTACGCCTTCCCCCGGCTGGCGAAGATTCCGCCGAACCAGTACCAGGAGACCGTCCTCGAGGCGAAGCCCGCGACCCTCCTCGACTACTCCACCCTCAAGGCCGAGAAGGTCGACAAGATCACGATCATCCAGACCCTCAAGGGCAACGTCGAGGAGTCGCGGCGCATCGAACGCGACGCCGGGCGCGACGTCGTCGTCTGGGACGCCCTCGCCTACATCACGGGCCCCGACGGCAAGATGGTCTCCCGGGTCCCCGAGCGGTACATCTTCGACGCCCACACCCAGGACCCCGTCCACGCCACCGGCGAGATGGTCGACGGCGACCCCGTCCGGCGCGAGGGCATCGAGTTCAAGTGGCCCTTCCTCACCGAGAAGCGCGACTACCAGTACTTCGACGCCCAGACCCGGACCTCCGCCCCCATCCACTACAAGGGCACCCGCACCTTCCGCGGCATGGAGGTCTACTACTTCGAGCAGACCATCCCCTGGACCAAGGTCCCCATGCCCAAGACCATGCCGGTCAAGATCCCCCCGGAGGTCATCGCCGAATCCGGCCTCACCCGCTGGTACACGACCAAGCGGATGTTCTGGATCGAGCCGGTCACCGGCGCCCCCGTCAACGGCGAGGAGATCCACAAGGAGGAGCTCCGCAACGCCGGCGCGCTGATGGGCCGGGACACCCTCACCGTCTTCGAGGGGCACGTGAAGATGCGCGAGGACTACATCGAGAGCGTCGGCGAGATGGTCTCCTCCAACCGCCTCATGGTCCTCATGCTCGTCTCCTACCTCCCGTGGAGCCTCACCCTCCTGGCGCTGCTCCTCCTCGCTCTCGCCCTCTGGCTCGAGGCCCGCTCCCGCCGCCCGGCACCGGAGGCCGCCACCGCCCCGGTCACCCCTCCCGTCTGAGCCGCGCGCTCGTGTGCCGGGTCGCCTCCGCCGTGGACGGATCCTCCGGCCACGGATGCTTCGGATACCGCCCCCTCAGCTCCGCCCGCACCGCCCGGTAGCCGTCCTGCCAGAACGACGCCAGGTCGGCGGTCACGGCCGCCGGCCGCCCGGCGGGGGAGAGGAGATGGACGAGCACCGGGACCCCCGCCACCCGCGGCGTCTCGGCGAGCCCGAACAGCTCCTGGAGCTTCACCGCGAGCACCGGCCGCTCACCCCCGTACTCGACCCGGATCCGCGATCCGCTCGGCACCTCGATCCGCTCGGGCGCCAGTTCCCCCAGCCTGCCCGCCTCGCCCGACGCCCACGGCAACAGCCGCCGCAGTGCCTCACCGGCGTCGATCCGCCCCAGATCCGCCCGGCGCCCGGCCCGGGACAGCTCCGGCTCCAGCCACTCCCCGGCCCGGTCGACCAGCGCCTCGTCCGCCATGTCCGGCCAGGGTTCTCCCAGCTGCCGGTGGAGGAAGGCGAGCCGCCCACGGAGCTCCCCGGCCTCCCGGCTCCACCGCAGCAGCCCGAGCCCCTCCCGCCGCAGGCCGTCGAGCAGCGCCTCCCGTACGAGCGCGGGCGCCGCCCCCGCCCCCAGCGGCCGGACCGTCAGCTCGACCGCGCCCAGCCGGTCCACCGAGCGGGCGACCACGTCCCCGTCCTCCCATCGGACCTCCTCACCCGTGGACCGCAGATGACCGGCCGCCCGCCGCGCCATGTCCTCGTCCACCACGGCGGCCAGCCGCACCCGTGCGGTGGCGTCCCGCGCCGTACGGTCCGCCACCGCCACGGCCAGCCACGGAGTGGCGCGCAGCGAGGAACCCTCCGCGAGCCGCGCCCCGCTCCCCGACACCATCAGATATCCCTCCTGCTCCCTGGCCCTCGCCACCCGCTCGGGGAACGCCAGTGCCGTCACGAGCCCGGCCACCGCGTCCTCGCCCACCACCGGACCGCCCCCGGCCCCGGAGCCCGCTCCGCCGACCGACTCGGCCGCCGACCGCTCCAGGCGGCGCGCCTCCGCCTTCCACCGTGCGCCGTACCCGTCGGTGCCCCGGCGGGCCGCACGCCAGGCCGCCGCCAGATCGTCCCCGTAGTCGCGCGGCGGCTCCTCACTGAGCAGCGCCACCACCTCCGCGGCCCGCCGCGCCCCGACCTCCGGAGCACCGTCCAGGAGGGCGCGGCCGAGCCGCGGGTGGAGCCCGAGCCGGGACATCCGTACCCCTCGATCGGTGGCCCGCCCGGCCTCGTCCACCGCTCCGATCGAGCCGAGGACCGTCCGGGCCGCCGCCATCGCCCCGGCGGGCGGCGCGTCGAGCAGCGCGAGCCCTTCGGCCGTCGGGTCGCCCCAGCAGGCGGCCCGCAGGGCGAAGTCCGAGAGATCGGCGACCTTGATCTCCGGGGACGGGAAGCGGGGCCTGCCCCCGTCGCTCGCCTCGGCCCAGCAGCGGTACACGAAGCCGAACGCCTCCCGGCCTGCCCGGCCGAGGCGCTGCGTCGCCGTCGCCTCCGAGACCGTCACCGTCGCGAGTGAGCCGAGCCCGCGGGCGTGGTCCATGCGCGGCTCCCGTGCGAGCCCCGAGTCCACGACGATCCGCACCCCCGGCACCGTCAGGCTGGACTCCGCCACCGAGGTCGCGAGGACCACCCGGCGCCGGCCGCCCGGCTCCGTACCGCGCAGCACCGCGTCCTGCACCGCCGCCGGGGCCCGCCCGTGCAGCTGGAGCACCTCCGCGTCGACGCCGGCCAGCATCCCGGCCGTCCGAGCGATCTCCCCCGTCCCCGGCAGGAAGCAGAGGACGTCCCCGTCGTGCCGCTCCATCGCGAGCCGGACCGTCGCGGCGACGTGCCGCAGCATCGCGGGGTCCACCCAGGTGCCGTGGGCCGGCCGGACGCCCGGGGGCGGCGCCGCGAAGAAGACCCGGCAACCGTGCCCCTCGCCCTTGCTCCACACCACCGGCGCCGGCCCTGTCCCGTCCAGGACCGTGAGGAGGTCCGCCCATGCCGCCGCGTCACTCGTCGCCGACGCGGCGATCAGCTTCAGCTCCGGGCGCAGGGTGGCCCGTACGTCCACGAGGAAGGCCATGGCCGTGTCGGCGTCCAGGTGCCGCTCATGGCACTCGTCGAGCAGGACCATGTCCACGCCCGCCAGCTCCGGGTCCCGCTGGAGCCGCTGGAGCAGGATGCCCGTGGTCACCACCTCGACCCGGGTCGACGGACCGGTCCGCCGCTCTCCGCGCACCGAGAAGCCGACCGTGCCGCCGGCCTCCTCACCGAGCAGCCACGCCATCCGCCGGGCCGCCGCCCGCACCGCCATCCGGCGGGGCTCGGCCACCAGCACCCGCCGCCGGGGTCCCTCCCCTATGAGTCCCGCGAGCGCGAGCGGCACCAGCGTCGTCTTGCCCGTGCCGGGAGGCGCGGACAACACGGCCGCACCGCGCCGGTCGAGCGCGGCGAGCAGCTCGGGGACGGCATGGCGGACGGGGAGACGGTCGAGTGCGTCGTTTCGGATCACGCACTCAGTCTCGTACGAGACACGAAAAAGGCGGGCCCCGTTGTCCACAGGGCCCACCCATTAATACGACTACTCGGCTGCTCCGGGCATTCGCTGCTCGACTACTCCATGCGTTCGCAGACGAAGATCGCCGTCCCGGGGATCAGGTTCCCCCGCAGCGGGGACCAGCCACCCCACTCCTGGCTGTTCCACTCCGGCCACTCCGGCTCGACGAGATCCACCAGACGGAATCCGCCGGCCACCACGTCCCGGACCCGGTCACCGATCGTCCGGTGGTGCTCCACGTACACGGCCCTGCCCTGCTCGTCCTGCTCCACATAAGGGGTGCGGTCGAAATAGGAGGCCGCGACCGACAGGCCCTCGGGACCGGGCTCGTCGGGGAACGCCCAGCGGATCGGATGCGTCACGGAGAAGACCCACCGGCCGCCGGGCCGCAGCACCCGTCGTACTTCCCGGAACACCCTCACCGGGTCGGCGACGAACGGCACCGCGCCGTACGCCGAGCACGCCAGGTCGAAGGCGCCGTCGCGGAACGGCAGCTCCCCGGCGTCGGCCTCCACCAGCGGCACCTCGCCGCCGATCCGCAGCGCGTGCTGGAGCTGCCGGTGCGAGAGGTCGAGGGCCACCGGCCGCGCCCCCTGCGCCGCCAGCCACCGCGAGCACTGCGCCGCGCCCGCTCCGATCTCCAGGACGTCGAGGCCCTTGAGCGCGGAGGCGGGCCCGAGGAGTCCGGCCTCGGCCTCGTCGAGTCCCTCGGGGCCCCACACGAACCGGTCGTCGCCGAGGAAGGAGCCGTGGTCGCTCTGGTACTCGTCGGCGTTCCTGTCCCACCAGCCACGGCTCGCCCGGCTGCTCTCCGCGTCCCCCGCGTCACGCCGGGTCGCCTCCGCCTCGTCCTCGGCCGAGTCCCGGGGCACTTCCTGTTCGTACTCTTGGTTCATCTCGCCCGCCGATGTAGTTTGCGCTCAGTGCCGCCGTGCGGCGGCCCCCGCCGTTGCGGCGCGTAAGGACATGAGTGGCGCCGGAGTTGAGGCGTTCCGCCCCGGGTGCGCGCTTCGCGCATTGACCCTGTCCGGCTGCCCCCGTATGCTAAAGGTTGCGCTGCGGGCCTGCGCGCCTCAGACGGAGCAGGCCGCGCTCGTACCTGTTGTATGTCCCCTCGGTTTTCGAGGCTCCTGCCGTTCGCGGAAGGTGCTTCATTGGCTGTCCGGCTTCTTGGTGCGATACGGGCTCACGGCGTAGCAGTACCTACGACTTTCTGTCCGTAACCGGAGCCCTTTCCCACATGACGAGCAGCACCGAGACCACCGCCACCAGCACCACCCCGCAGGTTGCGGTCAACGACATCGGTAACGAGGAAGCCTTCCTCGCCGCGATCGACGAGACGATCAAGTACTTCAACGACGGCGACATCGTCGACGGCGTCATCGTGAAGGTCGACCGGGACGAGGTCCTGCTCGACATCGGTTACAAGACCGAAGGCGTGATCCCGAGCCGTGAGCTCTCGATCAAGCACGACGTCGACCCGAACGAGGTCGTCAAGGTCGGCGACGAGATCGAGGCCCTGGTTCTCCAGAAGGAGGACAAGGAAGGCCGCCTGATCCTCTCGAAGAAGCGCGCCCAGTACGAGCGCGCCTGGGGCACCATCGAGAAGATCAAGGAAGAAGACGGCATCGTCACCGGTACCGTCATCGAGGTCGTCAAGGGTGGTCTCATCCTCGACATCGGCCTCCGCGGCTTCCTGCCGGCCTCCCTCGTCGAGATGCGTCGCGTCCGCGACCTCCAGCCCTACGTGGGCAAGGAGCTCGAGGCGAAGATCATCGAGCTGGACAAGAACCGCAACAACGTGGTCCTGTCCCGCCGTGCCTGGCTCGAGCAGACCCAGTCCGAGGTTCGCCAGACGTTCCTCACCACCCTGCAGAAGGGTCAGGTCCGCTCCGGCGTCGTCTCCTCGATCGTCAACTTCGGTGCCTTCGTGGACCTGGGTGGCGTCGACGGCCTCGTGCACGTCTCCGAGCTGTCCTGGAAGCACATCGACCACCCGTCCGAGGTTGTCGAGGTCGGCCAGGAGGTCACCGTCGAGGTTCTCGACGTCGACATGGACCGCGAGCGTGTCTCCCTGTCGCTGAAGGCGACGCAGGAGGACCCGTGGCAGCAGTTCGCCCGGACCCACCAGATCGGCCAGGTCGTCCCGGGTAAGGTCACCAAGCTGGTTCCGTTCGGTGCGTTCGTCCGCGTGGACGAGGGCATCGAGGGTCTGGTCCACATCTCCGAGCTGGCCGAGCGCCACGTGGAGATCCCGGAGCAGGTCGTCCAGGTCAACGACGAGATCTTCGTCAAGGTCATCGACATCGACCTCGAGCGTCGTCGCATCAGCCTCTCGCTGAAGCAGGCCAACGAGTCCTTCGGTGCCGACCCGGCCTCGGTCGAGTTCGACCCGACCCTGTACGGCATGGCCGCGTCCTACGACGACCAGGGCAACTACATCTACCCCGAGGGCTTCGACCCCGAGACCAACGACTGGCTCGAGGGCTTCGAGACCCAGCGCGAGGCCTGGGAGACCCAGTACGCCGAGGCGCAGGCTCGTTTCGAGCAGCACCAGGCTCAGGTCATCAAGTCCCGCGAGGCCGACGAGGCCGCTGCCGCCGAGGGCGCTGCCGCCCCGGCCGCCGGTGGCAACGCCGGTGCGGGCATCTCGGGTGGTTCGTACTCCTCGGAGTCGGACGACAACTCCGGCGCCCTGGCGTCGGACGAGGCGCTCGCCGCCCTCCGCGAGAAGCTCGCCGGCGGCCAGAGCTGAACAGCTCTCCGCTGAGCGCTAGCCGCTAGCGAATCGAGGCCCGCTTCCCTTCGGGGGAGCGGGCCTCGGTCGTTCCCCGGGCCGCCCGCCGCGGTGGCGCGCGATGCCCCGGGCCGGCTCAGGGAGTGACGGGGATGTTCGTCAGACCGTTCCCGCCGGTGACCGTGTTCGAGGCGTAGACCGTCGTCGGGCAGGAGCCGCTCCGGTTGGTCACGTTGATCGCGAGCCGCTTCGTGCCGGTCGCGCCCGTCAGGTTCGAGTGGTTGCCGCGGAAGACCGTCCCGCAGCCCCAGCCGCTCTGCTGGGTGTGGGTCTCGAAGCCGTTGTTCGTCGTGTTGACGCCGGTGTTGTTCTCCACGAGGACGCCGTTGCCCTTCACGTCCACCCAGGAGTCGTCGTAGTGGGCGCCGGTCAGTCCGCGCCCGTCGAAGGTGTTGCCGACGATCCGCGCCCCGGTGGTGCCCTCCTTGATGTCGACGCTCTCGCCGCCGACGTCGGGTCCGATGACGTTGTTCAGGATCTGCGCGTTGTCACTGCGGTCGGCGAGGGTGTTGGCGCTGCCGACGTACACGCCCTCGCCCATGCCACGGCCGTCGTTCCCCGTGTCGTAGATCCGGGAGTTCCTGATGACGCCGTTCCTGCTGGAGTTGCGGAAGTGCACGCCCTCCATGTCCAGGTCGTGCACGGTCACCCCGTCGATCACCACACTGTTCGCGGCGTCGGTCATGATCCCCTTCTGACCGCCGGTGACGGTGACGCCCGAGACCGTCCAGTACGAGGCGCCGTTGAGGTGCAGCCCGTAGCCGCCGCCGGCGGTGAGCACCGCGCGCGAGGAGCCGGTCAGGGTGATCCGGGCCGAGGCGGTGCCCGGGGTGGTGGCCTTGAAGTTCCCGGTGTACGTGCCGTCCGCGAGGCGGATCGTGTCGCCGGGCCGGGCGTTGGTGAGCGCCGTCCTGAGCTGTGCGGCGGTCGAGACGTCGACGGTCGCCGCCGAGGCGGGGGTGGTGACGAGGGGGACGGCGAGGAGCGCCGGGAGGAGGGGGAGGAGCAGCGTCCTGGTGCGCATGGGGATCCCTTCCGTGCGGTGGGGGAGTGGGGTGTTCCTGTATGTGCACGATGACCGAGATGCTGAACGCGATGCTGTCCCGAGACGGTAGGGAGAGGCGGTGGCCATGTCAAGGTCTGGACCAGTGCCGCCGTTCGGGCCGTTCCGGGCGGAAGATCACGCGCCGCGGGAATGGCGCTGCCGCACCAGACGTTCCCAGAGAGGACACGAGGAGGAGCGGTAACCGTGCTTGATCCCCAGGAGTTGTACGAATGGGACCCGAAGGGCCTGGCCGTCGTCGACCTGGCCCTCGCGCAGGAGTCGGCCGGGCTGGTCATGCTGTACCACTTCGACGGCTACATCGACGCGGGCGAGGCCGGTGAGCAGATCGTCGAGCGCCTGCTCGACACGCTGCCCCACCAGCTGGTGGCCCGTTTCGACCACGACCGGCTCGTGGACTACCGTGCCCGCCGCCCGCTGCTGACCTTCAAGCGCGACCGCTGGACGGCGTACGAGACGCCCTCCATCGAGGTCCGCCTCGTCCAGGACGCCACCGGAGCGCCCTTCCTCATCCTCTCCGGCCCGGAGCCGGACGTCGAGTGGGAGCGGTTCGCCGCCGCCGTACGGCAGATCATCGAGCGCCTCGGCGTGCGTCTCTCCGTCAACTTCCACGGCATTCCCATGGGCGTGCCGCACACCCGTCCCGTCGGGCTGACCCCGCACGGCAGCCGCACCGACCTCATGCCCGGCCACCGCAGCCCCTTCGACGAGGCCCAGGTCCCCGGCAGCGCCGAGTCGCTCGTCGAGTACCGGCTCACCGAGGCCGGGCACGACACCCTCGGTGTCGCCGCGCACGTGCCGCACTACGTCGCCCGCTCCCCGTATCCGGACGCCGCCCTGACCGTGCTCGAGGCCGTCACTGCCGCCACCGGGCTCGTCCTCCCCGCCGTCGCCCACTCCCTGCGGACGGAGGCCCGCCGCACCCAGACCGAGATCGACCGCCAGATCGGCGAGGGCGACGAGGAGCTGGTCGCGCTCGTGCAGGGCCTTGAGCACCAGTACGACGCGGTGGCCGGGGCCGAGACCCGTGGCAGCCTGGTCGCCGAGCCGGTCGACCTGCCGTCGGCGGACGAGCTGGGCCGCGAGTTCGAGCGCTTCCTCGCCGAGCGGGAGGGCGACTCCTGACCCGCCAGGAGCAGGCCCTAAGCTGCCGCTCATGCTGAAGGTGGGCCTGACCGGCGGGATCGGCGCCGGCAAGAGCGAAGTGTCACGGCTGCTCGTCTCCTACGGGGCCGTGCTGATCGACGCGGACCGGATCGCCCGCGAGGTCGTCGAGCCCGGCACCCCGGGGCTCGCGGCCGTCGTCGAGGCCTTCGGGGACGGAATCCTCACCGACGACGGGGCGCTCGACCGGCCGAAGCTCGGCTCCATCGTCTTCGCCGACGCCGACCGCCTCGCCACGCTCAACAGCATCGTGCACCCGTTGGTCGGGGCACGGTCGGCGGAGCTGGAGCGCCGCGCCGGCACGGGAGACGTCGTCGTCCACGACGTACCTCTGCTCACCGAGAACGGGCTCGCGCCGCTGTACGACCTGGTCGTGGTGGTGGACGCCTCCCCGGAGACCCAGCTGGACCGGCTCGTACGGCTCCGGGGCATGGCCGAGTCCGAGGCGAGGGCCCGGATGGCGGCCCAGGCCACGCGCGCGCAGCGGCTGGCCGTCGCGGACCTCGTGATCGACAACGACGGACCGCTCGACGCCCTCGAACCGCAGGTGCGGAAGGTCTGGGACGAGCTGAAGCGCAGGACCGCGGGCCCCGCGTAGGGCCGCCGGCGGTGAGGCTGGTGGAATGCGGCCGCCGGGTCCGGTGTTCAACCACCGGGTCGAAGGGGAAGGATGCCATGGTGGCCGACAGAAACCCGGAAACACACGTCATCGACTTCCGCGCCGCCGAGCACCTGCTGGCCGCGCGGGACCCTCGGGGTGCCGTGAAGCTCCTGGACTCCGTGATCGCCGCCCACCCCGAGAACACGGCGGCGCGTCTGCTGCGTGCCCGTGCGTTCTTCGCCGCCGCGCAGCTGCGTCCGGCTCAGCTGGAGTTCGAGCTGGTCCTGGAGCGCGAGCCGGACAACGCGTTCGCGCACTTCGCACTGGCCCGCACCTTCGAGCGCTCGGGCCGGACGGAGCAGGCCACCCGCCACTTCCGCCTCGCCGCCGCCCTCGACCCGAAGCCCGAGTACCTCCGGGCGGCGGGGTTCGACACGGAGAAGTAGGCGGCCCGAGGACTCAGCGCCCCGTGCCGCCATGGTCGGGCTCGTACGGCGGGATGTCCCGGCCCGGCTGCCAGTGCGGACCCTGGTGGAGATGGCGCAGCACCATCGTCAGGTCGCACGCGGCCACCAGGAACAGCACGCCACAGGCCGCGGCCCACCCGGGGCGGCCCACCAGGGAGAACGCGGTCGTCCCGAAGCCGGCCCAGAGCAGGCCCCAGACACTCAGCCAGAACCGCAGGCGCAGGGCGCTGCGCGCGGTCGCCGGCTCGTTCCCGGTACGCATGACGGTCACCCTCCCCGTCGGAGCCTCCGGAGGCACACTTCCAGGATGGACCCTGGGACGGCGGAAGGGGAACCGGCGCCGAAGGTGGCGGAGCGCGCACCCGCGCCGGACGCCCTCCCGGCCCGTGATCCCTAGTGGATGACGCTGTAGCTGCGCCACGGCAGGGTGCCCGGCACGATCCCGTTGCCGCTGTTGCTGGGGAGGTAGGTGGAGTCCTTGCCCTTACAGTCGCGCGTCGGGTACAGCACGATGTCGACCAGGGTGTTGTTCTCGACCTTGGTCGCGCCGGCCGGCGCGAGGCGATGGCAGCCCTTCACCAGGGGGCTGGTCACCATCACCGCGGCCTCACGCTCCGTCTCGTACATGATCGTGCCCACGGCGCTGCGGCCCAGGCCCGAACAACCGGCGACGGCGAAGGTGAGCAGCACGGCCCCGGTGGCGGTCGTGAGACGCCGGCGAACGGACATGGCGGATCCTCTTCTGTGAGGGAGGTGTTCAGGCCACCCTCCCGCCCCCGGGGGCCGGTGTCATCCGCTGCTGGGCCGCTCGGGGGAGGCCGCCCGGCGGCCGTTGTCAGACCCCACCCGTAAGGTCGGAGATCCGGTCGACACGCATCACCCGGCGGAAGGAGCGCGGAGCAGTGGCACCCACCTGGATCACCAGCGCCGCCGTCTTCCTGCCGGCCGCCCTGCCCCGTGAGGGCCGGGTCGCCTTCTGGACCCCTGACGGAGGCGCCCTGCCCGATCCGGCGGAAAGCGGTGCGGAGCGCGTCGAGCTGACCGTCGTACGACGGCATGGCACCGGGGCCCGTGGTCGCGCGGTCCCCGCCCTGACCCTCCCCGTCGACGTGGCCCTGCCCCACCTCGTCGCGGCCCGTCACCACCCGGCGGCCCACCCGGCTACCGCCGGCTGGGGTGCCGCCGCCCTGCACGCCCTGCACGTGGTGGCCCGCGGCCGGATGCTGCCCGGCCTGACCGCCGACGACCTGGACGCCTGGCGGGCGGGGCCCTTGGACGCCGACGACATCGCCCATCTGCGGGCCGTCGCCGCGGCCCTGCCGTACGAGGCGCACGCCGTGCCCGTCCCAGGGCCAGGTCCGCTGCGGCTGCCCGATCCCGAAGCCCTCGTGCGTGCCTTCCTCGACGCGGTCGCCGATGTGCTGCCCCGCACTCCGGCCGCCGCCCACGCGGTCGGGGCGCCGTTCGCCGCGCGCCCGCCCCAGCACCTGCCCCGCGCGCGTGCCTGGGCCGCCGAGGCGGCGGCCGGGATGGACGCGGGCGTCCGTGTCTCGCTCCGCCTGGACCTGTCGCCGTACGAGCTCTTCGACCCGGCCGCCGGCCAGGACGGCGCCGAAGGGGAGGGCACCACCGGACGCGAGCGCCATGCGGCCGCCGCGCTTCTCCAGGTCCACAGCCTGGCCGACCCGACCCTCGTCATCGACGCCTCGGCACTCTGGGCGGGGGACGGCGAGCACTTCGGCCCCCGCGCCCGGATCGACGCCGTCCTCGCGCTGCGTCGGGCCGCCCGCGTCTGGTCCCCGCTCGGCCGGCTCCTCGAGCGGGACGTGCCCGATGTCCTCGCCGTCACCGAGGACGAGCTGTACGAGCTGCTCGGCCCCGCCGCCGCCCGGCTCGCCGACGCGGGGGTCGCCGTCCACTGGCCCCGCGAGCTGGCCCGCTCGCTCAGCGCTTCCGCCGTGGTCCGGGCCGCCCAGGCCGCGCCCGGCTCCGCGACCGACGGCACCGCCTTCTTCGACAGCGAGGAGCTCCTGCGGTTCAACTGGCAGCTGGCCCTCGACGGCGATCCGCTCACCGACCGCGAGATGGACCAGCTCGCCGAGGCCCACCGGCCCATCGTGCGCCTCCGCGACCAGTGGGTCGTCATCGATCCCGACCTCGTCCGCAAGGCGCGCAAGCGGGAGCTGGGCCTGCTCGAACCGGTCGACGCCCTCGCCGTCGCCCTCACTGGTACCGCCGAGGTGGACGGCGAGACCGTGCCCGCCGTCCCCGTCGGGGCGCTCGCCGCGCTCCGCGACCGGCTCCTCGCGGGACCCGAGGACGTGCAGGCCCCGCCCGGCCTGACGGCCACCCTCCGCGACTACCAGCTGCGCGGACTCGCCTGGCTGGACCTGATGACCTCCCTCGGGCTCGGCGGCTGCCTCGCCGACGACATGGGCCTCGGTAAGACCGTCACCCTCATCGCCCTCCATCTGCGCCGCTCCCGCCGCGCCCCGACCCTCGTCGTCTGCCCGGCGTCCCTGCTCGGCAACTGGCAGCGGGAGGTGGAGAAGTTCGCCCCCGGCGTGCCCGTACGACGCTTCCACGGCGCCGACCGGGACCTCGACGGCGTCGAGGGCGGATTCGTCCTCACCACGTACGGCACCCTGCGCACCAGCGCCGCCCGGCTCGCCGAGCGGGAGTGGGGGATGGTCGTCGCCGACGAGGCACAGCACGTCAAGAACCCGTTCTCGGCGACGGCCAGAGCACTGCGCGAGATCCCCGCCCCCGCCCGGGTCGCCCTCACCGGGACCCCCGTGGAGAACAACCTCTCCGAACTGTGGGCGCTCCTCGACTGGACCACCCCCGGTCTCCTCGGCCCGCTCAAGGCCTTCCGCTCCCGGCACGCGCGTGCCGTGGAGAACAACGAGGAGATCGAGCACGAGGAGGCCGTCGAGCGGCTCGCCCGCCTCGTGCGCCCCTTCCTGCTGCGCCGCCGCAAGTCCGACCCCGGCATCGTCCCCGAACTGCCGCCGAAGACCGAGTCCGACCACCCCGTCTCCCTCACCCGGGAACAGGCCTCGCTCTACGAGGCGGTCGTCCGCGAGACCATGGCGCGGATCGAGGAGGCCGAGGGCATGGCCCGCCGGGGCCTCGTCATGAAGCTGCTGACCTCCCTCAAGCAGATCTGCAACCACCCCGCCCAGTACCTGAAGGAACAGGCACCGCCGGGAGCGGGCACCGCGCGGCTCGCCGGCCGCTCGGGGAAGCTCGCCCTGCTCGACGAGCTCCTCGACACGATCCTCGCCGAGGACGGTTCGGTGCTCGTCTTCACGCAGTACGTGTCGATGGCCCGGCTCCTCGCCGACCATCTGGCCGCGCGCGGCGTCCCGACCCAACTCCTCCACGGCGGCACACCGGTGGCCGAGCGGGAGCGCATGGTCGACCGCTTCCAGGCCGGTGAGGTTCCCGTCTTCCTGCTCTCCCTCAAGGCCGCGGGCACCGGCCTCAACCTCACCCGGGCCGGCCATGTCGTCCACTACGACCGCTGGTGGAACCCGGCCGTCGAGGAGCAGGCCACGGACCGGGCCTACCGCATCGGGCAGACCCAGCCGGTGCAGGTCCACCGGCTCGTCGCCGAGGGCACGGTCGAGGACCGGATCGCCGAGATGCTCCGCGCCAAGCGGGCCCTCGCCGACGCCGTGCTGGGCTCCGGCGAGGCGGCCCTCACCGAACTGACCGACCGGGAGCTCGCCGACCTGGTGTCCCTGAGGAGGCCCTCGTGAACACCGCAAGGGGCGGCCGCGGAGCCGCCCCCCGCCACGACGACCGCCGCCGCAGCTTCCCGCAGGTCGCGCCCCGCGAGGCCCCCGACGGACGGTTCGCCGCCACCTGGTGGGGCAACGCCTGGGTCGAGGCCCTTGAGGACACCGCCCTCGACCCGGCCCGTCTCGCCCGCGGCAAGGCATACGCGGGACGCGGCCACGTCGACGCGATCACCGTCACCCCCGGCCGGGTCGTCGCCTACGTCCACGGCAGCCGGGCCCGTCCGTACCGCGCCGAGATCAGGATGCGGACGCTCGGCGACGACGGCTGGGAGCGGTTCCTCGACGAGGCCACCGCACGCCCCGACCACATCGCCGCCCTGCTCGACAAGGACGTACCGCACGCCCTGGAGGCGGTCACCGGACTGCTGCCCGCGCCCGGCGACCTCGTCCCCGACTGCACCTGCCCGGACGATGGTTACCCCTGCAAGCACGCCGCCGCCCTCTGCTACCAGGCCGCCCGGCTGCTCGACGAGGATCCGTTCGTCCTCTTCCTGATGCGCGGCCGCGGCGAGCAGGAGCTCCTCGCCGAACTCACCCGACGGAACGCGGCCCGGTCCGCCGCGGAGACGATCGCCGCCGCACCCCCGATGCCCACGGTTCCCGCCCGCGCGGTGCTCGACGCGGCGGAGCGGTCCGGCCCGCCGCTGCCGCCACCGCTCCCGCTTCCGGACCGCCCCGGCCGCCCCGCGGTCTTCCCGCCCGACCCGGAGGCGCCCGACCCGCTCGCTCTCGACCTCCTCGCCACGGAGGCCGCGGCCCGCGCCCACACCTTCCTCGCCACCGGCCGCGACCCGGTCGCCGCGCTCACCCCGTGGCAGGACGCCGTCCGGCTCGCCGCCGCGCACCCGGGGTCCGGGCTCACCGCCTCGACCCGCGCCCTCTACCGCGACCTGGCGTACGCGCTCGACCGCACCCCGACGGAACTCGCCCGGGCCGTCGCCGCCTGGCGGCAGGGCGGCGCCGCAGGACTCGCCGTCCTCGAAGAGCCGTGGGACCCGCCGGCGGGCCCCTTCGACCGTGCCAGACCGGCGCTGATCGCCGCCGACTTCCCCGCCTTCCGGCCCTGGCGCAACCGGCTCTCCACCGAGTCCCTCCAGCTCCGTCTCGGCCGTGACGGCCTCTGGTACGGCTACGAGTCGGACACCGGACGTGAGGACTGGTGGCCGCGCGGCGAGCCCGATCAGGACCCGGTCGGAGCCCTCACCGACCTTCTGGGGAGCTGACCGACACTCGAACGGGTCCCACTCGATGGAGTGAAACTCGTCAACGGCCGGATCCGGCACATGCGTTTGTCGCGTTGATTCCGGTACGGGCACTTGCCCGTGCACACCTCCGGAAGGCAGGAAGCCATGAGGCAGATTCGCCGAAGTGGTCTGGCCACATTGTTGGTCACGGGTGGAGCGCTCGCCCTCTCGGCGGGCGCCGCGCACGCCGACGCCGGCGCGCAGGGCGCCGCAGTCGGTTCGCCGGGCATCGGCTCCGGCAACACGGTTCAGCTGCCGGTGCACGCCCCGGTCAACGTCTGTGGGAACACGGTCAACGTCGTCGGCCTGCTCAACCCGGCCTTCGGCAACAGCTGTGCCAACCACTCCGCCGAGCAGGAGCCCGAGGGCTACGGCTCGGGCGACGGCGGCGGCCGTTCCCACAAGGACCAGCCCGGTACCCCGCGCGGCGGCGAGCAGGCCGGCGGCTCCCAAGGCGGCGGCACGCAGGGTGGTTCCTCCAACGGCGGCGGGTCCACCGCCGAGGGCCGTACCGCCGGCTCGCCCGGCATCCTCTCCGGGAACGGGCTCCAGCTGCCGGTCGACCTCCCCGTGAACGTCAGCGGGAACTCGGTCAACGTCGTCGGCCTGCTCAACCCGGTCTTCGGCAACACCTCGGTCAACGGCCCGTCGAAGCCGGCGCCGCCGATCGAGAGGCCGACGCCGCGCCCGCAGACCCCCGTCCGGAACGTGCCGGTCCCGCAGACGGAGACCGAGACGGAGAAGCCCGCCCCGGCCCCCGCGCCGCAGGGTGTGAAGGGCCCGGCGCTGGCCGCCACCGGTTCGGACACCCTCGGGTACGCCGCCGGCGCGAGCGCCGCGCTGCTGCTCGGCGGCGCCCTGCTGTACCGTCGCGCGCGCCGCGCCGGAGACCAGGCCTGACGGTCCCGGCCTCGCGGACCGGCCGAGGCGCGCTGACACCCGAGCCGTCAGCCGTGTCCCCGGCCATGAGCGTCCTCGCCGCCGCGACGCCAGGCCCGGAGCACCGCCTCGATGGCGGGAGCGACCCTCGTCCGGGCCTGGTGCCGTGGAACTCCCCGCATCAGGAGGGTGTCGTACGGCGTGTCGACATGCCGTACGGAGGCGCGCACCGCGGCCGTGACGGCGCCGCGGTCGAGGGAGCGGCCCGCGGCCGTGCGCCCCACCCGTCCGCTGCCCTTCGCCGAGGCGTGGAGCGCGATCTCCGTGGCCCGGTCCGCCGAAATGGAGGGGAAGAGCCGCAGGATCTCCGCCCGGAGGACCTCGGTGATCTCCGCGTCCAGGGCCGCGCGCCGTACCGCGTCCCTGGCCCGCCGCCTGGCCCGCGCGTCGGCGTCCGCCAGGCAGGCCAGCTCCGCCTCGGCGAGCGCCGCCTCCTCGACGAGGAGGCCCTGTCGTTCGTATCGGGTACGGCGCCGGTTGTGCCGTACCACCACGGCCCAGAGCGTGCTGCGTTCACGGGCCCGGCGGGTGAGCGCCGTGTCGCCACGGCGCAGGAAGACCAGATGCCCGAGGTCGGCGCAGTCCAGACAGACCGGGGCGTTGAACTCGACGATCATCCGTTCCAGCGGGCCCTGCCGGCACTCCGAGCAGCGGCGGCGCCTGAGCGGTTCGACGACGACGGGTGCGACGAGGTCCATGTCCGCCGTCCCGGTCAGCGGACGCCGGGCGCGGCGGCGGAGATGAACAGGGCGAGCGCCTCCTTCGCCTGCGCGGAGCGACGGGCGCGCTCCGCCTCCCCCTCCGCCTCGTGCATGCAGTGGGTCTGCTCGAAGGCCGCCTCGGCGAGCCGGCGGATGTGCGCGTCGTCGCAGACCAACTGGACGCGGAAGAGCGCCTGCCGGGCGGTGGTGCGCTGCCGGTAGGAGGCGTGCCGGGACTCCTCCGCCTCCTCCGATCCGGGCTCCTTGAAGGCCCGGAACCAGCGGTCGTTCTGGCTGCGGCGGTAGTCCACGACCGCCCCCGCGTAGGCGCTGTAGGCCGCGATCCGCTCCTGGCGGAGCTGTTCGGTCCGGGCGAGCGAGGCTGTGCGCTCGGTGGCCCGCCCCTGGAACCAGTGGGTGGCGATGACGCCCAACAGGGTTCCCGCCACCGCTATCAGCGCCACGTCCATGACCGGCCGCCCTCCCGTCCCCCCGGCCGTCGGTGACCGGTTCCCTCGTCGGGTCCGAAGATCTTTCGGACTGTCAGATCATGACAGCCGGGAGGGCGGTACGTCACTGCCGGTAGCCGCTCAGGAAGCGGCCGATGCGGCTGATCGCGGCGTCGAGGTCGTCGGCGTACGGCAGGGTCAGAATGCGGAAGTGGTCGGGGCGCGGCCAGTTGAAGCCGGTTCCCTGGACGACCTGGATCTTCTCCCGCAGGAGCAGGTCGAGGACGAACTTCTCGTCGTCGTGGATCTTGTGCACGGCGGGGTCCAGACGAGGGAAGGCGTACAGCGCTCCCTTCGGCTTCACGCAGGAGACGCCGGGGATCTCGTTGAGCTTCTCCCAGGCCCGGTCGCGCTGTTCGCGGAGCCTGCCGCCCGGGGCGGTCAGCTCGTGGATGGACTGACGGCCGCCGAGCGCGGCCTGGATGGCGTACTGGGCGGGGGCGTTGGGGCAGAGCCGCATGGAGGCGAGCATGGTGAGTCCCTCCAGGTAGTTCCTGGCGTGCTGCCTCGGACCGGTGACGACCAGCCAGCCGGAGCGGAATCCCGCCACCCGGTATGTCTTGGACAGCCCCCCGAAGGTGAGGACGACCAGGTCGGGGGCGAGGGACGCGGCCGGGTGGTGGACGGCGTCGTCATAGACGATCTGGTCGTAGATCTCGTCGGCGAAGACCATCAGGCCGTGGCGGCGGGCGAGATCGAGGATGCCTTCGACGATCTCCTTCGGATAGACCGCGCCGGTGGGGTTGTTGGGGTTGATGATGACCACGGCCCGGGTCCGGTCGGTGATCCTCGACGCCATGTCGTCGAGGTCCGGGTACCAGTCGGCCGACTCGTCGCACAGGTAGTGCACGGCCTTGCCGCCGGCGAGGGTGGTGACCGCCGTCCACAGTGGGAAGTCGGGGGCGGGGATCAGGACCTCGTCGCCGTCCTCCAGGAGGGCCTGCACGGCCATGGAGACGAGTTCGGAGACGCCGTTGCCGAGGAACACGTCGTCGACGTCGACCTCCGGCAGCCCCATGGCCTGGTAGCGCTGGGCCACGGCGCGGCGGGCGGACAGGATGCCGCGCGAGTCGGTGTACCCGTGGGCCTTGGGGAGCATCCGGATCATGTCCTGGACGATCTCCTCGGGCGCCTCGAAGCCGAAGAGCGCCGGATTGCCGGTGTTGAGGCGCAGGACGCTGTGGCCCGCCTCCTCCAGCGCGTTGGCGTGCTCGATGACCGGGCCCCGGATCTCGTAACAGACCTCGCTCAGCTTGCTCGACTGCCGGAACTCCATGTCCGACCTCCCCAGGTCCCCGGAATCAGTGTTGCTTGGTTTTACCAAGTTCGAGCTTGGAAAGTCCAACAACATGTCTAGACTGCGTCGCATGCCACGTCAGCCACGCCGCCGCAGCTACGACCAGCATTGCGCCGCCGCGCGCGCCCTCGACCTCGTCGGCGACCGCTGGACCCTGCTCGTCGTCCGCGAACTCCTCGCCGGACCGCGCCGCTACACCGACCTCCACGCCGACCTGCCCGGCGTCAGCACCGACATGCTCGCCGGCCGCCTCAAGGACATGGAGGGCGCCGAGCTCGTCACCCGCCGCCGACTGCCCCCGCCCGCCTCGGCGTTCGTGTACGAACTCACCCCACGCGGGCGGGACCTGCTGCCCGTGCTGCGCACCCTCGCCGCCTGGGGAGCGCCCGACCTGGGCGAACCGCGGCCCACCGACGCCGTCCGCGCGCACTGGTACGCCATCCCGCTGCTCGGGGCGCTCGTCGAACTGGGCGAGGGAGTCGTCCAGGTGAGCCTGGACGAGGGCGAGTTCCACGTACGGGTGGGGGGCGACGGAAGCGTTTCGTACGGGGACGGGGTGTACGGGGCGGGTACGGCGGAGCTGCCCGACGCGCGGCTGCGGACCGACACGGCGACCTGCCGGGCCCTCGCGGCCGGGGAGCTGACGCTCACCGAGGCGATCGCCTCGGGCCGAGCCGCCCTCGAACGGACCGTGCGGGGTGCCGGGCCCGCTGACCGCTTTCCGGCCTCGGGAGGTCGGGTCCGCTGACAGCCTTCCGGCCTCGGGAGGTCGGGTCCGCCGGATCCGATGACCGCGTTCCGGCCAACCGCGGGGTCAGGCGCTGTCGGACGCGGCGGCCAAGGTGCGGGCGAGCCGGTCCCGAGCCGCGGTCTGCGCCGCGATCCGCGCGTCGAGCACGGCGAGGCGCTCGCGGGCGATCTCCAGACCGCGAGGTGACGGCGGGGCCGCCGGCAGGTCCCCGTCGAGGCAGGAACGGAACGCGGACACGTCCTCCAGGGTCAGCCCCGCGTCCAGCAGGTACCGGATGTTCGCCACCCGCGCGACAGCGCCCTCCCCGTACACCCGGTAGCCGTTGACGGCCCGGTCCGACGAGATCAGTCCCGCCGTCTCGTAATGGCGCAGCGCGCGGGGTGACACCCCGGTCCGCCGGGCCAGTTCACCGATGCGCAAGGGCGCCACCTCCTCACACAGTCGTATCACGTGACCAGCGCGCCTCCGTCGACGGGCAGCACCGTGCCGGTCAGGAAGGCGGCTTCCGGCGCGGCCAGCGCGGTGATCGCCCAGGCGACCTCCTCGGGCCTGCCGATCCGGCCCAGCGGTGTGTGCGCGAGCTGCCACGCCCGCACCGCCTCCAGCTGCTCGGGGGAGAGGCCCATGTGGTCCCCGATCGGGGTCTCGATCGCGCCGGGGGCGACCGCCACCACCCGCACGCCGTCGGGCGCCAGTTCCACCGCCCAGCACCGGGTCAGGGTCTCCAGGGCGCTCTTGGTCGCCGGATAGACGGAGTTGGACGGCCAGCCGCGCTGGCCGATCGCCGTCGTCACGTTCACGACGATGCCCCGGGACTCCCGGAGCGCGGGGACGGCGGTCTGGGTGAGCAGGACCGGGGCGACGAGGTTGGTCTCCAGGAGCGGGGTGATCACGGAGCGGTCGAGGGTGCCCAGCGGACCGCCCGCGGCGATGCCCGCGTTGTTGACGAGCACGTCGAGCCGGCCGTGGTCGCTCAGGGCGGTACGGACGATCTCCTCGGCCGCGCCCTCCGCCGTGACGTCGGCGACGCACGGACGGATCCGCGGATGCCCGTCGGCGGTCTCGCGGAGGGGCTCCCTCCTGCGGCCCACGGCGATGACCGTGGCCCCCTGTCCGGCGAACGCCCGGGCGGTGGCCCGGCCGATACCGGTGCCCGCGCCGGTGACGACAACGACTCTGGTGGGTGTGGTGGTATCCATGAGTCCGATGGTCGAACTGTGACGCCAGTGACAAGGTCAAGCCGTGAGGTGCGATCGGTGCTCGCAGTCCGTCCCCGGCCGCTCGCGCGCGGTCCCGGCGACGGCGGTCCCGTGCGTCTGCGGGCAGGATGAGTGGGATGCGATACGAGGCGATCACCTGGGAGCGGCTGGCGGAGACACTCGCCGGGCACATCGACGCGGCCACCCCCGGGGACGGCGGCGACTGGGTCAAGGTCGGCATCGACGGTCCGCCCGCCGCACTCGGTGACGACCTCGCCCGGCTGCTCGCCGAGGCGCTGCGGGAGCGCGGGCGCTCCGTCCATGTCGTGGGGACCGCCGGCTTTCTGCGGCCCGCGTCGCTCCGGTACGAGTACGGGAAGCGGGACCCCGACGCGTACTACGACGGGTGGACCGACATCAAGGCCCTGTGGCGGGAGGTGTTCGGCCCGCTGGAGCCCGGCGGCACGGGGCGCGTGCTGCCCGACCTGTGGGACCCGGCGCGGGACCGCGCGACCCGCAGCCCGTACGTCACGCTGCCGCCGGGCGGGATCCTCGTGGTGCACGGGCCCTTTCTGCTCGGGCACTGGTTCCCCTTCGACCTCACCGTGCACCTGAGGCTCTCGGCCGCCGCCCTCGCGCGGCGCACCGAGGAGGCCTGGACCCTGCCGGCCTTCGCCCGGTACGAGACGGAGGTCGACCCCGGTGCAGCCGCCGACGCCGTCGTACGCGCCGACGACCCCCGCCACCCGGCCTGGACGGGGATCGGGCGGTAGCGGCACGGCTTCGGTCAGGCCTCGCCGCGCCGGTCCGGTGGGCGGCCGCCCACCACCGCGACCGCTTCCGCGCCCGCGCGACAGCCTGCCTCGGCGGCCTTCGCCGCGTCCGCGCCCGCCAGCAGGGCGGCCAGGAACGCCCCGCTGAACGCGTCGCCCGCGCCCGTCGAGTCCACCGGCCGCACCCGCGGCGCCGTCACCCGCGCGGTGACCGCGCCGCCCTCGGCGACCAGCGCGCCCGCCGCCCCGAGGGTGACCACGACCAGAGGGAAGAGACGGCTCAACTCCGCGGCCGCCTCCTCCGGGCCGGTACGTCCGGTGAGCGACCGGGCCTCGTCGGCGTTGGGCAGCAGGATCTCGGCGCCCGCCGCCGACGCCAGGAACCGGTCCACGCCCAGTTCGGTCAGGAACCCCGACGACGCCGGGTCCACGCTCACCGGGACCCCCGCGTCCAGGGCGTCCCGCAGCGCCCGCCGGGCCGTCTCATGGCTCGGCGCGGCGAAGAACAGGTAGCCGGAGAGATGGAGCCGGGCAACCCCGTCGAGGAGGGCGGGGGACCAGTCGCCTGGGGAGAGGCGCAGGGCGGCGCCGCTGTCCGTCAGGAAGGTGCGCTCCGCCGAGGAGTCCACGAGCGCGATCACGGTGGCCGTCGCCGCCTCCGTGTCCGGAACGAGCAGGGGGCGCACGCCCGCGCGCCGCAGCGCCCGCTCGTGCCAGGCCGCCGCGTCCGTGCCCACCCGGCCGAGCAGCCGCACCTCTCCGCACCCGGAACGCGCCGCCCAGCAGGCCGCGTTGGCGCCCGCGCCGCCCGGCAGGGTCCGGATCGTCGCCGCCGTGTCCGTGGCTGGGGAGAGTGGCGTCCGGTGCCGGGCGACGACATCCGTGACCACGTCACCGACGACGAGCAGCGCGCCCGCCGCGCGGCTCACCGGCCGCCCGCGCCGGGCGCCGTCGCCCCCGAGGCGCGCGGTCCCGTGCCGGGTGCCGTCCCCGCGCCGTACGCTCCCGCGATTCTCGCCGCGAGCCGCACATTGCCCCGTACCGCCGCCAGGTTGGCCTCCAGGGACGCACCCTCCGTGTGCACCGTCAGATACTCCAGCAGGAACGGCGTCACCCCCTGGCCTGTGATCCCCTTCTCCTTCGCCGCCGCCAGGCCGCCGGCGAGCACCCGGTCGTGGAGCGCGGGATCCAACTGCTCGGTCACCGGGACGGGGTTGGCGACGACGAGCGCCGCCCTCGGTTCGCCGAGCCGGTCCTGCGCCCGTATCACCCCCGCCACCTCCTCGGGGGTCCGCAGGGTCCAGTCGACGGGTTCACCCGATGAGGAGAGATAGAAGCCGGGGAAGTGCTCCGTGCCGTATCCGACGACCGTCACCCCCAGGGTCTCCAGGCGCTGGAGCGTCGCGGGCACGTCGAGGATCGACTTGACCCCGGCGCACACGACGGTGATCCCGACCCGGGCGAGCAGCCGCAGGTCGGCGGACTCGTCCTGGGTCTCGGTCCACTCGCGGTGCACGCCGCCGAGGCCGCCGGTCGCGAACACCCGTATGCCGGCCGCGTCGGCGAGCCGGGCCGTCGCCGAGACCGTCGTCGCCCCGGTCGCGTCGGTCGCGAGGGCCGGAGCAAGGTCGCGGTGTCCGAGCTTGCGCACCGCGGGGTCCTCGGCGATCCGGGTCAGCGCCGCCCGGTCGAGGCCGACCCTGGCCGTGCCGTCGACCACGGCGATGGTGGCGGGGACGGCGCCCCCTGCGCGTACCAGCCCCTCCAGTTCCAGGGCCACGGCCAGGTTGCGCGGGCGCGGCAGGCCGTGGGCGATGATCGTCGATTCCAGCGCGACGACCGGACGCCCCTCGTGGAGCGCCTCCCGTACCTCTTCGGACACCTGTATGGACATGTCCCATTCCTGGCGCGACCGCGCGCCCCGCAAACCTCGGTGGCGCCCACCGGCCACTCGGGCGACGGTGCCTTCGGAATCCGTCACGGGGGCCGGCGCGGTCGCCCCAGCCGGGCGGCCCACCCGCCGGATGCCGCGCCGAGGCGCGGGTACGGATTCCGTCGTCTTCCCGGGATGCGGGCATCGTGCCTGGTGAGAGCCCAAGCGGAGGGCTGTCGTCCATCCGGTCCCGGCCTCGGGGCGGCCCTGGACCCCCGCTACAGTCACCGCCCATGACGACACATGACCAGCCCTCCTTCGCCGTGCACATCCCCGACGCGGAGCTCGAGGCGGAGCCACTCGATCCCGGCCAGATCGTCTCCGGCACACCCGAGGTGACGGGCAAGGTGCTGTGGGAGTCGGCCGACGGCAAGCAGCTGCGCGGCATCTGGCAGATCACGCCCGGCGTCGTCACCGACACCGAGGCCAACGAGCTCTTCGTGGTGGTCTCCGGCCGGGCGACCGTCGCCGTCGAGGGCGGGGAGACCCTGGAGATCGGGCCCGGTGACGCCTGCGTGCTGCGCGAGGGCGACCGGACGACCTGGACCGTGCACGAGACCCTGCGCAAGGCGTACCACATCAGCCTCTGAGGCCGGGAGATCGCCTGGCGGGGGCTCCGAAGTGCCCAGGATCCGTGGGTGGTTGGCCCCGAACCCGTGGGTGGCTGCCCCCCGGATCCACGGATGGTCGGCGCCGGATTCATGGATGGTCGAAGGTCTGGTAGGAAACCTTCCTATCGGCTAGCATCCCCGGCAGCGGCTTGGCGCGGCGACCCGTCCCCAGGGCGTGACGCGCTCAGTGAGAGCTCTGACCCGGCCGCCGAGCACCACCCCGCCGCGTGGCGCCCCGCATCGCCACCCGGCCGGCCGCCCGCGTCCGCATCCCGCGGCACAGGCGCCCGTCCGCGCCGTGCGGCCGGTCCGTGGTGCGCCGCACCGGTGTCCAGCTCTCGCCACCCCACAGGCCAGGGAGCCAGGTATGCGCCTGAACGCCTCCGCCCCACCCCGCCCCACCGCCCCCAACCGACTGCCCCTCGTCCTCACCGCCGTCCTGATGCTCGTCGGCGGACTCCTGCTCGCCCTCCCGGACCGGGCCGGAGCCGCCGCCGACGTCCTCATCTCCCAGGGCCGGCCGGCCACGTCCTCCTCCGTCGAGGACAGCACGTTCGGCCCGGAGAAGGCCTTCGACGGCGTCTCCACCACTCGCTGGGCCAGCGCCGAAGGCATCGACCCGCAGTGGATCCGGGTCGACCTCGGCCCCTCCGCCACCGTCTCCCGCGTCAAGCTCGTCTGGGAGGTCGCCCACGCCAAGGCGTACCGCGTCGAGATCTCCGCCGACGGCACCACCTGGACCGGCCTCGCCACCGAGACGGCGGGCAACGGCGGCACGGACGACTGGACCGGCCTCACCGGGACCGGCCGCTACCTGCGTGTGTACGGGACGGCGCGCGGCACCCCGTACGGCTACTCGCTCTACACGGTAGAGGTCTACGGCACCGCCGGCACCACACCCCCGCCCACCGGCGCCTTCACCGTCGTCGCGGCCGGCGACATCGCCGCCCAGTGCACGGCATCCAGCAGCTCCTGCGCCCACCCGAAGACCGCCGCCCTCGCCCAGCGGATCGCGCCGTCCTTCTACCTGACGATGGGTGACAACCAGTACGACGACGCCCGGCTCTCCGACTTCCGCAACTACTACGACAAGACGTGGGGAGCCTTCAAGGCGAAGACCCGGCCCGTGCCGGGCAACCACGAGTCCTACGACCCCGCGGGCGCGTTCGCCGGCTACAAGTCGTACTTCGGCTCCATCGCCTACCCGCAGGGCAAGCCGTACTACAGCTACGACCAGGGCAACTGGCACTTCATCGCCCTCGACTCCAACTCCTTCGACGACTCCGCGCAGATCCAGTGGCTCAAGGACGACCTCGCGCGGAACACCAAGGGCTGCGTCGCCGCCTACTTCCACCACCCGCTGTACTCCTCGGGCGGCCACGGCAACGACCCCGTCTCCAAGCCCGTCTGGCAGATCCTCTACGCGGCCAAGGCCGACCTGGTGCTCAACGGCCACGACCATCACTACGAGCGGTTCGCCCCGCAGAACGCGAGCGGGCAGGCCGCGGCCGACGGCATCGTCGAGATCGTCGGCGGCATGGGCGGCGCCGAGCCGTACGACATCGAGACGGTCCAGCCCCACAGCCAGAAGCGGATCAGCGGAACGTACGGCGTGCTGAAGCTCGACCTCACCGACACCACCTACACCTGGCAGTACGTCGGCACCGACAACCTGGTGAAGGACTCCGGCCCGACCTACACCTGCCACTGATGTACCTCGCGACCACCGGTCGCCGCGACGCGCCGCCCGCCCCCTCGGGGGTCCGGCGGCGCGTCCCCGGCACCGTCCTCGCCCTCGGCGCGGTCAGCCTGGTCACCGACGTCTCCTCGGAGATGGTGACCGCGGTCCTGCCGCTCTACCTGGTCCTCGGACTCGGTCTCTCCCCGCTCCAGTTCGGGCTGCTCGACGGCCTCTCCACGGGTGCCACCGCGCTCGTACGGCTCCTCGGCGGCACCGCCGCCGACCGCGGCGGACGACACAAGCAGGTCGGCGGACTCGGCTACGCCCTCTCCGCCTGCTCCCGGCTCGGCCTCCTCCTCGCGGGCGGCGCGACCGGTTGGATCGCCACCGCCATCGCCGCCGACCGGCTCGGCAAGGGCGTCCGCACCGCCCCGCGCGACGCCCTGATCACCCTGCACAGCCCACCCGATGATCTGGGGCGCGCCTTCGGAACCCACCGCGCCATGGACACCACCGGCGCCCTCCTCGGCCCCCTGGCCGCCTTCGCCCTGCTGTGGGCGACGGCAGACGCGTACGACGCCGTCTTCGCCGTCAGCTTCTGCGTCGGAGCGTTCGGCGTCCTCCTCTGGGTGCTGCTCGTCCCCGGGCGGGCGCGGGAGGCGGCGCCGAGGCCGGCCGGGCCGGCGGCGCCACGCGCGCGTGGCGGGCTCCTCGCCGGACTGCGCTCGCCCGGCTACCGGCGGATCGTGCTCTGCGCCGGTCTCCTCGGTGCCGCCACCGTCGGCGACTCGTTCCTCTATCTGCTGCTCCAGCGGCGGCTGGAGTTCGACGCGACCTGGTTCCCGTTCCTGCCGCTCGGCGCCGCCGCCGTCTACCTCCTGCTCGCCGTCCCCGCCGGACGCCTCGCCGACCGGATCGGGCGGCGAGGACCCCTCCTGTACGGGCACGGGGCCCTGCTCCTCGCCTACGGACTGCTCCTGACCCCGCTGCCCGACGCGGCGGTCCTCCTGGGCGTCCTCGCCCTGCTCGGGGTCTTCTACGCCGCCACCGACGGCGTCCTGATGGCCCTGACCGGCCCCTTCCTGACCGAGGGACGGCAGGCGGGCGGCCTCGCGCTCGTCCAGACCGCCCAGGCGCTCGCCCGGCTGGGAGCCGCCGTCGCCTTCGGCGCCGTCTGGACCGCGGCAGGACCGGAGGCCGCCCTCGTCGCGGCTCTCCTCGCCCTCACGGCGGCTCTCGTCTGCGCCGCCCGCCTGCTGCCCGCCACCGCACCGGAGCGGGACGCCCCGCGGCCACCGGCCGATGCCCCCTAGGGGGTGTCTCGTCGATCAGGCCGGGCTCGCGGCGTCCGGCCTGATCGACAAGACACCCCCTAGCCCTCCGAGAGGACCGACTGACCCATGCCTGCCCTGACCGGCGCCCGCCCGTCCATCCACGCGCGCGCGTGGATCCTCGTACTCGCCCTCCTGCTGCTCGGGGGCGGAGCCACCGCCTACACCCTGCGGGCGGCCTCGGGCCGTGAGGCCGCGGCCACGGGCACCGCGGACCCCGGCTTCACCCTCGACGGCGGCGCCGACGCCCTCCACGTCCGTGACACCGCGAGCGGCCGCGTCGCCCGCCTGGATCCGTCCGCACCCGGCGGGCGGGTCGTGGGCGGCCCCTCCTGCGACCGCTTCCACGCGGCCGGCGGGACGGCCCTCTGCCTCCAGCGCCGGCCGGGCGTGCCGGCCCGCTCGTACGCCCTCGTGCTCGACCGGCGACTGCGCGAGGTGCGCCGCGTCGGCCTGCCGGGCATCCCCAGCCGGGCCCGGGTCTCCGCCTCGGGGAACCTGCTCTCCTGGACGATGTTCGCGACCGGTGACTCCTATGCCCGTTCGTCCTTCTCCACCCGCACGTCCATCCTCGACCTGCGCACCGGCTACCTGGTCAAGAACATGGAGCAGATCCCCCTCACCCTGGGCGGGCGCCGCTACCACGCCCCCGACGTCAACTACTGGGGCGTCAGCTTCGCCGCGGACGACAACCGCTTCTACGCCACCGTCTCGACGGCGGGCCGCACGCACCTCGTCGAGGGGGACCTGCGGAACTGGTCGGCCCGGGCCCTGCGGGAGAACGTCGAATGCCCTTCGCTCTCCCCGGACGGCACCAGGATCGCCTTCAAGAAGCGGGTGTCCGACGGGCCGCGCGAGCCGTGGCGGCTGTACGTGTACGAGCTTGCCACCGGGCGCGAACACGCGGTCGCCGAGCGGCGCGGCATCGACGACCAGGCGCTGTGGACGGACCACGCCACCCTGGCGTACGGATACGGGGGAGAGGTCTGGACGGTGCCCGCCGACGGCACGGGAGCCCCGCGCCGACTGGCGCGCGCGGCGTCCTCGCCGACGGTGCCGCGCTGACCCGGGATCAGTCCTTCCGGAACGAGCCGCGGAGCGCGAGCGCCGCCATCGGCAGCAGCAGACACGCGGCGATCGCGTTCAGCGGCCCGTAGCCCGCCTTCGCGACGATCAGGCCCGCCGCGAGGCCGCCGAGTCCGGCGGCGGTGTTCATGATGAAGTCGGAGAGCCCCTGGACCGCCGCCCGCGCGGCGGTCGGCACCGAGTCCGTGAGCAGCGCCGAGCCGGACACCAGACCGGCCGACCAGCCCAGGCCGAGGACGAAGAGGCCGAGGGCGGTCCTGCCGTGACTCGGTCCCGCCGTGCCCGCGACGAGCGCCGCCACCCCGATCAGCCCGACCGCGAGCCCGATCACCGACAGCCTTCCCAGCCGGTCGGACAGCCAGCCCATCAGGGGCGAGAAGGCGTACATGCCCGCGATGTGCCCGCTGATCACGAGCCCGACCAGCTGGATGTCCGCGCCGTGGTGGGTGAGCGCCACCGGAGTCATCGACATGATCGACACCATCGCGGTGTGCGAACCGGCGACGGTGACGAGGGCGAGGCGGGCCCGCGGGGACTCCCGTACCGCCCGCATCCCGGCGCGCAGCGAACGCTCCTCCGCCGCCTCGCCGGCCCCGGCCTCGGTCAGCGCGCGGGCGGCGAGGAGCGGGTCGGGGCGGAGCAGCAGCGCCACCACGGCCGCGGCGATCACGAAGACGCCGGCGGCCCAGACGAAGGGGCCGGCGGCGGCCGGTATCCCGAGGCCCGAGACGCTCTCGCCGGCCGGCGCGGCGATGTTCGGCCCGAGCACCGCCCCGATGGTGGTCGCCCACACGACCGTGGAGATGGCCCGTGCCCTGCGGTCCGGTTCGGCCAGGTCGGCGGCGGCGAAGCGGGCGGCCAGGTTCGCCGATGACCCCGCGCCGAAGCCGACGAGTCCGACGAGCAGCAGGGGGAAGCTCGCGACGACCGCCCCGAGTACCGCCACCCCGGCCCCGAGGGCTCCGATCAGGTACGCGAGGACGAGCCCGGCCCGGCGTCCCCGCGAGGCCATCAGGGCGGCCAGCGGCATGGCGAGCAGCGCGGGACCCGCCACCGTCGCCGTCGACGCCAGACCGGACAGGGCCTCGGAGCCGCTGACGTCCCTGGCGAGGACGGCGGACAGCGCGACGCCGGTGGCGATGCCGAGGCCTCCGAGGATCTGGGTGGCGATGAGCACGGCCTGGATCCGCCGGCGGAGCGCGGGCAGCGCGGCGACGGTGACGGACAGATGCCCGGAGAGGGTGGTGTCAGGGGCGTCGGGGGTGTTGGTCACTGACATGAGTGTGCCAGCCGCCCCACCCCAGGGGAACGCCCCCACCCGGCTCGGCGGAACGACCAGCTCCGCTCAGAACAGCGGTGCGGGCAGCACGCCCTCAAGGGCCAGCAACCGCCGCTTGGTCTCCAGACCGCCTCCGAAGCCCCCGAGCCCGCCGTCGCTCTCCACCACCCGGTGGCACGGCACCACCACCGGCAGCGGATTGGAACCCATCGCGGCCCCGACCGCCTGCGCCGCGCCCGGCTGCCCCACGCGCCGCGCCAGCTCCCCGTACCCCACGGTCGTGCCGTACGGCACGCCGACCGCCAGCTCGCGCAGCACCTGCCGGTTGAACCCGGCCGTCAGGCTCCAGTCCAGAGGCAGTCCGACATCGCCGGGCTCGCCCGCGAAGTACCGGTCGAGACGACGTATCGCGCCCGCGAGCAGTCCCGAGGCGCGCTCCACCGGCTCCGCGCCGAGCTGCCCCGCGAGCCGGGCGAGCATCCGCTCCCGGCGCGCCGCGTCGGCGTGGAACTCGACCCGCACGAGCCCGCGCGCGGTCGCGGCGAGGAAGAGCGGCCCGATGGCGCTCTCCATGACCGTCCACTCCGCCGGGACGGCCCGCTCGCCGCCCGTCGGCCCCGCTTCGATGTCCATGCCGCCCACGGTACGACCCGCCACTGACAGCGGGACCGGGACGGGGAACTCGTCGAGCTCGGCTCGATCACCGTGGTCGGCGAGATCACGGAGCCCGGCAAGATCACGGACTGGTCTCGCTCCGGTCTCACGAACAGCAATTCCCCGGTCGCGTGCTCGCGAAGCCCCCCGCGCGCCATAATCTCGCCCCGGTAGCAGTACCCAGCGGTACCGACTGTTTTCGGACGACGTTGCACCAGGGGTGGAGGGCACACGCTCATGCAGGGCACGGTCGACGGATTCAGCTACGGCCTCGTCACGCCGGTGGCCGCCTTTCTCATGGCGTGCCTGGGCGGCGCCCTCGGCCTCCGGTGCACGACGAGATCGCTCCGCCACCGCGACAGCTTCAAGGCGGGCTGGCTCGCCCTCGGCGCCACCTCGATCGGCACCGGCATCTGGACCATGCACTTCATCGCCATGATGGGCTTCTCCGTCCACCAGGCCTCCATCCAGTACGACCGGCCCATCACCTTCGCCAGCCTCGGCGTCGCCGTCGTCATGGTCGGGATCGGCATCTTCATCGTCGGATACCGCGGAGCCACCGCGCTCACCCTGGTCACCGGCGGCACCATCACCGGTCTGGGCGTGGCCACCATGCACTACCTGGGAATGGCCGGTATGCGCCTCCAGGGGCGTATCGAATACGACACGCTCACCGTCGCGCTCTCCGTGGTCATCGCCGTCGTGGCCGCCACCGCGGCCCTCTGGGCGGCCGTCTCCGTCCATGGGTTTCTGGCCAGTCTGGGTGCGAGCCTGGTGATGGGCGTCGCCGTCAGTGGTATGCACTACACCGCCATGTCGGCGGTCAGCGTCCATCTGCACGGCACCGAGCCGACGACCGGCACCGGCGACGACGCCACCTCGCTGCTGCTGCCGATGCTGATCGGTCCGGCGGTCTTCCTCATCCTCGCCGCCGTCGTCGTCATGTTCGACCCGCTGCTCGTGATGGGCGATCCGGACTGGCGGGGCCCCGCGGCCCGGACCCCGCACCGCCCCGGCGTGCCCGCGCCCCGCCACGTCCCGTCCTACGGCGAGCCCGCCAACTGGACCTCCCGGCCCCCCGGCCGCGCCGCCCGCGGGACCGCCGCCAGGGGCGGCCACCGCTCCCAGGACTGGTGATCACCGCCCGAGTGTCAGTGCCGGGTCGTACGGTGGTTGCATGCGGCCCGTTTCCAAGATCGAACGTTCGGTGGCGCCCTTCGAGGTCGTCAGTGACTACAAGCCCAGCGGCGACCAGCCGGCGGCCATCGCCGACCTGGAGCGGCGTATCCGCGCGGGCGAGAAGGACGTCGTGCTCCTCGGTGCCACCGGCACCGGAAAGTCGGCCACCACCGCCTGGATGATCGAGAAGCTCCAGCGCCCCACCCTGGTGATGGCGCCGAACAAGACGCTGGCCGCCCAGCTGGCGAACGAGTTCCGCGAGCTCCTGCCGAACAACGCGGTGGAGTACTTCGTCTCGTACTACGACTACTACCAGCCCGAGGCGTACGTGCCGCAGTCGGACACGTACATCGAGAAGGACTCCTCCATCAACGAGGAGGTGGAGCGGCTCCGCCACTCCGCGACGAACTCCCTGCTCACCCGCAGGGACGTCATCGTGGTCGCCTCCGTCTCCTGCATCTACGGCCTCGGCACACCCCAGGAGTACGTGGACCGGATGGTCCCGCTGAAGGTCGGCGAGGAGCTCGACCGCGACCAGCTGCTCCGCCGCTTCGTCGACATCCAGTACACGCGGAACGACCTGGCGTTCACCCGCGGCACCTTCCGCGTCCGCGGCGACACCATCGAGATCTTCCCGGTGTACGAGGAGCTCGCCGTCCGCATCGAGATGTTCGGCGACGAGATCGAGGCCCTCTCCACCCTCCACCCGCTCACCGGCGAGGTCATCAGCGAGGACCGTGAGCTGTACGTGTTCCCCGCCAGCCACTACGTCGCGGGCCCCGAGCGCATGGAGCGCGCGGTCAACGACATCGAGCGGGAGCTGGAGGGCCGGCTCGCCGAGCTCGACAAGCAGGGCAAGCACCTGGAGTCGCAGCGGCTGCGCATGCGGACCACCTACGACCTCGAGATGATGCGCCAGATCGGCTCCTGCTCCGGCATCGAGAACTACTCGATGCACTTCGACGGACGCGAGCCCGGCTCCGCGCCCAACACCCTCCTCGACTACTTCCCCGAGGACTTCCTGCTCGTCATCGACGAGTCGCACGTCACCGTGCCGCAGATCGGCGCCATGTACGAGGGCGACGCCTCCCGCAAGCGGACGCTCGTCGACCATGGCTTCCGGCTCCCGTCCGCCCTCGACAACCGCCCGCTGAAGTGGGAGGAGTTCCAGCAGCGGATCGGCCAGACCGTCTACCTCTCCGCGACCCCCGGGACGTACGAGCTCTCGCGGGGCGACGGCTTCGTCGAGCAGATCATCCGTCCCACCGGCCTCGTCGACCCCGAGGTCGTCGTCAAGCCCACCGAGGGCCAGATCGACGACCTGGTCCACGAGATCCGGCTGCGCACCGAGCGCGACGAGCGGGTCCTCGTCACCACCCTCACCAAGAAGATGGCCGAGGACCTCACCGACTACTTCCTGGAGCTCGGCATCCAGGTGCGCTATCTGCACAGCGACGTCGACACCCTGCGCCGTATCGAGCTCCTCCGCGAGCTGCGCGCCGGCGACTATGACGTCCTGGTCGGCATCAACCTGCTCCGCGAGGGCCTCGACCTTCCCGAGGTCTCCCTCGTGGCCATCCTCGACGCCGACAAGCAGGGCTTCCTGCGGTCCGGCACCTCCCTGATCCAGACGATCGGCCGCGCCGCCCGGAACGTCTCGGGACAGGTCCACATGTACGCGGACCGGATCACCCCGGCGATGGAGCAGGCCATCGACGAGACCAACCGGCGCCGTGAGAAGCAGATCGCGTACAACACGGAGCACGGCATCGACCCGCAGCCGCTCCGCAAGAAGATCAACGACATCGTCGCGACCATCGCACGCGAGGAGATCGACACCGAGGAGCTGCTCGGCACCGGCTACCGCCAGGCGAAGGAGGGCAAGGGTGCCAAGGCTCCCGTCCCCGCGCTCGCCGCGCACGGCGTCAAGGGCAGGGGCAAGGCCGGATCCACCGTGGAGCTCGGCGACCGGCCCGCGACCGAACTGGCCGCGATCATCGAGGAGATGACCGACCGGATGCGCGCGGCCGCCGCCGAGCTGCAGTTCGAGGTGGCGGCCCGGCTCCGCGACGAAGTGGGAGAGCTGAAGAAGGAGTTGCGCCAGATGAAGGAGGCGGGACTCGCCTGACCGGACGCGGCCCGGTGTGTTGCAAGACCGACACAAAACCGGACCGCGCCTCCTCGGTGTCAGTGGCGCTGCGTAGGGTGACGGACAACCGCACGCACCGGATCAGCGGGCGCGGGGAACGCTAACGAGAGGGGCAGACGCGTGTCGGTCAACATGACCAAGGGTCAGGCCATCAGCCTGGAGAAGCAGGGCGGGGGCAGTCTCACCCAGGTGCGGATGGGCCTCGGCTGGCAGGCCGCGCCGCGCCGCGGTCTCTTCGGCAAGCGCACGCAGGAGATCGACCTGGACGCCTCGGCCGTCCTCTTCGCGGACAAGCAGCCGGTCGACGTGGTCTTCTTCCGCCACCTCGTCAGCGACGACGGCTCGGTCAAGCACACCGGTGACAACCTCGTCGGCGGCGCCGGTCAGGGCGGGGACGACGAGGCGATCCTCGTCGACCTCCAGCGGGTCCCCGTCCACATCGACACGGTCGTCTTCACGGTGAACTCCTTCACCGGTCAGACGTTCCAGGAGGTGCAGAACGCGTTCTGCCGGATCGTCGACGAGACGAACGGTCAGGAGCTCGCGCGCTACACCCTCGACGGCGGCGGCAACTACACCGCGCAGATCATGGCGAAGGTCCACCGGGTCGGCACCGGCTGGCAGATGACCGCCCTGGGCAACCCGGCCAACGGGCGCACCTTCCAGGACCTCATGCCGTCGATCCTGCCCCACCTGTAGGCGGCCAGCGCGGCCCGCGCGGCCGCACCACAGCTCCCGGCGGCGGCAGCCACCGGGAGCTGTCCCGCATGAACCACACGATGCGCTTCAACCGAGCCCGGAAACGCTGAGGGGACAGAGTCGATGACGGCCGAGCTGGTCCGGGGGCAGAACCACCCCCTGCCCGACACCCGCCTCGAGATCCGGGTGTCGGCCGGTCACCCCGTCCTCGCCGGAGCCAGCCTCGGCGACGAGCAGGGCAGAGTGCCGGGCGCCGAGTGGATCGCGCACCCCGGCGTGCCCTCCCTGCACGGCGTCGAGGTCCCAGGGCAGGCCGCCGCCGACCATCGCCTGACCATCGACCTGGAAGCGGTCCCCGGGGCCGTCCACCGCGTCTCCGTCCTTCTGGCGCTGCCCGGACCGCGTGACGGCGGGGCCGCCCGTTTCGGGGCCGTCGCGGCCCCGTTCGTCACCGTCTCCGGTCTCGACGGCGCCGAGATCGCCAGCTACACGATCACCGGCCTCGACACCGAGTCCGCCGTCGTGGCCCTGGAGCTGTACCGGCGCCAGGGCGCCTGGAAGGTCCGGGCCATGGGCCAGGGGTACGAGGGCGGTCTCGCCGCCCTCCTCGGCGACCAGGGCCTGGAGCGCCCCGCCGATCTGGCCGCCTCGATCCTGGCGACGGTCGCCCCGGTAGCCACCCCGCCGCGGCGCGTCCCCGACACGGAGCGCGTACGGCACGCGGCGCCGGTGACGACCCCGGACCCGGCCGCCGCGCAGGCCGTCCAGACGTCCCCGGCCGCCGCGACGGGCACCACCGCACCGACGCCCGCGTCGGGCACCGCCACACCCACCTCCGCGACGGACACCACGCCACCCACCGTGACCGGCGCCGCCACGTCCGCCCCCGCGACGGGCACGGCCGGTGCCGTGCCCTCGGCCGGCACGCACACCGGCGGCCCCATCGACTACGCGCACCCCCGCCGCCGGGCGGCCGCCGCCCCCGCCCCCGAGCCCCGGCAGGAACCGCCCGTGCCGGTCGCCGGGGACGCCTCGGGCTGGTCCATGGACGAGCGGCTGTACAACCAGGTGTGGGGCATGTTCGAGGACCTGGCCCGTACGGCCGCCGCCTACCGCAGCGCCTGCGACTTCGCGGAGTCCCGGTTGGACCGGGAGCTCGACCAGACGCTCTCGGACTACCGCTCCCGGGTCGGGGGCGCGAACGACGCGGCGCGGGCCGCCGCCCGCGCCCGGCACGACGAGCTGGTGGAGCGGGCCCAGGCGGTCCTGGACCGGGACCTCGCCCAGCTCGCCGCCGAGTCCGAGGTCGTCGAACCGGCCCTGCCCGCCGCCTTCGCCCGCTGGGACAACCCCGTCTGGCACGCCTACCGCGTCCCGCCGGGGGAGCCGATGGCCGTCCGCCTCGGCGACCTCCACCTCCCCGAGCGGGCGGATCTGCGGATCCCCATGCTCGTCCGGCTGCCGCTGGAGCGAGGGCTCTGGGTGGACAGCGGCCGGGGCCGCTCCGAGGCGGCCGGGCTCCTCGACGAGACCGAGCTGCGCCGGCTCGCCCTGGACAGCGCCGTCGCGCACACGGCCCGCCTGCTCGCGGCGCATCCGGCTGGGCAGTTCGCCGTCCATGTCGTCGACGCGGCGGGTGCGGGCGCCGCCGCGCTCGCGCCGCTGGTGGACCAGGGTGTCCTCGCGGCCCCGCCGGCCCGGGGCGCGGCCGGGGTGTCGGCGGTCCTGGAGCAGCTCACCGAGCGGGTCGACCTGCTGCAGATGGCGCTGCGGGGCGGCGCCCACGACGCCCTGCCGCCGGGTCTGGACACGGCACGGCAGCTCCTCCTGGTGCACGACTTCCCGCACGGCTTCGACGACCGGGCGGTCACCCGGCTCCGGTACCTCGCCGACGAGGGGCCTTCGGTCGGCGTCCATCTGCTGATGGTCGCGGACCGGGAGGACGCCGCCGCGTACGGGCCGCTGCTCGATCCTCTGTGGCGGTCGCTGCTGCGGCTCACCCCCGTACCCGACGACCACCTCGCCGATCCCTGGGTCGGCCATGCCTGGGCGTACGAGCCTCCGATGCTTCCGCCGGGCAGCGGAGTCCTCCGGCAGGTTCTGGGTCAGGTCGTGGCGGCCCGGCAGGCAAAGCGGCTCTGAGCTGCGCTTTTGGTGGCCCTTTACCCTGCCCTTTACCTTCTCTTGGTCTTTCGGGTAGTCTTCTTGGTGCGGAGGGGAGTACTCCCCATTGCGCGGCGTACCCGTCAATACGGACGGATCCTCATGGATCTGATCCCGGGGCGTCGGCCCGGCGGCCCTCGTCCGTCGCCCGGGTGGAAGAGACCTCCGGCAGCGACGACGCTGATCAAGTAGCCGTACGACGCCGGAGGCGCAGTGGACGTTTCAATGACCCTGTGGGTGCTGACCATTCTCGGTCTGGTCGCCCTCATCGGAGCCGACTTCTTCATCGGGCGGAAGCCCCATGACGTCTCGGTCAAGGAAGCCGGAATCTGGACGATCGTCTGGGTCGTGCTCGCCGTGCTCTTCGGAGTCGGCCTGCTCGTGTTCGGCAACAGCCAGGCGGCCGGGGAGTTCTTCGCCGGCTACGTCACCGAGAAGTCGCTCAGTGTCGACAACCTCTTCGTCTTCATCCTGATCATGGCGAAGTTCTCGGTCCCCTCCCACCTCCAGCAGCGCGTGCTGCTCGTGGGTGTGGTGATCGCCCTGGTCCTCCGCACGATCTTCATCGTCGCGGGCGCCGCGGTCATCGCGAACTTCTCCTGGGTCTTCTACATCTTCGGCGCGTTCCTGATCTACACCGCCTGGAAGCTCATCCAGGAGGCGCGCGCCGATGAGGAGGAGGACGAGTGGGAGGAGAACCGTCTTCTCAAGAGCGTCGAGAAGAAGTTCGGCGTCGCCGACCGGTACCACGGCACCAAGCTGTTCATCCGGAACAACGGCAAGCGGATCATGACCCCGCTCATGATCGTCATGCTCGCCATCGGCACCACCGACATCCTCTTCGCCCTCGACTCGATCCCGGCGATCTTCGGCCTCACCCAGGACCCGTACATCGTCTTCACCGCCAACGCCTTCGCGCTCATGGGTCTGCGCCAGCTGTACTTCCTGATCGGCGGCCTGCTCAAGAAGCTGGTCCACCTCAGCTACGGCCTGTCGGTGATCCTCGGCTTCATCGGCGTGAAGCTCGTGCTGCACGCCCTGCACGAGTCCGGGGTGCACGTCCCGGAGATCTCCATCGGGTTCTCGCTCGCGGTCATCGGCGGTGTCCTGGTGATCACCACGATCACCAGCCTGATCGCCTCCAAGAAGCAGGCGCAGCGGGAAGCCGCCGAGAGCGTGGCCGACGCCGACAGCGCCGAGAAGGACAGCATCGGCGCCTGACGCGGCACACACGGCGACGGCCGGCCGGGGATCTTCCCCCGGCC